>JBEDET010000018.1:0-34769 GCA_041175505.1 Pseudomonadota bacterium
GATTATATTTGTTCATGTGCCCGCCGCTTGGTTGGGTATGGGCGGATGGACCGGCATTGCCATTGCGAGCATCGTTCAGTTGGTCTGGCGTCATCCGCTTGCTGGCGTGTCCGCGCGCGCAATTGCGGTCCCTGGCGCGACCTTTGCGGCGATTTGCCTGATCACTGGATCGATTTGGGGCAGGCCGACATGGGGAACATGGTGGGTGTGGGATGGCCGGCTGACATCCATGCTGGTGCTGTTTTTCCTCTATCTTGGATATATCGCGCTTTCAAACGCATCGAGCGAGAAGGGCGATACAAGCCGCGTTGCCGCCGTTTTCGGCGTCATCGGTGCCGTCAACATTCCGATCATCAACCGCTCGGTCATCTGGTGGGAAAGCCAGCATCAAAAGGCGAGCATCACCTTGGGTGGCTCTTCCATCGATCAAGCTTATCTTGTGCCGCTTTTTGTTTCCGTTGCGGGCTTCAGCCTGTTGTTCGGCGCGTTGGTGTTGATGCGGATGCGCACTGCGCTGGCCGAAATGCGGATTGAGGCGCGCATGCGTCGTATGGCGGACTATTGATGCCGCACGCACCGTTCATCATCGCGTCGTTCGCCGTTACGGGCGTTGGCATTAGCTGGCTTGTAATCTCCAGCTATCTTGCCATGCGTCGCGCAGAGGCATCTGCAGATGAATTGAGGCAACAGCCATGAAGCCCAAGCATCAACGCCTGCTGCTTGCCGTGATTGCGGTTTTCGCTTTGATTGGGGCTGGCCTGATCGCAGCGGCGGCTTTGCGCGAAGAAGCCTCGTATTTTTACACGCCCACCACCTTGGCCAGCGCCAATGTTGCCCCCAGCAAAGCCATCCGCCTCGGCGGGATGGTGCAAAGGGGTTCAATCGTCCGCGCCGCCGACGGCGTTTCGATTATCTTTACGGTGCAGGACAAGGATAAAACGCAAAAGGTCGCCTATCGGGGTATTACGCCCGATCTGTTCGTTGAAGGATCCGGCGTGGTTGCAGATGGTAGGCTTGGCCCCGACGGCATCTTTGTCGCAGACAGCCTGTTGGCCAAGCATGACGAAAATTATGTGCCCAAAGAACTGGCGGATATCGACATTACTTCCGCAGAACACACAAAGGACACGCTTTCAAAATGAAGGCTTTGACATGATGGCAGAGGCAGGACTTGCCGCTTTGTGGCTGGCCGCCGCAATGGCGCTGCTTCAACTTATAGGCGGCATGACATTGTTGCGCGGCGGCGCAGGGCAGCTTGTGCCGCTCATCAAGCCGGCAGCCTATGTCCAAGGTGCCTTATGCGCCTTTGCATTTCTCGCGCTGATGCGGCTGTTTTACGTAACCGACCTGTCGGTGCTGTTGGTCGCCAGCAACAGCCACATTGATAAGCCACTGATTTTTAAGCTTGCGGGCACATGGGGCAACCATGAAGGCTCCATGCTGCTGTGGGTATCGGTTTTGTCGGTGTCCGGCGCTGCGATTGCGCTGCTGGAAAAGCGGATTGAGTCCAAAACGCTAAATGCCACGTTGGCGGTGCAGGCATTCATTGCCCTTGGTTTTTTTGCTTTCCTTTTGTTCGCATCTAACCCGTTTGAACGCCTCGTCCCTGCGCCTATCGAAGGGAATGGATTGAATCCATTGCTTCAGGACGTCGGCCTCGCGTTCCATCCGCCGACTTTATATTTCGGTTATGTCGGGCTTTCGATCGCCTTTTCCTTTGCCGTGGGCGCACTGCTGACAAATCAGGTTGGGCCTGCCTTTGCACGCGCGATGCGGCCTTGGGTGTTGGCGGCGTGGATATTCCTGACCATCGGCATCACCGCCGGCAGCTATTGGGCGTATTATGAGCTTGGCTGGGGCGGCTGGTGGTTCTGGGACCCCGTTGAAAACGCATCGCTGCTACCATGGCTTGCGGCGACAGCGCTTCTGCATTCGGTGAGTGTCCTTGCGACCCGAAACGCTTTGCGCGCGTGGACGATCATGCTGGCGCTCGTTGCATTTGCGATGTCGATGGCTGGGACATTCTTGGTGCGGTCGGGTATTTTGACCAGCGTCCACGCCTTCGCTGTCGATCCAGAGCGTGGGGCGTTCATTCTTGCCTTGATGTTGATATACACCAGCCTTGCGTTTGTGATTTTTGCTTTGCGCATTGGTTCGGTCAAGCAAGGCGAGCCGTTTCAACTTATCAGCCGCGAAGGCGGCATTGTCGCCAACAATATCTTCCTCAGCGTTATCCTTGCCGTGGTGCTCATCGGCACGCTTTACCCGCTTGCGGCTGAAGCGATGGGCGACAAGATTTCGGTTGGCCCGCCCTATTTCAACAAGGCAACGGTGCCTATCGCTGTTCTGTTGATGCTTGCCCTTTTGATTGGCCCGATGCTGCGCTGGCGCCGCGATGATCTCAAACGCTTAAAATATTGGCTTATCGGGGGTGCCGCAATATTGTTGTGGAGCGGCATCGCCGTTTGGAAATTCGCGCCGGACGTTGGGCTGTTCCCATTGCTTGGGATTGCCTTGTCATTGGCACTGGCTGTCGCCGCGTGGCTTCCGTTACGTGGCCGCAAATTGCTGCGTACGCCATTACCGGTACTCGGTATGGTCATCGCGCATTTCGGCATTGCCGTTAGCGTTTTTGGTATGGCGGCAGAGTCCGGCTTTTCGTCCGAAACCTTGACCGCGCTTGCCCCGGGTGAAAGCGCGGAAGTCGCTGGCTGGCAAGTGAAGCTCGACGACGTCAATCCTGTTGTCGGGGACAATTGGGTTGCAGTTGAGGGCCAGATGCAGGCGGTGAAAAATGGCGATGCCTTTGTGCTTCGTCCGCAATCACGGCAGTTTTTTAAGCCCGAAATGCAAACGAGCGAGGCGGCATTGCTGACGCGTTGGAATGGCCAACTTTATGCTGTAATCGCGCAGCCGGACCAAGAGGGCGATGGCCGCTGGCAGGTGCGCTTGTGGTGGAAACCCTTTGTATCGTTCATCTGGTATGGCGGACTGCTGATTGCGGTCGGTGGTATCATTGCGCTGCTTGGCCGTATGTTCCGGCGCGCGAAAAAGCCTGCTAAAAACAAGTGGCAAACGACATGAACCGGCCCTGGCTTCTGTGGATCCCGCTGGCGGTGGTCGCTTTTATTGGCGGTTTGGCCATTTACGGCCTGGCTGTGCCGAAAGACGAACAGGTGCATTCGGCGATGATTGGGCAAAAGCTGCCTGCATTTTCATTGCCCGCAGCAACGGCGGGAGTCGAAGGCTTGGCCAGCGGCGATATGGCCGACGGAAAGCCCCGTTTGCTGAACATTTTTGCCAGCTGGTGCATCCCGTGCAAGGCCGAAGCGCCGTATCTCGAAGCCTTGAAAAAGGCAGGTGTCGAAATTGACGCCATCGCCATCCGCGACAGACCCGAAGACGTTGCCGCATTCTTGAGCGAATTTGGCAACCCGTTTCGGCGCATTGGTTCGGACAGCGAAATGGCGGTTCAGCTTAAGCTTGGATCGTCAGGGGTTCCGGAAACTTATGTCATCGGTGGTGACGGCACGATATTGTATCAGCATATCGGCGATATCCGGGCTGAACATGTCCCGATGCTGATTGAAAAAGTGAACGCCGCGAAATGAGAATGCTCGCGCTCATATGCCTGATGCTTGCAACACCTATGTTCGCGCAAGGTAGCGGCCCCACGCCCGCATTGGCGAACCGTCAGTTGCCCGATCCCGCACAGGAAGCGGCGGCAACCAAGTTGATGCACAGCTTGCGCTGCATTCAATGTCAGGGGCAATCGATCGCCGATAGTGACGCGCACATGGCGGGTACGATGCGCGCAGAGGTGCGGCAACAAATTGCAGCCGGGCAAAAGCCCGAGGCCATTCGTGGCTGGATGATCGCGCGCTACGGTGAATGGGTCAGCTTTGAACCTGATATGAAGGGGGCAGGGCTGTTGCTTTGGTTGACGCCCTTATTGATCCTGATTGCTGGCATATGGCTGGCCCGCGGGCTATTCCGGAGGGGCGCATGAACGGTTGGTTTGCACTTGGCATTTTGGCGGTACTCAGCCTAGCCGTGCTCGTCTGGAATATCCGATCGTCGAGAGGTTTGTGGCAGATTGCCGCAGCTGTCATTCTATTGGGGATGACGGGATATGCGCTTCAGGGGCTGCCCACGACACCATCGTCACCTGCCAAGCCACTGGCGGCAAGCGAAGTCGCCGCAACGCAGCTTGTCGACATACGGGCCGACATGGACCAAAGCTTTGGCAGCGCAAAACGCTGGCTTGTTACCGCGGACTCATTTGCCAAGCAGGGCGATTACACGCTGTCGGCATCCTATATTCAGGCTGGTTTGCGCAAAGACCCCAACAACCCGGATTTGTGGTCCGCATTGGGTTTGCAGCTGATGCTCGCAAGCGAAGGCCAAATGTCGCCACCGGCGCAATTGGCATTTGATAAGGCGCGGGCAATCCGGCCCAATTATCCCGCGCCATATTATTTCGCGGGGCTAACGCGGCTCTTTGCCGGTGACCTCGACGGGGCCATTTTGCTCTGGGAAAAGACCGTGTCGCTCGCGACGCCGCAAGCCAAGTGGAAGGCACGTATTGAGTCGCAACTGCAAGCGGCGAAGGCATTGCAGGCGCAGGCCGCTAATGTCCAAGCCGCAAATGCAACTAAGTAACTGATATAATTACTTTTTCATATCAATAGCTGGCATCATTGCTTTGTTGTGATGGGTTGGTGCCCATGCTAATGCGCGCGTCCTGACTGCTTCTAGAGGCAATTGGGGCAAACGCCGGGGAAACGAAATGGTTGGACCGCAAGCCGCAGACGATTTTGGTCATAGCGAACAAGATCACCATGCAAGTCATGCCCCGAAGGGGTCGTTGCTCGCCCTGTGCGTTGGCACAGTTGGCGTTGTCTTTGGCGACATCGGGACCAGCCCGATCTATGCTTTCCGCGAAACATTCGCCGGACATCATCCCATCACTCCCGATCCGATGCACATCAATGGTGTGCTAAGTCTCGTTTTTTGGTCGATGATGATCGTTGTGACATTCAAATATGTCTTCACGATCATGAAAGCCGACAACAAGGGCGAGGGCGGAAGCCTTGCCCTTCTCGCGCTGATTAACCGGCAGACTGCGGGCGCAAAATGGACCGCGCCTTTCGTGATGCTTGGCGTTTTTGCAACCGCCCTTTTCTATGGCGACTCCATGATTACGCCTGCGATGTCGATCCTGTCCGCGGCGGAAGGTCTGAAATATGTCAGCCAGGGCTTTAGCGCCTGGATCCTGCCCATATCTATCGTGATTATCGGTGGACTGTTTGCGTTCCAATCGCGTGGCACGGCCAAGGTTGGCGCATGGTTCGGGCCGATCATGCTGGTCTATTTTGCAACGCTCTCCGGCCTTGGCATCATGCATCTTACAAAGATGCCATTGATCATTTTGGATGTGATCAACCCGCTAAATGCGCTTTATTTTTTCTACGCCGATGGCTTTCGCGCATTTGTGGCGATGGGCACTGTCGTGCTTGCCGTTACCGGGGCCGAGGCGCTCTATGCCGACATGGGGCATTTCGGGCGGCGCCCAATCAAGTTCAGCTGGCTGTTCTTCGTTCTGCCGGCGTTGATGCTGAACTATATGGGGCAGGGGGCAATGATCTTGTCGATGACGCCTGAGGAAGCCCAGATGGCCATTCGTGACCCGTTCTTCCTGATGGTGCCGGATATCATTAGTACACCTGTCATCATATTGACGATTTTGGCCGCGATTATCGCCAGCCAAGCCGTTATTTCGGGTGCTTTCTCGCTGACCCAGCAAGCCATTCAATTGGGCTTCATGCCGCGCTTGAGCATTTTGCACACCAGCGAAAAAGCCGCAGGCCAGATTTACATTCCGGCAATCAACTGGGGGCTGGCGGTGATGGTCCTCTTGCTGGTGCTTTTCTTCCAGTCTTCATCCAACCTTGCCGCTGCTTATGGTATCGCGGTGACGGGTGCGATGTTTATCGACACCTGCCTGATCGCGGTCGTGCTCCTGTCGCTTTGGAAATGGCCAAAGTGGAAAGCCATTCCGATCTTGGCTTTGTTCTTCATCGTCGACTTTGCATATTTCGGCGCAAACCTGCTCAAGGTTCCATCGGGCGGCTGGGTGCCGCTGCTGATTGGCTTGGTGATCTTCACCTTGCTGACGACTTGGTCACGTGGCCGCGCGCTGATGCGTGAGCGTATGGCGGAAAGCACCATGCCGATGGAAATCTTCATCAAATCGGCTGCAAACAGCGCGACGCGGGTTCCCGGCACGGCGATCTTCATGGCGTCTGCCGCGAGCGGCGTTCCTTCGGCGTTGCTGCATAACATCAAGCACAACCGCATATTGCATGAACGCGTCATCATTCTCACGGTGCAAATCGAAGATGTTCCCTTTGTCGAAACCGGCGAACGGATTATCTGCAAAGACCTTGGTGAAGGTTTCTATCGCGTCAAAATGCGCTTTGGCTTCTTGGAAGAAACCAATGTGCCCGCGACGCTCGATATGGTCGATCTTTGTGGTCCAAAGTTTGATATGATGCACACCAGCTTCTTCCTGTCGCGGCAGACGCTTATTGCGTCGAAGATCCCGGGCATGGCGATCTGGCGCGAAAAGATTTTTGCATGGATGTTACGCAATGCGGCAAACGCCATGGAGTTCTTCAAACTGCCCAGCAACCGGGTGGTCGAACTGGGAAGCCAAGTCGAAATTTAATACGCTACGCCGCGTTGACCGTGTGTTGTCGCAAAATCGCTTGAACCTTTTTGTTTCGACCAATACGAACAAAAAAGGAACTTCGATTGGAAGATCGTATGACGGTTATGTCATTGCTGTCGGCGGATAGCTTCGCCGATTTGAGAGAAATTTGGCAATCCGTCGATTTCGACGGGCTTGGCATCACCTTTGATGACGGCAGTGACATAGCGAGCCTATCGGGCAGTCTGCTATTTAGCGGCGTTGCATTTACCTATGCGTTGCAGGCGTGCCCTGCGCCAGCGGCAACGCACCACATTTTTTGCAACGCTGACCTCTCGGATATTCATTCTGCGGTGCACATCGATTTGGGCCCAGCAGTCGCATCTGGCCGCATTGTTCCCGCAATTGTTCAGGTCATGCTGGAACTTGGCGGGGTTTTGGGACGCAACTTGGGTATCAAGGCCGTGTTTTGGTCTCCGGCGGCTGTTGTTTCGGGATATGATTATTACGCGGAGGCTGTTGCCCAATATGCCCAAGGTGCGGCCTTTCCGGCGTTGCTGTGCGTTGGCTTTGACATGTCGACGATCGCTATTGTGGAAACAACAGGGGTGGCGTGGCTATGCGATCAGGAACTGACCTTCGCGCATGCGCAGCTGCCTGCGCATGAAGCTATGCGTTATGTGGTGCGCCTTGTGCACGACCTTGCCACGCAAGGGGCATATGACCGCGCACTTGAGCTGCCCGGTTTGAATGCAGATGAGGTTGTTGTTGTGACGCCCAGCCCCGATCAGGGTAAAGTAAATGCATGCTTGGTTAACGGTATAGGGGCCATAAAAACCGCCCAATAACATATGAGTCGCGCCATTGGGCCCGCGACTATGGTCGGCGGAGGCAAGATGCGCACTTTTCCCAGACTCGCACGCGCGGCGGCTCCGTTGCATCACCAATCGCATCATATCATTCCCGTCGGCGTCTTTGCCGGGCGGGCGTTTGCCGCGCATTTTGAAGCTTTGTCGTTCCACGGATTTGACGCCCGTCAGTTTGAACACAATGGCGTGTTTTTGCCAGCGACAGAGGGTGCGGCCATATGTTCGGGTTTGCCACTGCATCGGGGGCCGCACCGCCGGTATAATGAGCTCGTGGCCTATCGCGTCGATGCCATTTTTCGAGACGTCGACCGCGCCAGTTGCCAACCGCGCGCGCGATTTGACGCCGTTCAGCGGATCGACTTGCTGACGTCAGCCTTACGGGCCGTGTTGCGGCGAACGTCACCAAGAATGTCACTAAATCAGCGTGACCCTTTCCACAGCAGTGCGTGCTTCCACGATCTCGATAGCGCGTGTGATGCCATTTGGTTGGCAACTAAATGAATGCGCATAAATTTTATACTGGACGAATGTTGCTTTGAATGGCTATCGCCGCGACATAATGTCTTTGCATAACGCGACCTTGCTTCTTCTACGACTTACACGCCCTTAGGCGTGCGCTTGATGTCGGCATCGTTCGGCAGGCCGCCTAAGGGCTTCATGAAACCCCGCCAAGTCTTACAGCCCATATGATGGGCGCAATAGCGAAGTTGCAAAAAACATGATGTTAGCTGATCCATCTCGTAAATACCGCGCATTCCCGCAAGTTGACCTGCCTGACCGTCAATGGCCAAATCGTACAATAGACGCTCCGCCACGTTGGCTTTCGACCGACTTGCGCGATGGCAATCAAGCGCTGATCGACCCGATGGGCGCAGAGAAAAAGCGCCGCTTTTTTGATCTTCTCCTGAAAGTGGGCGTGAAGGAAATCGAAGTTGGTTTTCCAAGCTCCGGTGCGACAGATTTCGATTTTATCCGTGGTTTGGTCGATAGCGGAAGCATCCCCGATGATGTGACGATCCAGAGCCTGACGCAGTCGCGCCGCGACCTTATAGAGAAAACGTTTGAAAGCATGGCGGGCGCACCGCGTGCGATTGTGCATCTGTATAATGCCGTCAGCCCTGCGTGGCGCGACATTGTCTTCAACCTCGACAAAGCGGGGGTAAAGGCCATCGCGGTTGAAGGCGCGCATATGTTGATGGAGCAAGCCGCGCGCTTCCCCGAAACCGACTGGCATTTCGAATATAGCCCCGAAACCTTCTCCACTGCCGAACTCGAATTCAGCCTTGAGGTGAGCGAGGCTGTGATGGAGGTTTTAAAACCGACCGCTGCCAAGCCACTGATCCTGAATTTGCCCGCCACCATCGAAGCCGCGATGCCCAATGTATATGCGGACCAGATCGAATGGATGTGCAAACATATCAGCGCGCGTGATGCCGTCGTCATCAGCCTGCATCCGCATAACGACCGGGGCAGTGGCATCGCTGCGGCGGAACTTGGCCTTTTGGCGGGCGGCGACCGGATCGAAGGCTGCCTGTTCGGCAATGGTGAACGGACGGGCAATGTCGACCTGGTCACGCTGGCGCTGAATATGTATACGCAAGGGCTGAACCCAGGTCTTGATTTCAGCAATATAGATGAAGTCATTCAGACCGTGGAATATTGCAATCAACTGCCGGTCCATCCGCGTCACCCATATGCCGGCGAATTGGTGTTCACGGCCTTTTCCGGATCGCACCAAGACGCCATTAAGAAAGGTTTTGCCGCGCATGAACGGCAAAATGACGAAATTTGGCGAGTTCCTTATTTGCCGATCGATCCCGCTGATCTGGGGCGCTCATACGAAGCCGTCATCCGCGTGAATTCGCAAAGCGGCAAGGGCGGTGTGGCCTGGGTTATCGAGCAGGACCACGGCCTCAAATTGCCCAAGCGTATGCAGGCCAATTTTTCCACGACGGTGCAGGAATTGTCCGACACGACTGGCCGGGAGCTGACCGGTGCCGACATCTGGGAAGCGTTTGAAAAGCGCTATCATCTGAAAGGTGAAGGGCGCTTCCGCCTAATCGACTTCCGCGAAAGCCAAAGCCAGCGTCAACTGGATGAACGCATCTTCGCAGGCAACATCCGCATCGATGGCGTCGAACAAAGTGTGAGCGGTCGCGGCAATGGACTTATCTCAAGCCTTGCCAATGCCCTTGAGGAGGCTCTGGGAGGGCCGCTGAACATCATTGACTATAGCGAGCACGCAATCGGCCACGGCACGGACGCACGCGCTGCTGCCTATGTTGAGTGCCGTGTTGGCGATGGGCCGATCTTGTTCGGTGTCGGGATCAGCAGGGATGTCGCAACGGCGTCCGTTCGGGCGATTTTGAGCGCTGCTAACGGCGCGTAAGTCGATCAAAGGCGGGCGTGCATGAAAAATCACGCCCACCTAACCTTACGTAATGGCTTGTTCCGTGCCAGCCATTTGACAGCCGCGATATGCAGGCGCTAACCCACCGTTAAATACTCAATTAACAAGGGATTCGGCGCATGGCACTTCCGGCAATTTTCGACAATCTTCGTCTTCCGGTGATTGGATCGCCGCTTTTTATCGTTTCAGGTCCAGAGCTGGTGATTGCACAGTGCAAGGCGGGTGTTGTCGGTTCATTCCCAGCGCTCAATGCGCGTCCAGCCAGCCAGCTGGACGAATGGTTGCACCAGATCACTGAGGAACTCGCCGCACATAACCGCGATAATCCCACGCGCCCTGCCGCGCCTTATGCGGTGAACCAGATCGTACATAAATCAAACAACCGGTTGCAGGAAGATTTGGCCGTCTGCGCGAAATGGCAAGTCCCAATCACGATCACGTCGCTTGGCGCGCAGGAAGAACTGAACCAAGCCGTGCACAGCTGGGGCGGTATTGCGTTTCATGACGTTATCAATGACCGTTTCGCGCACAAGGCAATCGAAAAGGGCGCAGATGGCCTTATTCCGGTGGCTGCAGGCGCTGGCGGCCACGCTGGCGTAACCTCACCTTTCGCTTTGATGCGCGAAATTCGCGAATGGTTTGATGGTCCCGTGGCGTTGTCCGGATCGATTGCACACGGTGCGTCCGTTTTGGCCGCGCAAGCCATGGGTGCAGATTTTGGCTATATCGGCAGCGCGTTCATCGCGACCAAGGAAGCCAATGCCGTTGACGGCTACAAAGACAATATCGTTGAAGCAAAAGCTTCCGACATTGTTTACTCGGACCTGTTTACCGGCGTGAGCGGCAACTATCTGCGCCAGTCGATCGAGCGCGCAGGGATGGACCCCAACAATCTGCCTAAGGGCGATATTTCCACGATGAACTTTGGTTCGGGCGGCAATAGCGAAGCCAAGGCTTGGAAGGATATCTGGGGTTCCGGCCAAGGTATCGGCGCGATCAAGGAGGTGCAAACTGTGGCACAATTTGTTGATCAGCTAGAGGCAGAGTATCGCGCAGCTAAGGTTGCTTTGGATGCGGCTTTCCGGGGCTAATTATATCCCCGACATGGCGTAGCCAGCAATATATGCACATGACGCCGCAAAGGCACAAGGCGAGGAAAATCTCCCCTTTGTGCTTTTGCGGCGTTTTATTTTTGATCGTTAGCTCGCCTTTTCAAAGGCGACGCTGATGTCCAAGGTAACGTCATCCGAAATCATCGGAACGGCATAGCTAATGCCAAATTCGCTGCGTTTGATGACAGAGGTGGCATGAAAGCCGACGGTTGGTTTCTTATTGAACGGATTGTTGCCAGCGCCTGAAAATGTCGTATCGAGCACGACTGGCTTGGTGACGCCGTTCAGCGTCAGGTTACCCGTGATTTTGGCTGTCGTGCCCTTGGCGACCACGCTGGTGGATACGAACTTTGCATCCGCAGGCGCTGGACCGAAAAAGTCAGCTTTGCCGCCATCTTTGCCAGCACGAAGTAAATGGCCCGTGAGGCCCGCGCTCGCGGTTGTGACTTTGCCTATAGGAATAGTGATGTCGACCGTCGATGCATTGGGCTTTGCGGGGTCCAGAACCAATGTCCCCGTCGCATCGCCGAAGATGCCAAAATAGTCGTTAAAACCGAAATGGCTAACCCGCCAGCCGATCAGCGTGTGTCCGGGGTCGGTGTTGTACGTTCCAGCGGTCACGCGCGTGACATCCACCGCGCCGGGGGTTTGTGGTGCGCTTTGGGCGATGAGGGGGACGGCAGCGAAGAGGGGAAGGGCACATAAAAGCTTGCGCATAAAATTGCTCCAGACATGAAAAAGGGGAGGCACCAGTGTCGATGCCTCCCCTTAAACTGTCAAGATGCGAAGAAGTTTAGTTTTTGGCTTGATCAACCAGCTTATTCTTGGCGATCCAAGGCATCATAGCGCGCAGTTTTGCGCCAGTTGCTTCGATTGGATGCGCGGCAGCGGCTTTGCGCGCGGCCTTAAGCTCAGGTTGTCCCGCACGGTTGTCCAGAACGAAGTTCTTTACAAAACGGCCGGACTGAATGTCCGCAAGAACGCGTTTCATTTCCGCTTTGGTTTCGTCGGTAATGATGCGCGGGCCAGTTGTGATGTCGCCATATTCCGCGGTGTTGGAGATGGAATAGCGCATGTTGGCGATGCCACCTTCATATAGAAGGTCAACGATGAGCTTCGTTTCATGCAAGCATTCGAAATACGCCATTTCAGGGGCATAGCCCGCCTCAGTCAGCGTTTCGAAGCCTGCTTGGATCAGGTGGGTGATACCGCCGCACAATACGGCCTGTTCACCGAACAGATCGGTTTCGCACTCTTCACGGAAGTTGGTTTCGATAATGCCGCTGCGTCCGCCGCCCACACCGCTTGCATAAGCAAGCGCGATGTCATGGGCATTGCCCGATGAATTTTGAGCAACCGCGATAAGGCAAGGCACGCCGCCGCCTTTTTGATATTCGCTGCGTACGGTGTGGCCGGGGCCCTTTGGCGCGATCATGATGACGTCAATGTCTGCGCGTGGTTCGATAAGGCCGAAATGGACGTTCAGGCCATGGGCAAAGGCAAGCGCCGCGCCGGGTTTCATATTTGCATGCAAATCATCTGCGTAAATGGCAGCTTGATGCTCGTCAGGTGCCAACACCATCAAGATGTCGGCCCACGCGGCGGCATCGGCATTCGCCAAGACCTTGAAGCCAGCAGCTTCAGCCTTTTTCGCGGTGGCCGATCCAGCGCGCAACGCAATGGCTACGTCCGCAACGCCGCTGTCGCGCAGGTTCTGTGCATGTGCATGGCCTTGGCTACCATAACCAACAATCGCGACTTTCTTGTCCTTGATCAGGCCCAGATCGCAATCTGCGTCGTAAAATACTTTCATGTTTTAGTCCTTCTGCTTTGCCGTCACCCGGAATGTGTTTCAGGGTCTTACTTTCAACGGCGTAATATTTTGACGATGAAATTTAGCTGCCTTCGGCTCCGCGCATCAGGCCGACAATTCCGGTTCTGCCGACTTCAACCAGGCCGACTTCGCGCATCAACGCGACGAACGTGTCAATCTTGTCCGGGCCGCCGGTTATCTCAAAAATGAAGCTGTTGACAGTCGCGTCGATCACGCGGGCACGATAAATATCGGCAAGGCGCATTGCCTCAACCCGTTGGTCACCGGTACCGCGCACCTTAACCAACGCAAGCTCTCGCTCCACATGGGGGCCGGCCTCGGTCAGGTCCGTGACTTTGTGTACCGGGATCAGGCGTTCACATTGCGCAATGATCTGGTCGATGACCGGCGGTGGCCCGCGGGTGACGATGGTAATCCGGCTGATGGCATGGTCTTCGCTGATATCGGCAACGGTCAAACTGTCGATGTTGTAGCCGCGCGAGGTAAACATGCCCGCGATCCGCGCGAGCGTGCCTGCTTCGTTATCGACGGTCAGCGTGAGCACATGCCGTTCGGTGAGTTCCTGTTTGATATGCATTATACGAGCGCCTTTGCTTCGTCGTCCATCGTCCCTGATACTTCATCGGAATGCAGGATCATGTCCGTATGGGCCGCGCCTGACGGTATCATCGGGAAGCAATTTGAGGTTTTGTGCACGCGGCAATCGAACATCACCGGGCCGTCATGGGCAAGCATTTCGGCAATGGCATCATCGAGCTTGGACGGGTCACTGCAACGTATGCCTTTCCATCCATAAGCTTCGGCCAGCGCCACAAAATCCGGCAAGCTGTCTGAATAGCTTTCCGAGAACCGGCTTTCATAGGTCAGCTCTTGCCACTGGCGGACCATGCCCATCCATTCATTGTTCAGGATGAAGACTTTGACCGGCAAACGATATTGGGTCGCGGTTGCCATTTCCTGAATGTTCATCTGGATCGATGCTTCGCCAGCGATATCGATAACCAGCGCGTCCGGATTACCCATTTGTGCACCGACCGCTGCGGGCAGGCCATAGCCCATGGTTCCCAAGCCGCCGCTGGTGAGCCATTTGTTGGGGGCATCAAAATGGAAATGCTGCGCGGCCCACATTTGGTGCTGCCCAACTTCCGTCGTGATGATCGGCGATTTGTCTTTTGTCGCCGCGAACAAACGTTCAATCGCATATTGCGGCATGATTTCCTGCGTGCTGCCGGTGTAGCTGAGGCAGTCGACTGCGCGCCAGCCCTTGATACGTGCCCACCAGTCATCCAACGCCGCGGCTTTATATTTACGGCCTTTCCACACTTCGATCATTTGCCGGATCGCCGCGCCAACATCAGCCACGATGGGCAGATCAACGCGTACCGTTTTGTTGATTGAACTGCGGTCTATATCGATGTGGATTTTGATGCTGTCGGGTGAAAAGGCATCCAAGCGACCTGTGACACGGTCGTCGAAACGCGCGCCCAGGCATAGCATCACGTCGCATTGGTTCATCGCCATATTGGCTTCATATGTGCCATGCATGCCAAGCATACCAAGCCATGCGTCGCCGGAGGCAGGATATGCGCCAAGACCCATGAGAGTTGATGTGACAGGCGCGCCGCACAATTCGGCGAGCTCGCGCAGCGCCGCACTCGCATCGGGGCCGGAATTGATGATGCCACCGCCGGTGTAGAGGATTGGCGCCTTCGCATTGGCCAACAGTTCAACCGCGCGATTGATTTCGGCGTAATCAGCTTCGCCCGCAGGGTTAAACCGCGATGACGTTGCGCGCTTTACGTCGGTGGATGCTGTCGCAACCTGAACATTTTTTGGAATGTCGATGACAACGGGGCCAGGGCGTCCTTTGGTTGCGATGGCAAACGCCTCACGCACCGTCGATGCGAGGTCCGCGGGATCTTTCACAAGATAATTGTGCTTCGAACAGTGGCGCGTGATGCCCACGGTGTCCGCTTCCTGAAACGCGTCCGAGCCGATTAAGTTGGTGGCAACTTGTCCAGTCAGAACAATCAGCGGAATGGAATCCATGAAGGCATCCGCAATGCCGGTAACGGCATTGGTCGCGCCAGGGCCTGACGTGACCAGCACGACGCCCGGCTTGCCCGTCGAACGCGCGTAACCTTCTGCCGCATGCGCAGCGCCAGCTTCGTGACGGACGAGGACGTGACGGATTTTCTTGTGCTGAAAGAGCGCGTCATAAATCGGCAGAACTGCCCCGCCGGGATACCCGAAGACGGTGTCCACACCCTGTTCGATCAAGGTATCGATCAATATTTCTGCGCCGGATTTTTCGGGCACTGCAAAGTCCTCACTCATTATGAAGCTGCCCTATGTTGCAGCGCAACAGAGTAGGCAAGAGCGGGCTAGCTAAAGATTAGAAAATGACATGTCAACGATAATCATTGAAATATTGTTTCAAAATAACCTCTATTTGAATCATTTATTTCATCAACTATGCGGGGCCATGTGGCGGGGGCTTGGTTCCTGAACCAGGTAAACTGCCGCTTTGCATATTGGCGGGTCGCAATTTTGCCGCGTTCGATGGCTTCTGCCTCTGACATAGTGCCGCCCAGAAGCGCAGCGATCTCTGGAACCCCGATGGCCCGCATGATTGGCGCATCATGCGGCATTTGCTGCGCCAGCAAAGCTTCAACTTCCTGAATAGCGCCGCTTTGCATCATCTGTTCGAAGCGGATGTCGCACCGTTGATATAGCCATTCACGCGGTGGCAAGAGGAGGAGGGGGTGCAGCGAGATGTCTTGCGCGATGCCGCCCGTCTTGATTTTACGCCATTCGCTGATGCTGCGCCCAGTGCCTTCAATAACCTCAAGCGCGCGGGTGATGCGGATGATGTCTGCGGGGCCCAAGGTCGCGGCCATAGCGGGGTCGAGCTTTTGGAGCGCCGCATAAGCTTGTTCGACGGGCAGCGCCCTAATGCGGGTGCGCAATTCCGGATCGATGTCGGGTATGGGCGCGATGCCATCGAGTAATGTCTGGATATATAGGCCGCTGCCGCCGACCAGTACAGGCAGCGCGCCGGCATCATGCGCATCGCGAATGGCGTCTTTGGCATCATTGGCCCAGCGTGCCGCCGAACAGTGCGTTTGGCCATCCAGATATCCGAATAAGCGGTGCGGGGCGCTGCGTTGTTCGCTTTCGGTAGGTTGGGCGCTGAGTATCGGCAGGTCGGAATAAACTTGCGCGCTATCGGCGTTGATAATCACGACATTGCGCGACTTCGCCAATTGCAGCGCTAATGCCGTCTTGCCGCTTGCGGTTGGACCCGCAATAAGCGCGACCATCTTTTTAGGATTCGAAATGCCCATCTTAACCCTGATAGCAGCAGATTCTTTGGAAAGCGGCATAATTTCAGAAGCCTGCGACCGATTGGCTGCACATAGCTGCGTTCCAGCGATCACGGACTGGCTTGCGGAGGGCAGGGCCGTGGACATTGTTTTCGACGGCGCTCTAACGCATGCGCGTACCGCGGTTGCCGAACTCGAAGATCGCGTCGATGTCGTCGTCCAACCTGAAGAGCAACGGCGCAAAATGCTGTTGGTGTCCGACATGGACAGCACGATGATTACCGTCGAATGTATCGATGAGCTTGCTGATTTTGCCGGAATAAAGCCCGAAATCGCTGCAATTACCGAGCGGGCGATGGCAGGCGAGTTGGACTTTGCCGAAGCGTTAAATGCGCGTGTTGCGTTGCTGGCCGGGCTTGATGCCGACATGATCCAGCAATGCCTGCATGAACGCGTCCGTCCTATGCCGGGGGCGGAGACATTGGTGCGCACCATGACCGCATGGGGCGCGCATGCCGTGCTGGTGTCGGGGGGCTTTACCAGCTTTACCGGCCCCGTTGCGGCCATGCTTGGCTTTGCAGAGGTGCATGCCAATGTGCTTGAGATTGAACAGGGGCGTCTGACGGGACGTCTTGCCGCCGATATTGTGGATGCGGCGACGAAGCGGCAGGTGCTTCAATCTGCGGCAGGAACGCTTGGATTAGACCTGAACTCTGCGCTTGCGGTCGGCGATGGTGCAAATGACATGCCGATGATCGCAGAGGCCGTATCCGCCAACGGCCTTGGCGTGGGCTATCATCCAAGACCGCAACTCGCCGCCGCAGCCAATTTTGCGGTGCGCCATAATGATCTGACCGCGCTGCTTTTTGCGCAGGGCGTAAAACCCGGCGCATGGGCGCAATGAGCAAGTGAAACAAATTGAGTGCCGCAGGGTTGATGTTATGTTGCCCCAAGCCGTTTTCCCATAGGAGCATAATATGCGCGCATTTCTGCCTATTCTACTCATCCCAGTCCTAGCCAGCTGTTCGACGCTTATACCAGCCAAGTCGGCTGACGTTTCGGAGGTCGTCACGGCTGACCTCGCGCGCGCGGATGGCAGTTGGGCTGGCGTTGCAACGATCTCGCAGCGTCGCGATGGCGTGTTCTTGAGCCTATCTGCCGAAGCAGCGGCCGCTGGGACATATGGCATGCATCTTCATGCCGTGGGCAAATGCGAAGGCCCCGATTTTACGACAGCGGGCCCACATTGGAACCCGGACATGAAGCAACATGGTCGGGATAACCCGATGGGCGCGCATCATGGCGACTTGCCAAATGTAACGGCTGGCGCTGACCGCAAAATAACATTGGAATATAAATTGCCCGATTTTGTTATTTCCGGGCCAACCGGGCTGCTGGATGCCGACGGTGGTGCGTTGGTTATCCATGAAAAAGCCGATGACTATAAAACAGATCCCAGCGGGAACAGCGGTAAACGGATCATTTGCGGTGTCTTCAAGTCGGGTAACCGAAGCTGACCCTAAACTTTATCCGCATATAGAAGGCAGCCGGGGGCAACGCGTTCCAAAATGACGTTGATGTCATTTTTGGCGAAGGCAAAACAACCCTGGCTGCGGCCAATCTTGCCCTGATCTTGAATCAGAGATTTGTTCACATACCATGCCGGATGAATAACAATCGCGCGCGCTTCGGCTTGGTCATTCTGCGGATCCAAGCCAATGAGCCGGCGAGACTCCCCATATTGCCCGATATAGGTATCGCTGACGAGGTAGCTGCCAGCCGATGTCGCTTCGGACCCATGAACATTTGAGAAGTTCTGGACCCATCCGCTATGGCTAGGGTCAGACCCTTTTCCATGGGCCACCAGATAATGCGCGGATGAACCGTTCCGCAAATCCACAACGTAAAAACGAGGGTCGCGCGACGGTTTCGAAAAATCGGCAATAGCGATCAGGTCGTGATTGCGAATGCGGCTTTTATGCGTGTCCAGCGCAGCTTTGGCGCGACTGAGCAATAAAGGCGAGGGTGACCCCGCGCTGTTGCTGCCTGTTCCCGGGGCGAAAACGATATCTGTCGCCGTCGAGGGCGCAGCGAGCAAGCTGGCTCCGGCAATGGCGGATTGGATAAAATGTCTGCGACCAATGATCATGACAATGAGATAGGGACGAACGTTTGCAAGCGACAGTGGCCCACAGGCGTTTCGACGCAAAACTAGGACAGTTAACCTCATTGCTGCCGAAGTTGTTTTTACGGATTGCAGCGAAATTCACATCGAATTCATCTGAGTTGTTTGCTAAGATGCCTGAAATGCAGTGTGTTGCTGTATCTTGAGGGTTTAAAGCCAATTCCATGAAATTGAACGCGGGCATCCGGACATTGCACCTCATGTGTGCGCTTGCGCTGTTTGCCAGTGCGCCCGTTGGTGTGGTTGCGCAGAACGCTGTTCCAGCTGTGCCGACGAACATCCCTGCTAGCCCCGTTGCTGTCCCTGAAAACGTGGTGACTCCGTCGGTTGTTGTCCCACCTGTCATTAAACCACCCGTCGTCGCACCTGCGCCAAAGCCCGTCCCGAAAAAGGGACCAGTGGATACGCTTAAGCCCGGCCAATATGTGTGGATCCCGCAAGACCGCTATGAGGGGCCGATGAAAATCGTCGTCGTGCTGGATACGCAGCGGGTCTATGTATTCCAGAATGACAAGCTGATTGGTTTCAGCACGATTTCGTCCGGTAAAAAAGGCAAAGAAACGCCTATAGGTGCTTTCAATATTCTGCAAAAAAATATCGATCACAAATCCAACCTCTATAGCAATGCCCCAATGCCTTATATGCAGCGGCTCACATGGGACGGAATTGCCATACATGGCGGCTATCTGCCCGGATATCCTGCGTCGCATGGCTGCATTCGCCTGCCACTGGCATTTGCGAAGGCATTGTTCGCGGTTACGAAATTGGATCAGGAAGTGGTGGTATTGAAAGATACATCGACGCCGGTGAAGCGGAATCCGCCCAAGCCAGAACCAATGGTTGACCCTGCGCCTGCACCCCTGACGGGCGATCCGTCGGCCGACGCGACCGTCACCCCGCCTTCTTCGCCACCAAAACCCGACACGCGCACTTAAACGCACGCTATGTTACGTCGCGGCAGAGCTAACTTCGCTAATTGACGTTTACGCTAACGTAAAGTAGTGACGCTAGTGCACACAAGAGGGAAGGCGCCATGGAATCAATTACGCGCGAGGAAAGGCGGGCCGATGCCACCATCGATACGCCAGACGCATTTAACCGCGATTCATTCACAATCTCGGATCTTTCGAGCGAGTTTGATGTAACCGCGCGGGCCTTGCGCTTTTACGAAGACCAAGGCTTGATTTCCCCCGAACGTTTGGGGCTTGCCCGCATTTATTCCAAGCGCGATCGCGCGCGGCTTGCATGGATATTGCGGGCCAAGCGCGTTGGTTTCAGCCTTGCTGAAATCCGGGAAATGATTGACCTTTACGATCTGAATGATGGCCGCAATATTCAGCGCCGCGTTACTATTGAAAAATGCCGCGACAGGATCAATCTGTTAAAGGCGCAGCGTGACGATATCGAAAGCGCTATTCACGAGCTTACCGAATTTGTTTCAACCGTCGAAAAGGCAGAGGCGGCAGATAAGTCCTCCGCAGCCTAATTTGATATTTCCAGCCAATTAAGGATCGAAAATGCCAAGCTACACCGCCCCCGTTCGCGATATGCAGTTCATTCTCAACGAAGTATTGGCTGTTGAGCGCTTCGCCAATCTGCCCGGCTTCGAAAATGCCAGCGCGGATATGGTCGACGCGATCCTGACCGAAGGCGCCAAATTTGTAGAGGGCGTTCTTTTTCCTTTGAACCAAGTCGGCGACTTGCAAGGCTGCACGCGCCATGAAGACGGCAGCGTCACCACGCCTGATGGCTTCAAAGAAGCCTATAAGCTGTACTGCGAAGGCGGCTGGGGCACATTGTCAGCGCCGGAGGAGTTCGGCGGCCAAGGTATGCCACACATCGTCTCAATGGCGTTTGAAGAGCTTATGGCGAGCTCAAATATGGCGTTCGCGATGTATCCGGGGCTTACCCAAGGTGCGGTATCGGCGATCTTGGTGAAGGGCAGCGATGAACAGAAAGCCAAATATGCGCCGAATATGATTTCGGGCAAATGGGGCGGGACGATGAACCTGACCGAGCCGCATTGCGGAACCGATCTTGGCCTCATCCGTACCAAGGCTGTGCCAAATGACGATGGCAGCTATGCAGTTTCCGGAACCAAGATTTTCATTTCGTCGGGCGACCATGACCTGACCGAGAATATCATTCACCTCGTCTTGGCCAAAACACCGGGCGCACCAGACAGCGTCAAAGGCATTTCGCTGTTCATCGTGCCCAAGTTCTTGGTGAATGATGACGGCTCGCTCGGCGCGCGGAACAGTTTGTCCTGTGGTTCGATCGAACATAAAATGGGCATTCACGGCAATGCGACCTGCGTCATGAATTATGATGGCGCGACGGGTTATCTTGTCGGCGAAGAAAATAAGGGCCTCGCGGCCATGTTTATCATGATGAACATCGCGCGTCTGGGCGTTGGCCAGCAAGGCCTTGGAATCGCCGAAGTCGCTTACCAAAATGCCTTGCATTATGCCCAAGATCGCCGTCAGGGCCGCGCGCTGACGGGTCCGCAGGATCTGGAACAGAAAGCCGACACCCTGTTCGTGCACCCCGATGTGCGCCGCATGTTGATGGATGCCAAGGCGTTTACAGAAGGTATGCGTGCCCTGTGCCTGTGGGGCGCTTTGCAAGCCGATTTACTGCACCATGCGCAAACTGAGGAAGAACGGCAGATGGCGGATGACCTTTTGTCACTGCTGACACCCGTCATTAAGGGCTATGGCACTGACAAGGGCTATGAAGTCGCTACGAATGCCCAGCAAGTCTATGGCGGCCATGGCTACATCGCCGAATGGGGCATGGAACAATATGTGCGCGACGCCCGTATCGCGATGATTTACGAAGGCACCAACGGCGTACAGGCGATGGACCTTGTTGGGCGGAAGCTGGCGCAAAATGGTGGCCGGGCAATTCAGGCGCTCTTCAAGATTGTCGACGAGGAATGTGCGGCCGCAAAGGGCGGGGCACTCGCGGATTTCGCGACCCGTCTTGAAAAAGCCAGTGGCGATTTGAAGGCATCGACCATGTGGTTCATGCAAAATGGTATGGCCAATCCGAACAATATCGGTGCGGGTGCGCATCATTACATGCACATCATGGGCATCGTGGCGCTTGGCCTACAATGGCTGCGCATGGCGGAATCGGCACAACGTGCACTTGATGCCGGAACTGGCAATGCGGCGTTTTACGAAACCAAATTGGTGACCGCGCGCTATTTTGCCGAGCGTTATATGCCCGATTGCGGCGCGCTTCGTCGCAAGATTGAAGCGGGCAGTGAAGCGTTAATGGCGTTGTCGCCGGAGATGTTCGCCGCAGCGTAACTGTTCCGGCGTTTCATGCGTAGATACAAAAATGCCGGGATATCACGTCCCGGCATTTTTTGTTTAGTCGACGGGCAAAAAGTCGGGAACCGATAAATAGCGTTCGCCTGTGTCATAGCTGAAACCAAGGACACGTGACCCCGCTGGCAATTCGGGCAGCTTCTGCGCGATGGCGGCGAGTGTCGCACCGGATGAAATGCCGACCAGCATGCCTTCCTCACGTGCGGCACGTCGTGCGGTTTCCTTGGCAACTTCAGGGTCGACCTGAATGACGCCATCCAACAATGCGGTGTGCAGGTTGGCGGGAATAAACCCTGCGCCAATCCCCTGAATGGCATGCGGTCCGGGTTGGCCACCGCTGATCACTGGCGACAAAGTGGGTTCCACCGCAAAGACCTTCAAATTGGGCCAGGCTTTCTTCAACACTTCTGCGCATCCCGTGATGTGGCCACCTGTGCCAACGCCGGTAATCAGGGCGTCAATCGGCGTATCGGCGAAGTCCGCTAATATTTCCTGCGATGTTGTGCGCACATGGACGTCGATATTCGCCGGGTTTTCGAACTGCTGCGGCATCCATGAACCGGGGGTCTGTGACACCAGTTCCAAAGCACGTTCAATTGCACCCTTCATGCCCTTTTCGCGCGGCGTCAGGTCGAAGCTTGCACCATAAGCGAGCATGAGCCGCCGGCGTTCCAGCGACATGGACTCTGGCATGACGAGGATGAGCTTATACCCCTTGACCGCCGCAACCATGGCAAGGCCAACGCCGGTATTTCCGGACGTCGGCTCAATGATCGTGCCGCCGGGTTTCAGGCTGCCGTCCTTCTCGGCCGCTTCGATCATAGCAAGGCCAATGCGGTCCTTGATTGAACCACCGGGGTTCGACCGTTCGGATTTGATCCAGACTTCGGCATTGGGGAACATGCGCCCCATCCGGATATGTGGGGTGTTGCCGATGGTTTCGAGGATCGATTGTGCTTTCATGGATTGCTTCCTCTATATTGCGGTTCAAATGTGCGGGCGTTTTTAAGCTCGGGGAATAGCCGCGCCCACATTCCAGTGATCAATATGGCACCAACGCCGCCGAATACAACCGCGCCAACAGGTCCAAGTGCCGCCGCCGCCACACCGGACTGTAGCTCGCCCAATTCATTGGAGGCAGAAATGGCAAGGCCAGATACAGAGCTGACGCGTCCGCGCATTTCATCTGGGGTGTTGAGCTGAACCAAAGATGATCGGACATAGACGGACAGCATGTCTGACGCGCCAAGGATGATGAGGGAGATTAAAGCAACCGCCATGCCCGCACCCATATTCAGGAACCCGATGCGCGCGTCGCCAAAAACATGGCTGCCAATTTCATGGCTCAGGCCAAACCCGATAGTTGCCGCGCCAAAGACCACCACTGCCCAGAGCATTTTGGCGCCGACATTGTGGCGCAATGGCCTGATCGCGAGCATAAGCGCAACGACGGACGCCCCAACCGCTGGCGCGGCACGCAACTGGCCAAGACCATCCGGCCCGACCATCAGGATATCGCGCGCATAAACGGGCAGCATCGCGGTGGCGCCCGCAAGTAAGACAGCAAATAGGTCAAGGGTAATGGCACCCAGCAGAAAACGTTCGGACCATGTATAACGCAGGCCATCAATCATTTGCCTTATGGGGTGGATCTTTCTTTCCATGCGGGGCGGATGGACTGGCTTCACAAAGCTCAAGCTGATTGTGGCGGCCAACATCAAACCTGCCGAAACCCAATAAGGCAGCGATGCACTCTCGGCGAACATCAGCCCGCCTGCGGCTGGACCAAAAACGGACCCCACTTGCCACGCAATTGAACTCAGTGCGATGGCGCGCGGCAATGATGCCGGTGGAACAATATTGGGCGCGATCGCCGACATTGATGGTCCGACAAATACGCGGGCGACGCCATGCAATGCGGCAAACAGGAAAAGCAGGGGCAGGGTAAGCCCATCGATATAAGTGAACCAACCAAGCGCCAGCGCCACCATCATGTCGATGCTGTTGGCAAGCCGGGCGACTGTCCTGCGTTCCCACCGGTCTGCGGCCCATCCGGCAACAGGGGTTAACAATGCAAGCGGCACGAATTGCACAAGGCCAAGTAACCCCAGCTGCAGCGACGCTTCGCGAATGGACATGCCATAGTCACTGCGCGCGATGTCATAGGCTTGATAACCGATGACGACGACCATCCCCATTGTTGCCAACACCGCCATAAACCGTGCGAGCCAATAATAGCGAAAGTCAGCTATGTTGAGTGGGTGGATGTTGGCTTTCGTGTCAGACATGATGCATGCGCCTATCGGCTGGTGTTGCCCAAGGCAATTCCGACAGCAAGCGTATTGCGGAAGACGCGTCGCGGCGGCCAAGCGCCGCTCTTGCGTCCGATATGATTTGTGCAGCCCCCGCAGTCATGGCTTTCCATAACCGCAAAGCAATGCGCATTACCAGAGCAGATACGCCCGCCGCGCCGAAGCTATCCGTTCCGTTGCCTTAATGCCGGGGATATTGCCGTCAATATCCCCCCATCGGCAACGCTGGATTGATGACAAAGGTCTCCTCATCCTGCGATCTTGGTTCTTCACCGTTGAGGAAAGCCATAAGGTCAGAGATCAATCGGTCGCGATCGGTCTCGAACAGGCCATGCGGGGCCCCGGCATATTCGACCAGTCGCACATCGCTAATCATGGCTGCTGCCATCCGGGCTGTCGGGTCTATCGGCACAGTACTGTCGCTCGTTCCATGAATGATGAGCGTCGGCACTTTAAAGGCGGGCAAATCAGCGCGGAAGTCGGTCGATGAGAACGCCTCTGCAGCCTTCAGCGTTGGCCGAAGTCCTGCCTGCATCGTCATGTTCCACGCCCAGTCCAATGTTGCGCTGCTCACGGGTTTGCTCAGCCAGCCGATGCCAAAAAAGTCATGGAGAAACTTACGCATGAATGCTGGCCTGTCGGACATCATGTCTTGGGTCATTTGCTCAAAGCTTTCCTGCGGAACACCGTCAGGATTGTCGTCGGTCAACAGCAAGAAAGGCACAACTGACGATATCAACACAGCACGGACCACACCGGCGCCATCATAGCGCGACATGTAACGTGCGACCTCTCCGCCACCCATGGAAAAGCCAACCAGAGTGATGTTCTCACTGACGCCGGTCGCCTTCATGACATCAGCAAGATCGTCGGTCAGGCCGTCATAGTCGTATCCGCCCCATGTTTGGTCCGACCGGCCAAAGCCGCGCCGGTCATAGGATATCACCCGGTGCCCGGCATTCGCCAACGCTTCGGCGACGGGGTCCCAGCTATCCGACGACAGTGGCCAACCATGAATGAGGATGACGGGATTGCCCGTGCCCCAGTCCTTTACATAAAGCCACGCACCGTCGCGGGTTTCGATCATGGGCATCGTGCAATCTCCTGTGTAGTTAAAGCTACACAGGAAACGGTTGTAACTGCCGGACGTTCCACGCGGGCCGTCAGCGCGGTTTGGGTGCTTCAGCTGATCGTTACAAAGCTGTCCATCACCCGTTTGCGGCCCGCCTGTTCAAATTCGATCTCAAGCTTATTGCCTTCGATCTCCGCGATTTCGCCATAGCCGAATTTTTCGTGAAAGACGCGCAGACCGACGCTAAGGTCGCTGCGACCTTTATTGCCAAGGCTGACCGCGCTGCGTGTGCTTTCCGGTATGCGCTGTGGGCGCGGGTTAAATCCGCCGGATGTGGCTGCCCGTTGCCAGCCCGGGCCACGCGCATTGCTGCGGCCTTGGTTGGCGGCCGCCAGATGCGCGAACGGGTCAGTTTGCTCGCTCCAGTTGGCACGCCAAAGTGATGCACCGCCGGTCATGGTCTGCTCGGCCTCAATATGGTCAAGCGGCAGCTCTTCAATGAAACGGCTGGGAATGCTGCTGGTCCATTGGCCGTAAATGCGGCGGTTTGCCGCATGGATGATGGTGCACCGGCGTTTCGCGCGCGTTATCGCAACATAAGCCAGCCGGCGTTCTTCTTCCAACGAGGCGAGCCCGCCTTCGTCCAGCGCACGTTGCGATGGGAAGATGCCTTCCTCCCATCCAACGAGGAAAACATTGTCATATTCAAGGCCCTTGGCGGCGTGAATGGTCATGATCGTGACGCTTGCGCCGGTATCACCGCGGTCATTGTCCATAACCAGGCTGACATGTTCCAGAAACTCGCCAAGCGTTTCATATTCTTCCATCGCGCGCGCAAGTTCGCTTAAGTTTTCGAGGCGCGCCGATGCTTCTGTGCTGCGTTCTGCCTGCAAAACGGCCGTGTAGCCGCATTCATCCATGATCAGCCGCGTCAGGTTCGCTGGCGACATATGCGCCGCTTCATCGCGCCAGCGGGCAATATCGACCACCAGATCGGCGAGGGACTTGCGTGCCTTACCGGTCAGCTCATCGGTTCCAACCAAACGGGCGGCGGCGACCGAAAGCGGGGCGCGCTCGGCGCGGGCAACGATGTGGATTTTTTCGACGGCTTTGTCGCCAATGCCGCGTTTGGGCACGTTGACGATACGTTCAAACGCCAAGTCGTCGGCCGGTTGGTTTACAATCCGCAAATAGGCAATGGCGTCGCGAATTTCGGCACGCTCGTAAAAGCGAAAACCACCGACAATCCGATAGTTAACGCCGATTTGTATGAAACGGTCTTCGAATTCACGGGTCTGGTGCTGCGCGCGCACGAGTATAGCCACGCTGTCGAGGCTCTCGCCTTTATATTGCAACGCTTCAATTTCTTCGCCGACGCGGCGGGCTTCTTCGGGACCGTCCCAGACCCCGATGATGCGGACCTTTTCGCCATCGTCGAGTTCCGTCCACAATGTCTTGCCGAGCCGCGTGCTGTTGGCGTCGATGAGGCCAGAGGCGGCGGCCAAAATATGGGGCGTGCTGCGATAATTCTGTTCGAGCTTAATCGTCTTCGCGCCGGGAAAGTCTTTTTCAAAGCGCAGAATGTTAGCAACCTCTGCACCGCGCCACGAATAAATGCTTTGGTCATCGTCACCGACGCAGCAAATGTTTTTGCGTTTTTGGGCGAGCAAGCGCAGCCAGAGATATTGGACGGCATTCGTGTCCTGATATTCGTCGACGAGAATATATTTAAACTGGGCCTGATATTTTTCGAGGATATCGCGGTTGTTCTTCAACAGGTTCAGCCCGTGCAACAGCAAATCGCCAAAGTCGCACGCGTTCAGGGCAAGCAGGCGCGCCTGATACAGCGCGTACATCCGTTGGCCCTTACCATTGGCGAAAGCCTCATTATCACCAGCGTCCAAATCTGCCGGTGACTTGCCCGCGTTTTTCCATTTGTCCAACAATGCAGCAAGCCCGCGCGCCGGAAATCGTTTCTCGTCCAAATCTTCCGACTGGATCAGCTGCTTGAGCAATCTGATCTGATCATCGGTGTCGATAATGGTGAAATTGCTTTGCAATCCGATTATTTCGGCGTGGCGGCGCAGCAGCTTTGCGCCAATGCTGTGGAACGTACCCAGCCATGGCATGCCTTCCACCGCCGAGCCGACCATCGCGCCAATACGCTCACGCATTTCACGCGCGGCTTTGTTGGTGAAGGTCACGGCGAGAATTTCGGACGGCCATGCAAGGCGCGTATACAAAATCTGCGCCATTCGTGCGGTTAATGCGGCCGTTTTGCCTGTGCCCGCTCCGGCCAGCAGAAGCACGGGGCCTTCAGTTGTCAAAACGGCTTCGCGTTGCGGCGCGTTCAAGCCGTCCAACCAAGGCGGCATCGGGGTGGGGGAGGGATGATTCACGTGCGAACGATTAGGGAACAGATGGTCGAAGGGCAATGCACTTTTCCGCTTTCCTTTCGCCGCCGTCGGTGCCAGCAGAAATGTAAGTCAAGGGAGGGAGCACAATGACAACCACCAACGCAGGTGAAGCCGCAACCGCGCCAGCAGCGTCGCATCGTCGGATTCTTGGCGCGGCCATGGCCGGAACAGCTGTCGAATTCTATGATTTTTATATTTTCGCAACGGCCGCTTCGCTGGTCTTCGGCCCGTTATTCTTTCCGCAATCGAGCCCCGAGGCTCAGTTGCTGCAAAGCTGGCTGACCTTTGCGTTGGCCTTTATCGCCCGGCCGGTTGGCGCGCTGGTATTTGGTCACTATGGCGACCGCATCGGGCGCAAGGCAACGCTTGTCTGGTCGTTGATGATCATGGGCGTATCGACGTTTCTGATTGCGCTGCTGCCGATCTACGCCGTTGCCGGTTGGATCGCGCCGGCGCTGCTATGCCTTTTGCGTTTCGGTCAGGGTTTTGGACTTGGCGGCGAATGGGGCGGAGCAGCGTTGCTTGCGGTTGAAAATGCACCCAAGGGCAAGGTCGCGCGCTATGGAATGTTCCCGCAACTCGGCGCGCCCGTGGGCTTTATCCTTTCGAACGGCCTGTTCCTGATACTTGGCCTCATACTCAGCGATTCCGAATTCCGTGAATGGGGCTGGCGCATTCCGTTTGTGTTGAGCGCGTTTCTGGTTGGCATTGGTTTGTGGGTCCGCCTTCGTTTGACCGAAACGCCAGCGTTTGCCGCAGCGCTGGAAGAGGCTCCGCCGCCGCGCGTTCCCATGGCAGAGGTCGTGCGCACCCACCCACGCCAATTGTTCGGCGGCACATTTGCGGCGATCGCCTGCTTTGCGATCTTTTATCTCTCGACCGCTTTCGCGCTCGGCTATGGCACAACCAAATTGGGCATCGCGCGCGAGGCCTTTCTGGGCATCCAGCTTATCTCGATCCTGTTCATGGCCGCTGGTATCATTGTTTCGGGTTACTGGGCCGATCGGACCAGTCCGGCCCGGGTGCTAGCAATTGGATGCGTGGCGCTGGTTGGCGCAAGTTTCACAACTGGGCCATGGCTGGGCAGTGGTGACCTGATGCTCACCGGGATGTATCTTTCGCTGCTGCTCTTTGTGATGGGGCTGGTTTACGGACCACTTGGCGCATGGCTGCCGGGGCTGTTCGCTGCGCGGGTGCGCTATACGGGTGCATCGATCTGCTTCAACGCAGCGGGGATATTGGGTGGCGCGCTGGCCCCTAACATCGCTTTGAAGCTATCGGAATCGGGCCTCGAATATGTCGGCTATTATCTTGCTGCTATTGCGCTGTGCAGCCTTGCAGGGCTTTGGATGCTCCGCCCGGCGAAATAGCCGCCCGTCCAGGATCACAAGGCCGGCGGCAATCAAGACGGCGCCGCCGGCTTTGCGCGGCTTTCATTCCTGTTCATGATCCGGACGCAGCAATGTGATCCGTGCCTTGCCGACGTTGCGCACGGTATCAACGGTGAAGCCTTTGACCTCGACATCCTCTTTGATGCTGGTCTCGACGCTGATCCATGCCGACGGTGCAAACCATCCAAAGCGGCCAAGCTTATCGAGTGCGACAGACCCAGCACCGCTCAAATAGGGTGGGTCCATCAGCACGATGTCCGCAGGCTTCAGGGCGCTGCCCATCGACAGTACCGATGATTTGCGGACATCGCATCGGTCTTTGCCGCCGAGCTTTGCGATATTCTTTTCAAGCGCGTCGAGTGCGAGATGGTCCTGTTCGACAAAGGTGCAATGCGCGGCGCCGCGCGACAAAGCCTCAAGCCCCAGCGCGCCTGAGCCTGCAAAAAGGTCGAGCACCCGCAAATCTTCGAATGAACCCAGCCGACTGGTGAGCATCGAAAACAATGTCTCACGCGTACGATCGGCGGTTGGCCGCGTCGTATCACCCTTGGGCGCCACCAACGGACGTGAGCGCCACTCCCCTGAAATGATCCGCATTATTTCAATGTCTTTCGAAATTCGATGAGGTCGACGCGGCGCACTTCGCCGACAGTGCCGGGTGCAAGCTCACCCAATACAAATGGCCCATAACGGGTGCGGATAAGGCGGCTGACTTCGAGTCCAAGATGTTCAAGGACGCGGCGCACTTCGCGATTCTTGCCCTCGGTCAGCGTCATTTCAACCCAACCATTGCGACCCGTCCGGCGCTCCAGATTGGCATCGATTTTGCCATATTTGACGCCTTCAATTTCAATGCCGTGGATCAGCTCTTCCAGCTGTTCCTGACTGACATCACCAAAGCAGCGTGCGCGATATGTCCGCTCCACGCCAGTCGACGGCAATTCCATCTGGCGTTTGAACTCGCCATCATTGGTGAGCAGCAACAAGCCTTCAGTGTTCAAATCCAACCGGCCGATGGGCATAAGGCGCGGCAGGTCTTTAGGCAGAACATCGTAAATCGTCTTGCGCCCGCTAAAGTCGCGCTCGGCCGTCAGGCAGCCCTCAGGCTTATGGAACATGTACAATTGCGTCGGCGCAGGTTGGCCGACTGCCTTGCCATCCACAGCCACACCGCGCAGCGATTTCAGCAATGTTGCAGGGGTTTCGACCTTCTCATCATTCAACGTCACACGGCCATCGGCAATCATACGTTCGATTTCGCGACGCGACGCGACACCAGCGCGCGCGAGCAGCTTTGCGATACGTTCTTCGCCATCCTTGCGCTCCAATGCACCTTTGCTCGGCGCGGCGTTCGGGTTGGGCTTACGGACGGGTTTGCTGTCCCAACGCAGGCGCGGTGGCTTGGTTGGACGGGCAGGGGCTTTTGAAGGAGGTTTTACCATAAAGTGCCTTTGACGCATGTTGCTTCAAAAGTCACTGGCCATTCAGGAAAATCCATCTAGGGTCGCGGCATTGCATCATATTGCGGGTCAGGGAGAAGTTTGTGCAGACCAAAAGCGTGCAGCCCAGTTGGCTTGATTCGATTAAGCCTTACATGGAGAAAGAAGCCCTCATTGCACTTTTATTGGGTATATCTTCGGGTTTCCCTTACGCGATGATTGGTGCCACTCTTTCCACGCGTCTTGCGCAGGACGGTATCGATAAAAAAGCGGTAACGGCGTTCGCACTTGCGTTTCTCGTGTATAATTTCAAATGGGCTTGGGCTTGGATAGTAGACGGCGTCCGGCTGCCGATATTGGGCCGAATGGGGCAGCGTGTTTCGTGGATGATCGTATCGGCAGGTTTTGTTGGCGTTGCGGTTGCAAATCTTGGTTTTTCCGATCCGAGTGCCGGGTTGTTATACACCGCATATTCGGCCGTTCTTTTGGGCTTTGCAGGTGCTACCTTTGACATCGTAATCGACGCGTATCGGATTGAGGTGCTTCGACCCGATCAACAAGGCATCGGTGCCGGTATGAGCCAGTATGGTTGGCGGCTTGGGTCTGCGGGCGCTGGCGCACTGGCACTTATTGTAGCCGCAAGAATGGGCTGGGAAGCTGCATATATTGTGTGTGCGGCATTTGCCATTCCAGCCGTAATTGCAGTCCTATGGGGTGGAGAGCCTGCGCGACATCGAGAGGCAGTGGCTCGCAAAGCCATCAACATTGGCGAGTCTATCATTGGACCGTTCAGAGAATTCTTCAGCCGTCATGGAGCGTGGCTTGTCCTGTTGTTTATACTTTTACACAAAATCGGAGATACGCTTGCAAATTTGACCCTTCGGTTGCTTTTGGAAGATCTGGGCTTTTCCAACGACGAAATCGCGATTTACGATGTTGGTGTCGGATTTTGGGCATTCCTTGTCGGCATTTTCGTTGGCGGTATTCTGTATGCGAAAATGGGATTGAAACGATCTGTACTTCTCAGCTTGTTTCTGATGATGATCTCTAACCTTAGTTTTGCGCTTTTGGCGAACGCAGGACATAGCAACTGGGGCTTGGCGGCAACCATCGCTTTCGAGAACTTTGCCAGCGGAACTGCGGGAACAGTTTTGGTCGCCTATTTTGCAGCGTTGTGCGATCTTCGCTTCACGGCGGCGCATTATGCTTTGATTTCGTCGGCTGCTAGTATTGTAGGTCGCTTTTTGACGGGTACGACAGCGGGCGCAATGGTTGAAAGCATGGGTTTCTTCAACTTCTACCTGTTGACCACCGTTGCGGCGCTGCCGGGTATAATATTATTCTGGTTAATGATGCGAAGCGGACTTGCGGATAGCTCTATTGGCACGGCTGCAACCTTTGATGGCAAACCTGCTACTCCAGAAACGTAGACTAACCAAAACGGACAACATGAATTCTGAGGTGGGCCTTAAAACTACAAGGATTTAATCCGGCGCTTGACCGTTCGCGCGCAGCACTTCACCGGCGAGATATAACGAACCGCAGATTAATACATTCGATGGCTGGGGATGGTTTGCAATGCGGTCCATCGCAGCGTCAACATCGCCGACCGGTGTGGCCAATGCGATGCCAAGATGGCCTGTCGCTATCCGACACAGGTCTAAAGGATCATGATGCTCATGCCCCGTTATCGGCACCGCGTATAGCGACTCAATTTTGTGTGCGAACGGCGTCAGGAAACCGAGCGCGTCCTTGTTCATCAACATGCCGATGATGACGTGAACGGGTGGGCTGTCCTCAAGCGTTTTGGCAATCGCCGCTCCCGCATCGGGGTTGTGACCGCCGTCGAGCCAGACGGTTGAACCACTCGGTAGTCGGTCAGTCAGCGGCCCTGCAGACAATGTTTGCATCCGCGCCGGCCAACGTGTCCATTCCATCGCGGCGGCGAGCGCTGCCTCCGGAATATGGATCGCCGTTTGATGGCGCAGCATTGCAATGGCCAAAGCCGCATTGTCGGCCTGATGAGCGCCTATCATGCGGGGAAGTGGCAGGTTGAGTTTTCCGGTGGCGTCGCGATAATGCAAGCGGCCATCATACACCGCCGCATCCCAATTTTCGCCGCGTGCATGCAACGGTGCGTTGTGCAAGCTGGCTTGTTTGGCAACGGTGTTGGCCATTGATGCTGAATATTTTTGCGTGAGCAGAGGTGATCCAGACTTTGCAATCCCGGCCTTTTCAAAGGCAATGCGGTCAAGCGGTGGCATATCGGGAACACCGTCCTCCGCCGCTAATAAGAAGCCCTCATGATCCAAGCCCAGTGATGCTATTCCGCACGCCACCGGCTGCGTGAGCACGTTGGTTGCGTCCAACCTTCCGCCAAGGCCGACTTCGACGATGCACGCATCTGCTGGCGTCCGCGCAAAGGCGCAAAAGGCAACTGCGGTGGTGACTTCAAAGAAGCTCGCTTCCAGCCCCTCGGCATGGTCCAAAACCTCGGACAACAGCGCGGAGAGAGTTGCATCATCAATCAACTTGCCCGCAACGCGTATCCGTTCGTTGAAACGCACCAGATGCGGACTTGAATAGACATGCGTCGTCATGCCCGCCGCCTCAATCGCCCCGCGCAAAAACGCGCAGGTCGAACCTTTGCCGTTGGTGCCAGAGACATGGAACACCGGCGGAAGATTGAGGTGCGGATTACCGAGGCGCTCCAGCAATGCCACAATACGCGTCAGTCCCAAGACATCCTTACCGGGTGACAACATGGTCAGCCGGTCCAATTGCGCCTGAACAGCAGGGTCAGAGGAAATGGCGTGGTCAGGCATGTTGGGTACTTTGCGAAGACACCATGTCACCCTGAACTTGTTTCAGGGTCTTAATATTCTGCGCAGCGATAAAGTAAGATGCTGAAACAAGTTCAGCATGACTGATATTTTGCATAACCGTTATCGCAATCAAGCCGCCTTCTTCTCTGGCGCGAGGTAGCCTACGAGCTGCGACAATACGCCGCGCAGGTCGTGGCGGTGGGTGACCATGTCGATCATGCCATGTTCCAACAGATATTCGGCGCGCTGGAATCCTTCGGGCAGTTTCTCGCGAATTGTCTGCTCAATCACGCGTTGTCCCGCAAAGCCGATAAGCGCGCCGGGTTCGGCAATTTGGACATCGCCCAGCATTGCGTAAGACGCAGTAACGCCGCCGGTGGTGGGGTCTGTCAGTACAACGATGTAGGGCAGTCCGGCATCATGCAGCATCTGAATGGCGACGGTTGAACGCGGCATCTGCATCAGGCTCAATATGCCCTCCTGCATGCGTGCGCCACCTGCGGCGGTGAAGATGATGTACGGGCATTTGTCGCGGATCGCGGCCTTTACAGCGTCAATGAATGCCTCACCAACCGCCATGCCCATGGAACCGCCCATGAAGGCGAAATCCTGAACGCTGACAACAACAGCTTGGCCGTCGATTTTACCACGCGCGCTCATCATCGCGTCTTGCTCACCCGTTGCGAGGCGGGCGGCTTTGATGCGGTCGATATATCTCTTCGTATCTTTGAACTTCAACGGGTCTTCGCCGACAACGGGTGGCTTAAGCACGTCATAGCTGTCATCATCGAACAACGCGGCGAAGCGCTCGGCGGGGCCAATGCGGCCGTGATGGTCACATTTCGGACAGACCGACTGGTTTTCCTCAAACTCCTTGAGGAAGATCATCGCCTGACACCCCTTGCACTTGTGCCAGAGCGTTTCGGCCGTTTCGCGCTTGGCGATGAAGGGAATGGCGTTACGGACGCGAGTGACCCAGTTCATGTTTTCTGTCCCTGTAAAAAACGCAGTGTAAAATATACCGTAGTGCTGAGCCTGTCGAAGCACGCTTCCCCGGCTAAAGCTACACCCGAGAGGCGCCCATCGACGGACGCAGTCGCTGGGCGACCGCTGCTCAGGGCTACGGTTTTGTAATCAGCCACGCGCCGAAATGATAGCCGATTTCAACGACGCCACATAATCACGGACCGGACCAGCGGCGTTGACGCCATGTTTGGCGACGAGTTCGACGATTGCGGAACCAACAACCACACCATCGGCAACGCGTGCAATGTTGGCGGCTTGTTCAGGTGTGCGGACGCCAAAGCCAACCGCGATAGGCAGATCGGTATGGGCCTTTAGCCGCGCCACCGCCTCATCAATGCTGGTCTGCGCCGCGACTTGCAGGCCAGTGATACCGGCGACCGACACATAATATAGGAAGCCAGATGCGCCATTTAGGACGGCGGGCAAGCGCGCGGTGTCTGTGGTGGGCGTTGCGAGACGAATGAGGTCAATGCCCGCGCTGCGCAACGCAGGGCCAAGCTC
>JBEDET010000019.1:0-33943 GCA_041175505.1 Pseudomonadota bacterium
CAGAACGCCTGCAATCTTTGGCAATGTGCTGGTGGTATTGACGCGCGCTGGCAATGTGCAGACGCGATATGTGCCGGTTGGACCAGTGATCGTACCGCTGTCGGTCAAGCCTTGCGCATCAGCGATGGTTGGGCAGCCGCCAGCAGGTGTAACTGTCGCAGGTGGCGGTGGTGGCGGTGGTGGCGGCGGAGGTGCAGCCGGATTGTTGATGGTGATGTTACCACCAGTGCCTGGTGACGCGATATCATCTGCGCCACAGCCGGTGACGAGGGCAGCTGCTGCCGTCGCATAGACGATCCCACGCAATTTTGGGTTTAACATTCTAAATCTCCGCAACAAATAAGACGTGCCCGATATGGGCAAATGCAACGGACCAGAATCGAATCATCATAAGGCCCCACCCGTTGACCATGCGGCGAATAGGGGCGAGCTGTGACATGGCTGTGCTTATCACATTGCATTTAGAAGAATGTTTTGCGTCAGATATGTGACAGCCGCAGAACAGGCGGGTCACAGCAAAATTATGCGCCAGAAAAGACGAAAGGCGAGCCGTTAGGCCCGCCTTTTATAATGCGTTAGAGGCAAGATGTTACCTCAGAGCATTTAAATCAGCGTGTTGCGATCCGCATCTGCAAACCGGCATAGGCCTTACGCGCAGCGTCTTTTGAATTCATCACGCGACCGTCAGCGAGCACCAGATCGACGGTATCACGGCTCTGCATCGCGGCAGCGAACATATTCGAAGCCTCTTCCATACGGCCCATCCGCGCATAGGCACGGCCAAGGTTGAGCAGCTTCGCAGGATCATGCCGGCTCACTTGCGCGCTTGTCAGTATTTGAGAAACTGCCCGTTCATTGTCACCCTTTAGGAGAGCCTCATAGCCAATGGACCCTTTTGGGTATGATGTTTCAATATTCATGGTCGGTTGGGCGTGGGCTGCACCGCCCATCAGGCCAGTTACTAAAGCACCTACGAATAGCAGTTTCATCCGTTTTCTCCTCATCTCTGCCTTGAATATGACACTTATATGACATCGCTGCAATAAAATTGTAATATATTGGGCACTTGTTTGATGATGCAGAATCCGATCTTAAAATTCGGTAATATTTCAGACACATAACTTCTATCAAAGTCGCATGAGTACCGCATCACAGTGACACCACCCTTCCCTAGTTAGGCGCTGCAAACCTATGCGGGGAAGGTATCAAAATGCGCAAAATTACTATGATGCTTTAGCCGGAGTCGCTTTCGGATCTGTGCCAGTTCGCGTCTAGCAGCAAAGGCATGCACGGATCCCCATAGTCCAATGATGCGCGCCATCGCTCCAACGCTTGCAAAAGCCATGGGTGCGCTTCTGCCTGACGCAGAGATGCCTGCGGTCCGATAATGACATGTGCCAATTTTCAATGGCAAAAAAACTGTCATTGATCTGCCACGCACATGACTCATCCGTCGTTTAGGGCTTCATTAAGACAACGGGGGATGGGCAATATGACAACCACTGAATTAAGCGACAGCCTGCTTTTTAAAAGCGATGGAAAAGGTCCAAAACTGCCGGCATGGTTCGATAAGCCCGAACCCAAAAGCTACCAACCAAAGATGCGGTTTCGCACGGTGTGGATTTCTGATGTGCATTTGGGCACAGCTGGGTGTCAGGCAGATCTACTGACTGATTTTCTTGCTTCCATTGAATGTGAGACGCTTTATCTGGTCGGCGACATTGTAGATGGCTGGCGTTTGCGCAAGGGTTGGTATTGGCCCGACCAGCACAATGAAGTCATCAGACGGGTGTTGAAAATGGCGCATCGCGGGACCCGCGTCGTCTATATTCCCGGCAACCATGACGAAATGTTCCGTGATTATGCAGGCCTGAGCTTTGGCGGCGTCGAGGTCCAACTGGAGGCGATCCACCAGACCGCCGACGGCCGCGCATTACTCGTGACGCACGGCGATGCCTTTGACGGCATCGTGCTTTATGCCCGCTGGCTCGCTTTCTTGGGTGACCAAGCGTATACGCTGCTGTTGAAAGCCAACGTCGTTCTCAACGCGGTGCGCCGTAGGTTGAACATGCCGTATTGGTCGCTGTCATCCTATCTGAAAATGCGCGTCAAAAACGCGGTGCAGTTTATCGGGCAATATGAAGAAGTGGTGGCGCGCGAGGCCGCGCTTCGCGGTGTTCAAGGCGTTGTGTGCGGTCACATCCATTCTGCCGAAATCCGGCAGTTTGGATCGATTACTTATTATAATGACGGCGACTGGGTCGAAAGCTGCACCGCGTTGACCGAGGCGAAGGACGGATCCATGGCAATTATCGATTGGGCTGCGCATGTCCGGAAAGCTGCTGAAAAGCGGGCTTCGATCGCGGCGTGAGGATCGCCATCGCAACGGACGCTTGGCTGCCGCAAGTCAACGGCGTTGTCCGGACGATGACCGAAACGGTCAACCGGCTGAAATCGCGCGGACATTCCGTCGAAGTGATCGCGCCGGACCGGTTCACCACCATTCCCTGCCCCGGCTATGCGGAAATCCGCCTTGCGCTGGCACCCCGCTTTGGCGTGCGTAAGGCGTTACACGCCATGGCTCCGGATATTGTCCATATCGCGACCGAAGGCCCAATTGGTTGGAGCGCACGGGCATGGTGCCTTGCCCATGATGTGCCCTTTACCTCGGCATTTCATACCCGCTTTCCGGATTATCTTGCCGTACGAACGGGGCTATCGGCTGAGTGGTTTTGGCCAATCATGCGGATGTTCCACAAGCCATCTCGTGCCGTCCTGACCGCGACAAAGGGTCTGATGGATGAGCTTTCAGTGCGGGGTATCCCCAATACGCGCCTGTGGTCACGCGGCATCGACCATGGCCTTTTTCATGGAGATCAGCCCGACCATCCTCGGTTGGCAAACCTACCCAAACCCGTCATGATTTCCGTGGGCCGTGTTTCCGTGGAGAAAAATCTGGAAGCCTTTCTATCTGCGGAGGTCGCAGGCAGTAAGGTCGTGATCGGCGACGGCCCTGCTTTGTCTGAATTAAGAATAAAATATCCCAATGCCATTTTCCTGGGAACGCTCAAGGGAACGGAACTGGCAAGCGCCTATGCCACCGCAGACGTTTTTGTATTTCCCAGTCGAACCGATACATTTGGGTTGGTGATGATCGAAGCGTTGGCATCTGGACTTCCGGTCGCTGCATTTCCCGTCCCTGGTCCTTTGGATATTATCGGTCCAGATGGTCGCGGTCCCTGGTCCGAATTGCCACGACCGATCGGATCTTTAAGCGACGACCTTTCCTGTGCCATTCAGAACGCGCTTAGTGTGCGCAAAGCCGACGCTGCTGCATATGCGCAAAGTTTCGATTGGGATCGATGCACCGACCAGTTCATCGGCGCATTGGGTGAAGTCACCAATCAAAAGGCCTGACGTAGAATCCCCTGTATGAAAGGACCTGTTCTTTTCATGAAGTACCCAACAATCACGTCCACAGAACACGCCTAGCCGCACCAGACCGTTCACGGCGCGTGGGCTATCGATTATTAGCTGCGCGATAAGGTACAAACGGCCGCCGCTCGCGACAACCGTTCGCACACATGACTGTTGATCGGCGCTTAGAGCTTAAGCCTTGGCCTTCAGGCTTTCTGCCACCGCAACGCCATGCCGCTCAAGCGCTTCGACGATCTTGCCAGCACCTTCAAGGTCGCCCCAGAACATGGGGCCGCCGCGGTAAATGGGCCAACCATAGCCATAGATCCAGACCACATCGATATCCGATGGCCGCTGGGCTTTGCCTTCCTGAAGTATTTTGTAGCCCTCATTGACCATTGGATAGAGTGTCCGCTCGACAATCTCCTGATCGCTGATGTCACGTTTCGGCAAGTTAGAGGTCGACCGGAACTCTTCTATGATAGCAAGCGCCTCGGCGCTTGGCGTGCCGACACGCTTTTCATCATAATCGTAAAAGCCCTTGCCGTTTTTCTGGCCAAAGCGGCCCGCAGCGCACAGCGCATCACGGATCGTTTCAATACGGCTTGGGTCGCGGTGCCAGCCAATATCAAGGCCAGCGAGATCGCTCATCTGGAAAGGCCCCATGGGCATGCCAAAATCGGTATGGACCTTGTCGATCTGCGCCGGCGTTGCACCTTCCAATAATAATTGCATCGCTGGCTGCTGGCGCGTTGACAGCATCCGGTTGCCAATAAAGCCGTGACAGACGCCAGCGACCACCGCGACTTTGCCGATTTTCTTGCCGATGGCCATCGCGGTTGCGAGCACGTCATCCGCAGTCTTTGCACCGCGGACAACTTCCAACAATTTCATCACATTGGCGGGCGAGAAAAAGTGCATGCCAACCACGTCTTGAGGACGCGAGGTGCTATCGGCGATTTCATCGACATCGAGATAGGATGTGTTCGACGCCAAAATCGCACCGGGCTTACAAATGGCATCAAGCTTGCCAAACACCTCTTTCTTGACGTCCATGCTTTCATACACAGCTTCGATCACGAGGTCGCAATCTGCGAGGTCCTCAAGCGCGAGTGACGGCGTCAAAAGACCCATCATGCCTTCGACCTGTTCAGTCGTGAAGCGGCCCTTGGCGGCACTATTTTCGTAATTCTTGCGGATAACGCACACGCCGCGATCCAGATTTTCTTTAACCATCTCAACGATGGTCACGGGAATCCCCTTGGACAGGAAATTCATCGATATGCCGCCGCCCATGGTGCCTGCGCCAATGACGCCGACTTTTTTAATGGCGCGCAGGGCCAAATCCTTGGGCAGTCCGTCAATTTTCGCGGCCTGTCGTTCGGCAAAGAACATGTGGCGCTGCGCAGCGGATTGCGAACCGCCCATCAACTTAAGAAATTCAGTACGTTCGAATTTCATGCCTTCATCAAAGGGCAGTCGTGTCGCGGCCTCAACGCACGCCAAATTGGCATAAGGCGCATCAAAGCCACGCCATTTTTTGGCATTGGCAGCCTTCAACTGTTCAATGACCCCAACATCGCCTGTCAGAGGCCGGTCGCGGGTCGGCCGAGGACCAACCGAAATCAGTTCACGTGCATAAGCGATCGCATCGTCCGCCAAACTATCTTCGCCGGCAAGCCTGTCGACGAGGCCAATTGCGGCGGCCTTAGCAGCGGGCAAATGCTCCCCAAGCGCGCACATATTTGCGGCAGCCTCAATCCCCACGACACGAGGAAGCCGTTGCGTGCCACCCGCACCCGGCAGCAGGCCAAGCTTTACCTCTGGAACACCAAGCCGGGCCGATGGCACCGCGATACGGTAATGGCAGACAAGCGCGGTTTCCAGACCACCACCGAGCGCAGTCCCATGGATTGCAGCGACGACAGGCTTATGCGCAGCTTCAATCATGTTGAGCACCGCATTGAAATCAGGCCCTTGCGGCGCCTTTCCAAATTCGGTGATGTCGGCGCCTGCAATAAAGGTTGATCCCGCGCAACGCAGCACAATCGCTTTGACCGAGTCGTCGGCAAGCGCCTGTTCAAAACCGTCTTTCAGCCCCTGCCGGACATGCCATGACAGCGCATTAACGGGCGGGTTATCGACAAGAACAACAAGGATATCATCGATTTTCTGCGTGGTGACTGACTGCACGGTAAACTCCTCAATATCAGCGCGGGCCATGTTTGATCTGCTCGCTGGGTATAATTGAATGTCTCGATGGTTCTAGAATGTTTTGGGTCGCGCTGGCAATCCCGCTGCATCATTACTTCTGATACGTTAACCTGCTTTGTCGCGCCCTATACGACGATCCAAGGCCAAAGCCGGACCGGCATGGTGCCCGAGGCCAGCCTACCGCTTAAGAAACAGCTCCGCCATCGCATCAATGATGGCGACCGCATCAAGGCGGTAGGTGTCGTACAGATCGATTAGGTCACCCGTCTGACCGAAACGATCCGTGCCCAGCGGACTTACCCGCATGCCACTGACACCGCCCAGCCATGACAACGCGCCTGGCGAACCATCAATGACCGTCACAAGGCCAGCGTCAGGTGCCAAAACCGATAACAGATCTTCGGCATGGCATTTTTGCATGGGCTTATCAGTCCAGCGCGCAGCCTTACTGGCAGACCAGTCGCGGTGCAGCACATCGGGAGACGTCACATTTAACACGCCCAATCCGGGAATATCATCTGCCAATTGGTCAAAAGCGGCCAACACTTCAGGTGCAATTGCACCTGTGAAAACAATGGCCGCTTCGGCGCCGGGTGCAGGTTGTCGCAACCAATAGCCGCCTTTTAACGCGTCCGCTTCCCATGCGGTGCCGGCGCGTGGCACCTGCGGCACTTGGCGTGTGCTGAGGCGCAGATATACCGAGCTGCCGTCGGGTTTCTGCATATGCTCAAATGCCCAGCGCATGAACAATGCGACTTCATCGGCATAAGCCGGTTCGAAATAGGCAAGGCCAGGCTGCCCCATCCCGATCAGCGGCGTATTGATCGACTGGTGCGCACCGCCCTCTGGCCCCAAGGTCAGTCCGGACGGCGTTCCAACCAACAAGAAACGGGCATCGGAGTAGCAACCATAATTCAGCGCATCCAATCCGCGCGCGATAAAGGGATCATATACCGTACCCACGGGAATCAACCGCGTTCCGAAATGCGGCGCGGCAAGCCCAAGCGACGTGAGCAACAGAAAGAAGTTATTTTCCGCAATCCCGAGTTCAATATGCTGCCCCGCGGCATGCGCCGCCCATTTTTGTGCCGACGGAATTTTGGCATCACGGAAGATATCAGCCACATCGGATCGACGGAAAAGCCCGCGTTGGTTTACAAAGCCGCCCAAATTGGTCGTCTGGGTAACATCGGGCGCGGTTGTCACGATACGGTCGGCTAATGTCTCAGAGGATTTGGCGAGGTCGAGCAAAACATTGCCAAAAGCGGATTGTGTCGACTGAACATCGCCCGATGGCACAGGAAGGCGCTCGGGAACGGCGATCACCGGCGCATCGGGCTCTTGCGGTTTGTGCGCGAGAACGCTCTGCCCGACGAAGTCTTTCAGCCGGGCCGCGATATTTCCACCCAATCCAGCAAATGGTTCCCATTCCTGACCGACATCAACGCCCATGCTGACGCGAAGCTGCTCAATCTGCGCGGGGTTCATCATCCCCGAATGATTGTCCTTATGCCCCGCCAGCGGCAGGCCGTAGCCTTTAACGGTGTAGGCGATAAACAAAGTCGGTCGTTCATCATCCGCGCTGTCGAACGCATCCATTAAAGACTCGATGCAATGCCCGCCCAAGTTGGTCATCAGGGCAGCCAAGCCGTCATCGTCAAAACTGTCGAGCAGCTTTGCCACATGCGGCTTACCGCCAATGTCCGCGATCAACCGTTCGCGCCACGCCGCGCCGCCCTTATAAGTGAGCACGGCAAAATCAGCATTGGGACAATTTTCAATCCAGTCCTCAAGCGATTTTCCGCCCGGCCGCGCGAACGCCGCACGTTGCAACTTGCCGTTCTTCAACGTGACAACACGCCAGCCGCAAGTTTCGAAAATATCATCAAAGCGTCGGAACATGCGGTCCGCGGTCGTGCTGTCCAACGACTGGCGGTTATAATCAACCACCCACCAGCAATTACGAATGTCGTGCTTATAGGCTTCGATCAGGCATTCGTAGATATTGCCTTCATCAAGCTCGGCGTCGCCCATCAGCGATATCATCCGGCCGGCGTCCGCTTCATCTAGCGATCCATGCGCAACAAGATAATCCTGAACGAGGCTGGAAAAGGCCGTAATCGCAACACCCAATCCAACCGAACCGGTTGAAAAATCCACAGGGATTTTATCCTTGGTGCGTGACGGATAACTTTGCGCGCCGCCCAATGCGCGAAACTGCTGCAATTGCTGCAGTGATTGGTTGCCCAGCAAATAATGGATGGCCTGCAGCACGGGGCCTGCATGGGGTTTCACCGACACCTTGTCTTGCGGGCGAAGCGCATGGAAATATAGCGCAGCCATAATCGCCGTCATCGACGCGCAACTGGCCTGATGCCCGCCAACCTTCAGGCCGTCGCGCTTTTCCCGTAAATGGTTGGCGTTATGGACAATCCATGACGACAACCAACGCAGCCGCGCATCCAGCGTCTCAATCGTGGCGATTTTTTCTTTTCGGTGGTCAGTTAAGACGGTGGCCATTTCGGTTATTACATCCCCTCGCCCAAGCCATATCAGCCCATCAGGCGCATGTCAGTCTAATGCCGCGGCTTATAAGCAAAAATTATAACCCGTGCGTTCCAACTTTTCGTCACGAAAGACGGCTTGTATCACATTTGTTTGTTACCCGTCATTTACAGATCACTTGTTTCAAAGCTAGAACCGTTTTGAACGAGGGGGAATCCGACAAATGGATAAAAGCTTAGCGACGCCACAAGCAGGAACGGGTGCGAACGAACTTAGCCGAACACTCAAGTCCCGGCATGTTTCGATGATCACATTTGGCGGCATCATAGGTGCTGGCCTGTTTGTTGGTTCATCGACGGCCATCAGCACAATCGGGCCTGCTGCCGTTATAAGCTACGCCTTGGCGGGATTTCTCGTGTTACTCGTCATGCGGATGATCTCCGAAATGGCTATGGTGATGCCTGGCGTTCAGACTTTTCCCGATTTTGCGCGCAATGGTGTGGGTAATTGGGCCGGGTTTCTTGTCGGATGGCTCTATTGGTATTTCTGGGTCGTCGTGATCGCCATTGAGGCAATTGCGGGCGCGAAGATTATCAACGGCTGGTTTCCAATGCTTGAGGTTTGGCAAATCGGTGTGGTGTTGATGGCGATATTGACCGCGGTTAATTTGATGTCTGCCAAATCCTACGGAGAATTCGAATTCTGGTTCGCCTCGACAAAGGTCATTGCGATTATCGTCTTCATTCTTGCGACCGCCGCTTATGCCACAGGCATCACGTCGCCCTCCGGCCCGACATTTTCGAATCTGACCGAACATGGTGGTTTTGCACCCGCGGGTATCGCTGCCATTTTCGTTGGCGTGTCGACAACGATATTTTCGCTTTGCGGCGCAGAAATCGCGACGCTGGCGGCCGCAGAATCCGAAGATGGCGCAAGCACCATCGCGCGTATGACCATATCGGTATCGACACGCATTTTGATATTCTTTGTATTGTCGATCCTGATGATCGTTTCCATCGTGCCATGGAACGAAATCGAAGTTGGCGTATCGCCATTTGCCCAAGCGTTACGCGTCATGGGTTATCCTTCTGCCGATCTGATTATGAATAGCATCGTGCTCGTGGCAGTTCTGTCGTGCCTGAACTCGGGCATCTATATCACCTCACGCGCAATGTTCGGTCTCGCCAAAAATGGTGATGCGCCGCAATCTTGTGTGCAATTGAGCAAAGCGAAAGTGCCTGCCCGTGCGATCCTTATCGCCAGCCTCTTCAGCTATTTCGCACTCGCCGCATCGGTGCTGTCGCCTGACAGGGTGTTCAATTTTCTGGTGAATGCCTCAGGCGCGATCATGCTGTTTATCTATCTGCTGATTGCTTGGGCACAGTTACGGCTCCGCGCCGATTTCGAGGCCAAAGCACCTGAAAAACTACAGATCAAAATGTGGTTCCACCCCTATGGCACATGGACGGCCATTGCCGGGATGGTCGGCGTTCTGGTGTTGATGGGCATTTCCACATCGCACGCCATCGAACTTTGGACCAGCGTTCTCGTGGCAGCGCTCTTTTTGGTTGGATATTGGGTCAAATGCCGCGTGCAAGCAAACAAGCTGAAAAATTGATGCCCACCAAAATTTTCCGGACGCAACAATCTTTTCAATCACGGATAATGGCCTGCTTATCGCATAAGCATATGAAACTGGTTGCTGGAGCGAATGGATGAAACTGGAAAACGACCCCCTAGCGGCATTTTGGATGCCGTTTACTGCGAACCGGGCGTTCAAAACCACGCCGCGTCAGTTGGCGTCGGCAAAGGACATGCATTACACCAGCGACGACGGACGTCAGATCCTTGACGGCACCGCGGGCCTATGGGCGGTAAACGCGGGCCACTGCCGCGCGCCGATTGTCGAAGCGATCCAAAAATGCGCAGCCGAGCTGGACTATGCCCCGCCATTCCAATTGGGCCACCCGCTTGCGTTTGAACTGGCGTCGCGACTGGCGACGATCATGCCCGAGGGGCTGGACCGCATTTTCTTTACCAATTCGGGATCCGAATCGGTCGACACAGCATTGAAGATTGCGCTCGCCTATCAGCGCGCCATCGGACAAGGCACGCGCACGCGCCTGATTGGACGTGAGCGTGGTTATAATGGCGTTGGCTTTGGCGGCATTTCCGTCGGCGGCATCGTCAACAACCGGCGGCAATTTGGCACCTTGTTAACGGGCGTCGACCATCTGCCACACACCCATAATCTGGAGCACAACGCCTTCACCATGGGTCGCCCAGAATGGGGCGCGCATCTGGCCGACAATCTGGAGGCTATCGTCGCGCTGCATGGCGCCGAAACCATTGCCGCCGTCATTGTTGAACCCATGGCGGGATCAACCGGCGTTCTGGTACCACCGATTGGCTATCTCGAAAAATTGCGTGAAATCACGCGCAAGCATGGCATTGTGCTGATCTTTGACGAAGTCATCACCGCCTTTGGCCGCGTCGGCGGCACCACGGCATCCGAAACGCTCGGCGTGACGCCAGACATCATCACGATGGCAAAGGGCCTTACCAACGCCGCCGTGCCTATGGGCGCGGTTGCGGTCAGCCGCCACATCCATGACGGTGTCGTAGAGGGCGGCCCGGATGGCATCGAATTGTTCCACGGCTACACCTATTCCGGTCACCCCTTGGCAGCGGCAGCAGCCCTTGCGACGCTTGATCTATACAAGTCGGAAGGGATTTTTGAGCACGCCAGCTCGCTGCATGGTTATTGGCAAGATGCGGTGCACAGCCTGAAGGGCAAACGGCACATTATCGATATCCGCAATATGGGCATTGTTGCCGCCATTGAGCTTGCGCCACATGCAGGCGGCGTTGGCAAGCGCGGTATGCAGTTGTTCCACAAATGCTTCGACAATGGTTTATTGGTCCGCGCGACCGGCGATATCATCGCATTGTCGCCGCCGCTCATTCTAGAAAAAGCGCATATCGACGAAATCGTTGGCCGTATCGGCGAGCTGATTGAAACCGTCGACTAAAGCGACAGGACAATCTTTCCGACATGCTGCTTCGTCAAAAATGCTTCTTGCGCTTTGACGATGTCGAATAAGTCATAGGTGGCTGCAACCACGGGCCGGATTTCTCCGCGTTCAATATAGGAGACGAGGTTTGCAAAAACCTCCGGCTCTAAAACCGTGCAACCGATCAGGCGCAAATCCTTGAGATAGAGCGTCCGAAGATCAAGATCGACAACAGGCCCCGATATGGCACCCGATACGCCATAGCGGCCTCCCCGCTTTAGGACGTTCAGGATCTCGCCGAACTGCGCGCCGCCAACAATATCGACAGCGGCGTCGAAATGCTCTTGCCCGAACAATGATAGCAGATTGGCATCGCGCGGAATGACCTGGGACGCGCCGAGCGCGCGGACGCTATCGGCCTTTGTATCCGCGGCCATGGCAATGACCTCTGCCCCGCGCCGTTTCGCAAGCTGGACTGCCGCTGAGCCAACGCCACCTGATGCACCCGTTATGAGTACACGCTCACCTGCCTGCAGATTGATACGGGTCAGGATGTTTTCCGCAGTTCCATAAGCGCAGGGAAAACTAGCCAGTTCGATGTCCGATAACGAAGATTCAACGCGGTGCGCATGAACCGAAGGAACACAGGCATAGTCCGCAAAGCCGCCATCGACTTCCGATCCGAAATAGAGAATGTCGTAACGGCTCGCGCCGCAAAAGACGGGTTCGACCAACACCCGTTCACCGATACGGGCGGGATCGACATTATCGCCAACTGCGACAATCTTTCCGCAAGCATCTGCGCCCTGAATACGCGGAAATTGAAACGCCGCACCAGACCAGCCATCATCGCCAGCGCCTTCAAGCCCCTCTGTAGCGCCCGTCTCCGTCGCCTCAGCAACCGATTTGGAATACCAGCCAATGCGCGTGTTGATATCCGTATTATTGACGCCTGCCGCGCCAACACGGATCAGGACGTCATCAACACCCGGATGCGGCACCGGCACATCATCACGCGATTCCAGCTTTTCATAACCACCATGGCCGGTCAGCAACACTGCCCGCATGTTGGCGGCTATGGTCACTCAGCCCGCGCCAGCCCGAACTGGTTCAAATACCATTTCTGGAAGTTGAGAACGCTACCCTCTTGGTCGGAATAGCGACCGGGACGGTAACGGCTCGACATAATCCCCGCCTGATTGTTTTCGGTAATGACTTTGTCCTGCGTCGTTGTCGCGTGATAGCCCCAGATCATCTTTTCAATGTCAACCTGGTCTTCCGTCGCGCGGCCATCCACCAGCCAGATCATTTCCACATCGGTTTCCAGCGCGCCGCGCGGCGTGAACTGGAACAGGATAGCAAAATGGTCGTCGGCAACAATTTGACTGAACGGGCTGAAGCTCAGGTGCATCCGACCGCCATCTGCCTTTGTCCGTTTACCCATCAATGGGGCGGGTGCTGAACCATCTTGCGTCTCCGATGACCAGCCATCCTTGTTCATCCGCTGCATCAATAGACGCAGGTGGCTGCTTTCGGGGGCGTCGTCGATATTACCGATTGGCCGTCCTGCCGCTGCTGCACTCTCTTCCCAAGCCTGCAACTTGGGCGTGAAGCTTGCAATGGCGTCAGCAGGCCCAGAACTTGGCCCTGCGCCAACGGCAACGATCGACTCTGATGCATGCATCGAGCAGAATTCGGGATGCGACGGCACACAATGATAGCATTCAAAGAAATTCTCGATGACCAGCTTCCAATTGGCGGTCGTGGGATAGCTGCCGGCGTGCGCGATCCGCGCATCAGCGAAACCATGATAGTCGAGAATTGCGCCCATGTCGCCAAAGGTCGCATCAAAATCGTCCGGTTCACCCTCGCTCATGTTGATGAAAATCAGGCCATGAAAAACGCGGATGTGGCACGCGAACAGACTGTTTTCAGCTTTGTCGAAATCCTCCGGCATTAACCGCGCGGAGATAAGGCGGCCATCAAGCCCAAATGTCCATGCATGATAGGGGCAGACCAGACGCGGCGCATTGCCGCTTTCCGACTGACAAATCGTCGAACCCCGGTGGCGGCAGACGTTGAAAAATGCGCGCACGCTTTCGCTGTTTTCGCGAATGACGATAATCTGTTCATTACCGACCCGGTACAGGAAATAATCACCTTTATTCGGGATGCGTGACACATGACCGGCCAGCAGCCATTTCTGGCTGATGATTTGATCAAAGTCCGCTTTGAAGACCGCATCGCTGGTGTAAAATTCCTGATCGAAACTGTATCCAACCTGCGTGTTCGCAGCGAGGCGGCCCATAAGTTCATTGTGTGACATCAGATTTTGATCCGTGCATTTGTGGGGTCATAAAAAGGTTTGAGCGACGCGGTGACGGGATAGCGGACACCGGCAATCTCGATCTCATAATCATCGGCGCCAATTGGCCCAACGACACCGCCGTCGGCGGCATCGACATAGCCAAGCCCGCACGCGCCACCCAGCGTATGGGCATACATGCCAGAACGAATATAGCCAGCGATCCGGTCGCCCTGCCAAATCGGTTCATTGTGATACAGCATTGGTTCGGGTGATTTGACCAAGAACTGCACAAGGCGTTGCTTAAGGCCTGCTTCCTTCTGCGCGGCCAAAGCCTCACGCCCGATGAAACCACCCGCCTTGTCCATCTTCACGGCAAAACCGAGGCCCGCTTCCAAGGGTGTATCCTCATCCGTGATGTCATGGCCCCAGTGGCGATAGGCCTTTTCCATGCGAAGCGCGTTCAGCGCGTGATAGCCGCAATGCTTTAATCCAAACGCCGCGCCCGCCGCGACGATCGCATCATATACGCCCGCCATGAACTCGGTGGGAATATACAGCTCCCACCCCAGCTCACCGACATAGGTAATGCGCGATGCGCGCACGATGGCATAGCCCAACTCAATCTCTTGCGAGGTCGCGAAGGGGAACGCCTCATGCGACAGGTCATTGGGGCTAATCGATTGCAGCAACGCGCGGCTGTTGGGTCCCATGATCGAAATGACACCCATGCCTGACGACACATTGGTCAGCACCGCATGTGCATCTTCGGGCGTATGGCGTTTCAACCAGTTGAAATCCTTCACCTCGGTTTCAGCGCCGGTGACGATCAGATATGCGGTTTCCGAAAGGCGTGTGACGGTCAGATCAGCCTCAATACCGCCTTTTTCATTGAGCCATTGGGTATAGACCAGCTTGCCCGGGGCAACATCGACGTCGTTCGCACAAACGCGGTTGAGGACAGCCATGGCGTCCCGGCCTTCAAGACGGAATTTGGCGAAGCTTGATTGGTCGAACAGGCCGACCGCTTCGCGCACAGCCTTGCATTCCTCGGCATTGGCTTCAAACCAGTTCTGGCGGCCATAGCTATATTCATATGCGGGCGTGCTGCCCGGTTCACCATACCAGTTGGCACGTTCCCAGCCGAAAGCTTCGCCAAAACACGCACCTTGCGCGACGAGCCGGTCGTGCAAGGCAGATTTGCGCACCCCGCGTGCGGTTTCATATTGCTTGAACGGATAATGCGTCGCGTACAGAAGGCCGAGGCTTTCGGTAACGCGTTCGCGCAGATATTTGCGGTTAATCTGGAACGGCATGTTGCGGCGGATATCGACGGTCCACAGGTCTGCCGGCGGAATACCATCGCGGATCCAGTCCGCCATGACCTTGCCCACACCGCCGGCCGACTGCAGGCCGATGGAGTTGAGGCCAGCGGCAACAAAGCAGCCCTTCAATTCAGCGCTTTCACCCAGATGGTATCGCACGTCCGGGGTGAAGCTTTCGGGACCGCAGAAGAATTTTTGAATACCCGCTTTTTCAAGTGCAGGCACACGGCGCATCGCATCAATCAGCAATGGCTCGAAATGTTCGAAGCTTCCCGCAATTTCATCGAAACAGAAATCTTCGGATATGCCGTCCATACCCCACGGCCGCGCATTGGGTTCAAATGCGCCGACAAGCAGCTTGCCCGCGTCATATTTATAATAGCCACAATAATCATAATCGCGCAGAACCGGCAGGGTATTGTCGATGCCTTCGACGCCTTCGAATAGAACATAATAATGCTCACATGCGTGCAATGGCGCAGCAACGCCAACGCTGGCTGCCAAATCGCGCGTCCACATGCCACCGCAGATGACGACATAATCCGCGTCAATCGAACCATCGTCCGTATCCACGCCCGTGATGCGATCACCATTGTGGCGGATTCTGGTGACTTTGGTGTTTTCAAAAATTTTTGCGCCGCCAGTGCGCGCACCTTTGGCCAAGGCCTGCGTGATATCGACTGCATTTGCATAGCCGTCGCTTGGGATATGAATGCCGCCGACGACATCATCGACATTGACGATATGCGCCAGCTCTTTGATTTCTTGTGGTGTTACGACATGCACAGGCAGGTCAAATACCTTGGCCATGGATGCGCTGCGCTTCAGCTCTTCAAAGCGTTCGGCATTGGTGGCCATCGAAATCGAACCGCACTGGCGATAGCCAGTGGCTTGGCCGGTTTCCGCCTCAAGCCCGCGATAGAGCTCGCCGGTATATTTTGCGAGCTTGGTCATGTTGATGCTGGGCCGCAATTGCCCGACCAACCCCGCCGCATGCCATGTCGTGCCGCTGGTCAATTGCTTGCGTTCCAGCAAGACCACGTCGTCCCAGCCGATCTTGGTCAGGTGATATGCAATCGAACAGCCGATGACACCGCCACCGATGATGACGACTTTTGCCTTTTTGGGTAATTCAGCCACGCGGATCAGACCTTCATCTTGGCGTTATCAGGATCGTAAACAGGGTGCTCCAGTACGGTGCCGATGCGGCGTTCGCCCTGTAACACGATATCAAACTGCGACCCCGGTGCCGCATTTTGTATGGGCACGCAGGCGAAAAACAGGCTCTTGCCAACGCGATGTCCATAGCCGCCTGATGTCGTCAGGCCGATACAATGGTCGCCCACCAAAATTGGCTCGCCGCCGCGCACATCGACATTATCTGCATCAACCGCGCCGTACACAATGCGGAAGCGCTCAGGCGCATCCAACGTCGCCTGCTTGCCGACGAAATCATCCTTATTGAAATTGATGAAGCGCGGCATGTCTGCCTCAATCATCGTCAATTCGTTGGTGAGCTCGGAACCCCAGGCCTTATAACCCTTTTCGACACGCATACTGTTCGCTGCGTACAGTCCGTAATTGACGATGCCGAATTCCTGCCCCGCTTCCCAAACCGCTTCATAGAGTGCGGCTAGGTCCTTCATCGCAGGATGCAATTCCCAGCCCAATTCTCCGGCATAAGACACACGAAGCGCGCGCATGGTAATGCCCGCAATCACGATCTCCTGACCACTGAGCCAGCGGAAACCTTCATTGCTCAGGTCCGCGTCGGTTAGCTTTTCCAGCACGTCGCGCGAACGCGGGCCGTTCATCACCAAAACGCCAAGGTCCATTGTCAGATTGCGAATGGTCACATCTTCGTCTGGCAATTTGCTTTGGATCAGCAAATCCCAGTCGCGCTGTTCCGCCGCTGCTGCCGAGAGGCAGTAGAAATGGTCATCGGCGAAACGCGTCACGGTCATTTCGCCATAAATGCGGCCCTGCACAGAAAGCGGGTGGACCAAGCCGATACCGCCCAATTTCTTGGGCATGCGGTTGGCGCAAATACGGTTGAGGAACGCCTCCGCATCTGGTCCGCTCACATCATATTTCGCAAAGCCGGATAGGTCGAGCACGCCAACCCGCTCGGCAACCGCCTTTACCTCTGCCGCGACCGCGTCAAAGCTGTTGGTGCGGTGGTAGCCGCCTTCTTCTTCTGCGCCGTCGAGGGCAAAATATTTGGGCCGCTCCCAACCGTAAGTTTCACCATATACCGCGCCAGCGGACAGCAAACGGCCATATAGCGCGCTCATTTTTTGCGGGCGGCCATCGGGCTCTTCTTCGCCGGGAAGCCGCGTCGTGAACGTCATGCGGTAATCAAGGAAAACCTTAGCGCGGCTGTAATCTTCGTCCGCATAAGGGCCGTAACGGCGCGGATCGAATTCTGTCATGTTGATATCGGCGTCACCGAACACCATCCACTGCGCCAGATATTTTCCAGCTCCGCCGCCTTGCGCGATGCCAAAGCTTGTGCCGCAACAATGCCAAAAATTCTTCAGGCCAACCGCTGGTCCCAACAGAGGGCCGCCGTCGGGCGTATGCGGAATCGCGCCGTTGACGAAGCGCCGCAAACCAACTTCACCAAAAATCGGCATCCGTTCAATCGCGCGCTCCAGCCATGGGGCGATGCGCTCCAGATCTTCGGGGAACAACTCGCTGGTCGAATCCCATTCAGGGTTTCCACCGCGTGGTGCCCATGCTTCGGCGAGGCCCGTATTTTCATACACGCCAATCAGTCCGCTTTTCTGCTCTTGCCGGAAATAGCCCGACACATGGGGGCAACGCATGACCGGTATTTCTTCATCGCGATCTTTGAATGCGGGGATAGGATCGGTGACAACATAATGATGCTCCATGTTCGTCACCGGAATATCAATGCCCGCCATTTGCGCGATTTGCCGGGCATAGCAGCCCGCGGCATTTACGACTATTTCGGCCCGGACCGTGCCCTTTTCCGTTTCCACATCCCATTCGCCAGATGGCAATTGCGTCAGGCCCGTCACGCGGTTTTTGCGCACGATTTTGGCGCCCATATTCTTGGCACCAATGGCAAGCGCGTTACAAATACCCGACGGATCAGCATGTCCGTCTTCGGTCGTCCGCGCACCGGCAATGACACCGTCAAGCGTCATGAATGGGTTGTGACGGAGAATTTCCTCAGGCGGGATAATCTCCATCTCGAACCCGATGATTTTCGAAAAGCCCTGAATGTAGCGCATCCACGCCAGCTCACGCTCATTGGTTGCAAGACGGATGCCGCCGGATTTATGCCAACTGACATATTGCCCGGTCAAACCTTCAAGCCGCGGATAGAGGTCATTGCTATAGGCATGCATCTTGGCGAGGTTGAAGCTGCCCGTGATATTGGGGCACTGGCCAGCCGCGTGCCATGTCGAGCCGGAGGTCAGCTCGTCCTTTTCAATCAGCAGACAGTCCGTCCACCCGAGTTCGGCGAGATGGTAAAGCAACGAAGCCCCCATTATGCCGCCGCCGATTATGACCACTCGTGCCGATGTTTGCATAAAAGCCCTGCTCCTTATACCGCAACCTTAGGGCCGGTTTGCCATCAGACACAAATGGGGAATATGACGGGACCGGTTAAAAAAATTTTTGGATTAGGACCGCCGGTGTCTATAAGGCGCGCAGGGTTGATTGAGAATATAAAGGTGGGGCTATGAAAGTTGCGTTGGTTACGGGTGCCGCACAAGGCGTTGGCTTTGCAACGGCACGGCTTTTGGCGGAAAAAGGCCATCATGTTGTCATGACCGACGTGCAGCCCTTGGATGCGCAAGTCGAAGCATTGGTTGCTCTTGGCGGGAGCGTATCCGCGCTTTCCGGTGACATTTCCTCTGAAGAATTTGTGGTCGAATTGGCCGCAAAAATTGCCCGCGACCATGGCGCCGCAGACGTGTTGGTCAACAACGCCGGCATCAGTTTGATTTGCAGCGCCGAAAATACCAGTATCGAACAGTGGCAGCGCGTCATGAATATCAACCTGACCGGACCGTTTTTGCTGTGCCGCGAAATCGGAAAGCAGATGCTGGGGCGTAACCGAGGCAACATAATCAATGTTGCTTCAATTGCGGGCCTTCACGGTGTTATTGATCGATCCGCCTACAATGCGTCAAAGCACGGATTGGTCGGATTGACGCGAACGCTTGCGGCAGAATGGGGCGGCCGCGGTGTGCGTGTGAACGCCGTGTGTCCGGGCTGGATTAAAACGGAAATGGATGAGGCCGATCAAGGTTCGGGCGCTTATTCCGATAGTGATATCATCGACCGTGTTCCAATGGGCCGTTTTGCCAAGCCAGAGGATGTCGCCCGGGCCATTGCTTTTCTTGCGCATGAAGACAGCTTTATCAATGGCGCAAGCTTGCCAGTCGACGGTGGATGGCTGGCCGACGCCAGTTGGGATGCGCTTCGTTTGAAAAAGCGATAAACCATGATATGCCAACGTTCCGCGAACTAAAGTTGCGTGGGACAGTCATCGGAAAGTCACAGTCGGCGGCTAGGCACGTTAAGATTTCATTATTGTCCCAATTTTAAAGCGGAACCCGATGGCAACTATTAGCATTGCGAAACCAAAGGTTCAGCTACAGGCATATTTCCTGTGCGCAATGCGCGTTGTGTGGATTGCGGTGCCGCTCACGCTGTTATTGCCGCTGCACCTTGTCTGGCATCTGCTGCGGTTGCCGTCGCCATGGGCGATGTTATTCTTGCGCATTGCCGCCCGCGCCCTGGGCGCGCGTGTTCGCGTTCACGGCAGCCCGCTCCGCCGGGATGTATTCTTTGTCGCCAACCATATTTCATGGCACGATATTCCGATATTGGCCGGCATCACGGGCACCTCCTTTGTCGCGCAGGATGGCGTACGCGACTGGCCCGTCATTGGCTGGCTTGCAAAGCTGAACCGCACCATTTTCGTCAACCGCGCTGAAAAGCAGAATGTTACGCAACAAGTGGCCGAGTTACGCGAAGCGATTGCCGAAAACTGGTCGGTGACACTTTTCCCGGAAGGCACAACGTCAGACGGCCAGGGACTATTGCCGTTCAAACAATCCTTGTTTGCGACATTGGCACCGCCACCCAAGCCAATGATGATTCAGCCGGTTCTTTTAGACTTCGGTGCCGACACCCTGGACATCGCTTGGGTGGGTGTAGAGACCGGCTGGGAAAGCGTATGGCGGGCATTTACACGGCCCGGCACTTACGCCGTGGACGTCCACTTTCTCGAACCCTTTGATCCGGGCGCACTTGCCGATCGAAAAGTCGTCTGCGCCCTTGCCCGCACTAGGCTGGCCGAAGCTCTGTCCGCCACGCTTGGCTATAGCGTTACGTAAATAGCGCCCAGCCGCGTGGGGTTCTCCGGCGCGGTGCAAAATAATTCATCCAATTGGCCAAATTTTTCAATTGTGGCCACGCATCGACGGCGCTCTAACTTTGGCAAAGGGCGCGTATTGCCTGTCGTAAATAAACTGGGTGCAATCATGAAAATCGGATTTATCGGTCTTGGCAATGTTGGCGGAAAACTGGCAGGCAGCCTGATCCGCAATGGCCATGACGTCACTGTACGCGACCTTGATGCCGCACTCGTTGCCGAATATGTCAATCGGGGCGCAGCCTCCGCAGCATCTCCAAAAGAATTGGGCGAAGCAGTTGACCTGATCATCACCTGCTTGCCATCGCCCGCGGCCAGCGCTGCCGTGGCCGAGGGCGCGGACGGCTTTCTTCAAATCATGCGCCCGGGTCAGGTTTGGCTCGAAATGAGCACGACCGATTATAGCGAAGTCATCAGGCTCGGCGCTTTGGTGGAGGCGCGTGGTGCGATGTTCATGGAATGCCCGGTTTCGGGCGGCTGCCATCGTGCGGACACCGGCAATATTGCGATTTTTGCAGGCGGCCCGCGCGCCGCGTTCGAATTTGTTCTGCCGGTTTTGACGACAATGGGACGTCGCATATTGCACACCGGCGACCTTGGAACCGCGTCACAATTGAAGGTGATGACCAACTATCTCTGCACGGTACATCTCGTCGCACTGGCCGAGGCGTTGACCACATGCAAAGCCATCGGGCTTGATATGAACACCACATATGAAGCGATCCGGATTTCGTCGGGCAACAGCTTCGTCCACGAAACCGAAAGCCAAGTTATCCTTAACGGCAGCCGCGACATCAATTTCACGATGGACCTCGTCAGCAAGGACGTGGGCCTGTTCGACAAAATTGCCCAATCGGCACATGTCCCTGTTGAACTGTCGCCGCTTATCGTGAAAATCTTTAAAGAAGGCGAGGAAGCTTACGGCCCGCGCGAATTTTCACCCAACATCATCCGTCGTTATGAAGAGCCATTGGGCATTAAGGTTTTGGGCACCGGATTTCCGGCCGATATGGTCGACGATGAACCCGAAGAGCCGGGCTATGAGGTCGTGCCGAAACGCTAAGCTGCGACGCCTAAACGGCTATCTTCGACATTCTTGGCCACCCAATCCATGAATGTCCGAATGCGCAGATTTTCTTTCATATCCTTGCGGCAGATAAGGCCCCATGCGCCGGGGCAAACTGCTTTATACCCAACGGGCTGAACGAGCCGACCGGCGGCTAAATCCTGATCCACAAACGGGCCGTTGACCAGCGCAATGCCTTCACCATTCAGCGCCATTTCCAGCGCAACGGCCAAGGTGTCGACCATGAGATAGGGCACAGAAGGTTCAAACGCCGACCCGGCCGAAGCAAACCATGTCTCCCAATTTTGCACTTCGGTATAGATGGCAACAAGTGGCTTGGTCATCAATGTCTGCGGGCTGGGGTCTGGACCCATCGCCTCTGCAACAGCGGGGCTGCAGACGGGAAACAGCGCATATTCATACAGCGGAACCCAATGAAATTTGGTCGCATCGGGTTCTGACGCGCAATAAACGAGCCCTACATCCGCGTGGACATCGTCAAATTCCCATTCAACAGCACATGTGTTGAGCGTCAGCTTTACTTCGGGGTGATCAGCCAGAAACTGCGGAACACGTTTTGCGAGCCAACGTATCGACGCCGTGACATAGGTCTGCACGCGAAGTGGTTTGTCCAGCGCATGGCGGTGGACTTCTTCCACCCCCTCCAGCAACGATTCAAACGCAGCGCGGACATAAGGATAGAGAACCTTGCCCTCTTCCGTCGACACGATATGCCGCCCTTCCTGGACGAACAACGTCACACCAAGCGCGTCTTCAATCAGCTGGACCTGATGGCTGACCGCAGGATGGGTGAGGCAAAGCTCGTCCGCTGCATCGCGGATGCTTTGGTGGCGGGTTGCCGCCTCAAAACCCTTAAGCGCCTTTAACGGCGGCAGCTGCTTTAGATCGATCTTCGGATGCATCGCCACTCCCTCCCCCGATTCGCGCTCTCATGATGAGGTAGCACAGCCGAAAAGGACTGGTAAATAAAATTAACGCATGCTTTTCGCGTCTTCCAAGATCATGGCCGCACCCTTTTCAGCGACCATCACCGTCGGGGCGTTGGTGTTGCCGGATGTGATTGTCGGAAACACGGAGGCGTCGATGACACGCAGGCCTTCCACGCCATGCACACGCAAGCGGACATCAACCACGGAGGTCGCTGCATCCGGGCCCATCATGCACGTGCTTGTGGGATGATAGACGGTATCGGCGCGTGCCCGAAAATCCGCGAGCAGGGCTTCATCGCCATCGACATGCGCGCCGGGAATGAGCTCTTCGGTGATGATATCCGCAAGTGGCTTCGTCCGCGCAATTTGCTTCAACAATCGGTTACCGGCCAGCACATCGTCAATATCGGCTTGCGTTGCGAGATAGTTCGGGTGGATGACCGGATATTTGGCCGGATCGGCGCACGCGAGTTCAATATGCCCACGACTGGTCGGACGACAGGGGTTATGCGACAGCAGAAACGCCGAAAATGGATCCGGGTTGAGCAGCTTTCGTTCCGACAATGGTGTTTTCGTGTAGCTCACCGGACTGAAATATAGCTGCAAATTCGGGTGCTTTTTCGTTGCATCGCTGCGCACAAAACCCCCGCTTTGATTGACGCTTAACGACAGTGGTCCCGCCCGGTCGGCCATATAACGCAACCCAGCGCGGATTTTGCCCAAGACCGGATGCAGCACATCATTCAGCGTCGCCGTGCGGACCTTATAGAAATAGGACACTGCAATATGGTCCTGCAAATTACGGCCTACGGCCTTTGCATCGACAATCGGTTCGATACCGACATTTTTCAGATGGCTGGCATCTCCGATACCCGACAACATCAACAATTGCGGTGAGTTAATCGCGCCGCCGGACAGGATCACTTCGCGTCGCGCCTTCGCCTCTAATTGCGCGCCTTTGCATGTGTACGCAACGCCGACCGCGCGCTTCCCCTCAAACAAAATGCGTGTGGCCTGCGCCATGGTCTTAAGCTTCAGCGTCTTGCGCTTGCGCGCCGGATGCAGAAACGCGTTCGCCGTCGAAGCGCGCCAACCACCGCGTGTGTTGATTTGATAATAGCCGACCCCTTCGGATTTACCGCCATTGAGGTCGTTGCTCGCAGCAAAGCCTAATGTCTGCGCGGCTTCAATAAAGCTGCGGCAAATGGGATGGGCAAAAGGAGATATGTCGGTGACATGTTGCGGCCCACCCTGACCATGGTGCGCGCTGTGCCAGTCAAAATCCTCTGACTTTTTGAAGTAAGGCAGGACATCATCCCAACCCCAGCCTGCATTGCCCAAGGCTTTCCAATCATCGAAGTCGCGGGGTTGGCCACGCACATAGACCATCGCGTTGATGGAGCCTGATCCACCAACGACCTTACCGCGCGGCCAATAGCTCTGCCGGCCGCCCAGCGCCTCAACGGGCGCGGTATCGTACATCCAGTTAATCCGCTTATCGAAAAAGGTGCGTCCATAGCCAATGGGCATTTGGATCCAGATCGAACGATCGCTTCCCCCGGCCTCCAGCAACAAGACGCTATACTTGCCATCTTCGGTCAACCGGTTGGCCAACACACAACCCGCCGTGCCTGCGCCGACGATGATATAGTCAAATTCCTCGGTCATTGAACGGGGTGCTGCGTCATTTCGAGGTGCAGCATATCACCAGTATAGGGATTGGCGCGGGCGACATCTTCGTTCAGTTCGACACCCAGACCCGGTGCAGTCGATGGAATGACATGCCCCTCTTCAAACCGGATTGGCGATTTCAAAATTTCCGTATGGAAACCGCCCCACGTCTCAATACTCTCAAGAATCAAGAAATTGGGTGAACAGGTCGCAATCTGGATATTGGCTGCGCCAACGATAGGTCCGCAATACAAATGCGGCGCGATCTGCACATGATCAACCTCGGCCATTGCGGCAATCTTCTTGGCTTCCAATATGCCGCCAACCCGGCCAAGGTTCATTTGCAATATTGCAGCCGCGCCTGCCCGCAGCAGCCGTGCGAAATCATATTTGGTCGTCAGGCGTTCACCGGTGGCAACGGGTATGGACGTTGCCCGTGCAACCTTCGCCATTTCCTCAGGCGCATCGGGGGGTACGGGTTCTTCCAACCAGAGCGGATCATATGGCTCAAGCCGTTTGGCAAGCCGGATCGCGCCTGCAGCCGTCATTTGACCATGTGTCCCGAACAATAGGTCTGCCTTCATGCCAACCGCTTCGCGCAGGGACTTTGCAAACCGCTCGCACAGGTCCAGCGCCTCCAACGACAGCTGACGTCCGTCAAACGCCGAATATGGTCCAGCAGGATCAAACTTCAGCGCGGTAAAACCTTGGCTCAAATATTCTGCCGACCGTTCTGCCGCCAGATCGGGGTCGTGATACACATCCTTTGTGTCGCCGGGCCGCGGGTAGATATAGGTGTAGGCGCGCAACCGTTCGTGCACCTGACCGCCGAGCAGCTTATACACCGGCTTGTTGGCTTCCTTGCCAATGATGTCCCAGCAGGCCATTTCGAGCGCGGACAACACGCCCATGAGCGTGAGGTCGGGGTGCTGGGTGAACCCGCTGGAATAGACCCGGCGCCACATATTTTCGATATCGTGCGGATCATTTCCGGCGACGTAGCGCGCGAACACATCCTCTATCATTTTGGCAACCAGATGCGGTTCGAACGGGACGCAATATGCCTCGCCGATACCCGACACGCCGCTGTCGGTTGTCAGTTTGACGAACACGAAATAGCGGCCGCCAAAATGCGGTGGCGGATTGCCGACGACGAAGGTTTCAATATCGGTTAGTTTCATGGAACGCGGAACCCGCTGATCGATTTGATCTCAAGGAAATCACGCACACCAAATTCGCCATATTCACGGCCATTGCCGGACTGCTTATACCCGCCAAATGGCGCCATATAATCTTGGCTCGTGCCATTGATGCTCACACCGCCCGCCCGCATTAAACGCGAAACACGGCGGGCGCGGTCCAAGTCACCGGTCTGCACATAGGCATAGAGCCCATATGGCGAGTCGTTGGCAATCGCGATGGCGTCGGCTTCGTCCTTAAACGGAATCAGTACCAGCACAGGGCCAAACACTTCCTCTTGGGCAATCCGCATCTTGTTGTGAACGCCCGCAAAAACCGTAGGTTTCACATAATAGCCACGGTCAAAGCCATCGGCCCGGCCTGTACCGCCGGCAACAAGCTGTGCACCTTCATCGATGCCGACCTGAATCAGACCCTGTATCTTGTCATAATGTGCCTTGCTGACAACGGGGCCATAATGCGGGCCCTTGTCCATCGGGTCGCCAAGCTTCGCGGCCTTCGCAACGCGTGCTGCAATCGCGACCGCTTCGTCGTAGACCGATTGTTCCACAAGCATGCGCGTCGGGGCGTTGCACGACTGACCGGTATTTCCGAAGCAATGCAGAACGCCGCGCGTGACCGCAGCCTCCACATCACTGTCGGCAAAAACGATATTGGCGGACTTGCCACCCAGTTCCTGCGCGACACGCTTCACGGTATCTGCGGCATTTTTGGCGATCTGAACGCCGGCGCGCGTCGATCCGGTAAACGAGATCATATCGACTTCAGGGTGGCTGGTCAGCGCGTCACCGACAGAAGCGCCCGTGCCATGGATCATATTGAACACGCCTTTGGGGAAACCGGCTTCCTCGACCATTTCCGCGAAGAGCTGCGCCGACAACGGTGCCATCTCGCTTGGCTTCAAAACCATGGTGCAGCCCGTAATCAGCGCGGGACCGACCTTGCACACGATCTGGTTAATCGGCCAGTTCCACGGCGTGATCAGTACGCAAACACCGATAGGCTCATGCGTGACGATGCCATCTGTGCCAACATCATAATCCCACGCCATTTCCCGCACGGCCTTAACCGTTGCGCGTAAATGGCCGGGCCCGCTTTCGGCCTGCGCGTCATGCGACAAATCGTACGGCGCGCCCATCTCGGTCGAAATGGCGGTTACCATTTCACCATAGCGCCGTTCGAAAATCGTAATCAGCTTTTCCACCAAAGCAATGCGATGCTCAAGCGTGGTCGCTGCATATCCGTCAAACGCAGCGCGTGCGGCTGTGACGGCCAAATCGACATCGTCACGGCCGCAAACCGCAACGACGGCGCAGACTTCTTCGGTAGCAGGATTTACCGCATCCACCGTTGCAGTGGACGTCGCAGGCAAAACCCACGCACCATTGATATAAGACTTCAGCGGCGAATTAGACATAACCAATGGCTCTCTTTTGATCTTCAACTATATATTTTTCGGCGCGCCAATAATGCCACGCCGCCCACAGGCCGGTTGGCGCGAGAATGAGCTGTGCAAGACGCAGGGAATCAGCATTGCCGCCACCTGCAGCGTCAAAAAAGTCGCTGAGGCCGCCAACAATTGCCGGTGCGATAATCAGGTTCAGTACATTGGCAACAACCAAGGATATGGCCACAGCCATTGCCCGCATTTTCGGAGCAGCCAAGTTCTGGCAGAGTGCGAATGCCGGGCCGATGTAGAAATAAATGGCAGGAATGAACAACCACCACATGACCTGCGCTACCCCAAGGTCCCGTGTATAATATGCAAGAAACGACGGAATAGTGGCCAATGCCGTTACCACAGCCAAAAGCCGGGCGATTTTACGTGGGTCGGTATACGTCGGACGCGCCACCACCCATGCGGTCAATAATGACGCACCAATGCCGCCAATAAGATAAATCCAGCCCAACATGCCGCCGGCTTCGCCTTCATCCATGCCATAGGTTCGTTGCATGAACAAAGGCGTGAACCACATCAATCCCCAGCCCCAAAATGCAGACAGGCCGCTTCCGGTCATCGCATGCACCGCCGATTTTTGTGACCAGAGAAATTTCATCGTTTCCATGATTGTCGGCGCTTTATCTTCGGTTACGACGTCAAGACGCCCGCGCTTCGGTTCCTTGATCGTTACCATGATGATCAACGCCAAAATGATCCCGGGCACGCCCAGCACTAAGAAAGCGGCGCGCCACCCGTGTAATGTTGAGACGTAGCCCGCAATGTCCGAACCAAGCCACGCCCCAATGGGCGCGCCAAGTGCAAACACTGTCATAGCCATCGAGCGCCGGTCAGCAGGGAAATAGTCAGCGATGATGGAATTGCACGCAGGCGTGCCGCCAGCCTCACCAATGCCCACGCCAACGCGGGCCAATAACAAATCAATATAACCCCGCGTGTAACCCGTGATCGCCGTCATAACCGACCAAACGGCAACTGATGCCGCCAGCAAGTTGCGGCGGTTCGTCCGGTCACACAACCATGACAAAGGAATACCCATTGTCACATAAAAAAGCGCCAGCGGAAGGCCAAGCCATGCGGTCTCCGTATCCGTCAGGTTCAATTCTTTGCTAATGGGTCCAAGCAATGTGGACAGAACATAGCGGTCAGCGATGCTGATCGTGTACACCAGCATCATGATGATGAGGACATACCAACGCTGCCCCAGCGAGGAGACTTCATCGACATTTACCGGCGTGTTCGGTGCGTTGCTAGCCATTTTCATTCCCCCTCAAGTTATACCAAATCCGGCCCAAGAGCATCGCGTAGCCCCTCAAGCCAGGGTTCGAATTTCTTCCACTGGTCAACCCCATCGCGAAAGATTGGTTGACGGACCTGCTCGGAACTCGGCGTACGCACGCTCCGCTTGGTCTTGTGGAACTCAATGCATCCAGCCTCAAATGGTAGACCGCAATAGTCAAGGATGCTCCGCACACTGCCCTCGAGATCATCAATCAAATCCTCGTTTCTTACGCGCAGGACGCGGCCGGGAAGGACTGTGTCCCAATGATCCATAAGCTCGACATATGTGCGATAATAGCGGGCGATATCCTCAATCCCGTATGTGAATTCCTGACCCTGCGCGAATAACTGCTTAAAGTTACTGAAACAACACGCCATCGGATTGCGGCGCGCATCAATAATCTTGGCATTGGGCAAGATCAGATGAATGAGGCCGACATGCCGGAAATTATTGGGCATTTTATCAACAAAATAGGGCCGATTCATAACCCGATTGGGCATCGTATCTGCAATATATTGTTCACCAAACCGGCGGACGGCTGCCTCATCAAGTTCTGGTAGCACACCGGGGTAGCGCGGATTGTCGAAATTGAGTTCGCGCCCCTGTAACTCTTGAACGATCCGTTGGATGTCTGGCAGCTCCTGCGTGCCTTCAACCATGCTATGTGACGCGAGTATTTGTTCGATGAGCGTCGAACCCGAACGCGGCAAGCCAAGGACGAAGATCGGTGCAGGATCGTTGAGGCCCCAGCCAGAGCGTTCGGCAAAAAACGACGCTGTGCACACGCGCTTCTGTTCGCGGGTGTTTGTCTCGAACACTTCTGGGATATAGCCGTTGCTTTCGCGGTGCATGCGGTTGCCCCGCTCATAAGCAGCCCAGGATGCGGCATACGCACCTTGATCCTCAAGCGCCTTGCCCAAGGCAAATGCGATGTGGACCCGGTCATTTTCGGCAGTGTGTGGAGCGTCAAGGCGTTCCTGCATCACCAAAATGGATTCGTTCGTGAAGCGATATGTCTTGAGGTTGGCGAGGCTCCACCACGCATCACCGAAATCGGGCCGGTCGGCCGTCGCGGCCAGATAGGCTTCAATAGCCTCGCCAGTCAGTCCTTCGGTCTTAAGAGCATGGCCGAGCCAAAGATTGAGATCAGCGCGGCGTGCTCGCGCATCAATTGTATCGCCCGGGATTTCGGACAGCATTTCTCTGTATTCGGGTATCACTGTTGAGAAACTGCCCAAACCGACGCTGATCGTCGCGGCCTGCGTCCGATGGGCGTGGTTGCGCGGGTCGCGCAGCAACAGCGGTTCCAATGCTTCACGCGCTTGCGGGAATTTGTGGCGCGCGATGAGCACCTGCACATATTCGTGACGCGCCTCGTCATGGTCCGGAACCATCGCCAGAACGCCCGCATACAGCGTTTCTGCGTCGTCGAGCACGTTGCGGGCATGACCGATCTGTGCAAGCAGGCGCATTGCTTCAGGATGGTCGCCGGCCTCTATAAGAAAGCGGCGGATTAAAGCCTCGGCCGCATCCATCTCGCCATCGCCATGCAGCACTTTAGCATGAACGATGGGCTGCGGTAAGCTCGAGAGGCTGGCGGAATGCCGCGCAGCTAGTTCCGCGCTCCCGCTATCCCCAGTCATGCGATACAGCCCATCGAGCATGTGCCACGCCATGACCAGCGCGGGGTTGATCGACACTGCGGTACGGAGACACTGTATCGCGGCCGCTGCGTCGCGCTGGGCGACATGGCACAGGCCGCGTTCCAGATACATCTGGCTAAAATGTGGATGATGCGCCTCAAATCGCTGCAGTGCAGCAAGGGCCGCATCGGTCTGCTTCATCATACGGAGTGAATGCGCCTCGATCAGCAATAGGTCGCGGTTCGAAGGATGATCAGACAGCAGACGCGTTGCGCCTAAAACTGCAGCCGAATAATCGCCGTCGGCCTGAAGCGCGTGAAGTGCGCTAATTTCTAATGCGAGCGCATCGGCGACGCGCAGTGCGGGGTCGTTCTGGTCAGAAGTTGGCAAGTCTATTTGGGTGGCCATTCCGCACTTTCCTATCGGTGAGCGCCGCGTTCTTTACAAAAATCGCAGTGCGGCCAGAAAGCAAGGGGCGGCGCTTGTGGCACCGCCCCTTCCTATTCAATCATCGGCAGTCAATTACAGCTTGGTGCCGATCTTGATGCCAAAGGTCCGCGGACGTACGATCGTCGAAGTCTTGATGTACTGCGCAGAGTTCGTGAAGGTCGCCGCTCTGCTGTTAAACAAATTGTCGGCAAACAGCGTCACTGTCCAGTCATCACGCTTGAAACCGACTTGCGCGTCAGTGAGGGCGTAGGCTGGCATCTTGTAACGCAGCACGGTCGTTGCGGGAACAATTACGCCATTCGGCCCAAGGACGTTACCGTTAGCCGCAACATCACCCGACGGATAGGTCGCCGGCTGGTTGTACATCGAGCTGGTGTAATTCACGCCGCCTGAAACAAACCATTCCATGCCACCTGCACCCGCAAAATCATAGCGTGCACGGATATTGGCTTGGAACTTCGGGCTAAACGGCGTGATGCCACCGATATCACCAAACGGGCTTTGGACCGGCTTGACTGTACCGCCCGAATAGACCTGCGTGATGCACTTCCCGAACGACGACACGCCCGGGTTGTTGGCGATGAAGCAAGGCGAGTTCGCCTGCTGGCTGTCATTATATGACCCCGAGCTTTGGATCGTCAGCCCATCCATCGGCCGAGCGGAGATCTGCGCTTCGATACCCTTGATCTCATAAGTTGGGCCGTTAGTCGCAAACGCGGTGTTACCGAAGCCTGCCGCTGGGTTGAAGAAGCCAATCTGAGTGTCTTTCCATTTCATGAAATAGGCAGACATGTTCAGCGTCATCATACGGTCGAACAGGTCAGTCTTCAGACCCATTTCATAGTTGATCAGATTGTCCGGACGATAGGCAGCTGGAACGAGCAGCTGGTTTGCGTGCGGCGCCACTGGATCTTTAACGCGCGAGGAAGCCCCGCGGTTGAAAGCACCAGGACGGAAGCCTTCGCTGTACGTCGCATAAACCAGCGTACCTGGCTTTGGCTTCCACGTAATCGTGCCCTTGCTCTTGAAGCCGCTATAGGTCGAGTTCAAATTCTGCGCATCGAGGCTGCTGCCTGTCACGCAGACCGGAACTTGATAGCAGCCCGCATTGAACGACGAATATACCGATCCGGTTTCATAGTTATCATAGTGATAATAACGCGTACCGCCTGTGATCGTCAGGTTTGACGTGATGTCAAAATCGACCGATCCGAAGAATGCATATTGATCAAAGCCACGTTGAATGTCCTGACCAAAAGCGACGCCAGGACCGCGTGGCCCCGCTACGTTGAGCGTGGCAGCTGGGTTGGGCGCAACATTACCCATGCAGACCGTGCCAGCCGCCCTAATTTGCGCTGCCGTGAGCGACAGACCGCAGCTTGGGATGGACTTGTAGGACCAATCCATGTTGTCTTCAATCGCGAAGGCTTCATAAAACGCGCCGGCAATTGCGCGCAGACGACCATCACTCGGCGTCGAGACACGGAATTCATGGGTCTCGTGTGTGTTCTTAACCTCGTCCTTCCAATATCCGGTAGGCTCATAGCAATAAGGCGCCGCGCCATAAGTGCCGAAATAGTAGTTGGCTGCACCGGTGCACTGATAGAAGATGCCGTATGTCGCACGCGAATAGTTGGTGTAATCACCCTGCTGCGTGATGTTTCGCGAGAGATAGGCGCCGGTGTAGACCAAACTGAAATCGCCGACCTTACCGTTCAGCGTCCAAGCGGTGTTGGAGTAATCATCCTTGCTATACTGCGGCGAGAACAGCGTGGAAGACAGTCCCGTCAACGGCTTGTAGTCATAGTCATATGTCTGGACCGCAAAGGTGCCCTTGGTATCGAGGCTCTGGTAAGCTTGGCTTACAAGCAGGTCCCAATCAGGCGCGATTTGCCAGCTCAGGGCGACGCGGCCACCAGTATAGTCGACTGGGTTGAAGTTATCTTCGACGAGCGGGGCATTATCATACTTACCGCCATTGGTCTGCTGAGCCGCTGTCAAACGATTACCATTGCCATTATAGGCGAGGTAATATGAACCAAGATCGGTCGGTTCGCGTGTGAACGTCGAATATTTATTGTCGATATAGCCGCCACGATGATCGGCATAGACAACCGCGCGGATCGCGAGCTTGTCTTCAATGATCGGCAGGTTAACCATCGCATTGAACGAACCGTTTGCTGCACCGCCCGAGGTGCCGCCAAAGCTGCCTTCGACCGCGCCTTCAAACTTGTTGAGCTTGGGCTTGTTGGTGATGTAGCGAACCACACCAGCCTGAGCGCCACCGCCGAACAGCGTACCCTGAGGGCCTTCAAGCACTTCGACGCGCTCAATGTCAGCGAGATACACGTCGGCGTTACGGGCCGGGAATTGCATCGACTGGTCATCGAGATACAGCGCGACGTTCGGGAAGCCGCTGATCGTTGCCGACGACTGCTGACCGGCAAAACCAGCCGACAGGCCGCGCATAAAGATCGCGCCGTTGCCCGGACCATTGTTACTGAAAGTCACGTTGGGCGTATACTTCACCAATTCGTTGATCGAACTGATGTTAAGCTCGCTAAGCGTGTCCGTGCCGAACGCCTGGATCGTCATCGGCACATCTCGCAGAGACTGGTCGCGACGGTTGGCGGTAACGACGATGTCACCGGGGGCAGCTTCGTCTGCTGAGGCTGGGGCCTCCTGCGCGAATGCCGGAACACTGCCGGCCCCTAATGCTGCGAGCACAATCGCCGCAGTCGAAATTTTCAAATAACTTTTCAATTTTCTTCCCCTCAACCATCCCCAAATATTTGGGGGTTTTAATTCTCCATTAATAAGACTGAAACTGGAGCCCCCGTCAAGCAATTGACCAAATTTTCGTGATTGGTAAATTAAATTCCCCGACCAATCATTTCATCTACATGTTGCGATTAGAAGACCTAATATATGGATGAGAGCAATGGATAGCGTGGACTTCGAAGGCTACGCGGTCCCACGTTTTGCGAGATTGAGGATTGATAATGCATATGGGCGCAGATTTTGTACTGTTGATAGTGTGCGACGACCGTAAGGGTATCGTCGCAGCAGTGGCCAATTCAATTGCCAGCCAGGACTGCAACATCGTCGAAAGCTCGCAATATGGCGACGAGGTAACCGGACGTTTCTTTATGCGGATCGCCATCAACTGCCCCGCTGATTCGACGAAGGAAAGTTTCGAGGCGGCGTTCCTGCCTGTTGCTGCGGCGTTCCGGTTGGAATGGCGCCTTCACGATTTGCGGAAAAAACTGCGCGCGATGATCATGGTCAGCCAAGGCGGCCACTGCCTGAACGACCTTCTTTACCGCACAGCAACCAAGCGGTTGCCGATGGAAATAACCAGCGTCGTTTCCAACCACCAAAATTGGCAGCGCCGCGCGGAGCATGAAGGCATCCCATTCCATCATTTGCCGGTGACGCCAGAAAACAAGCTGGAACAAGAAGCCAAGCTGCTGGCGATGGTCGAAGAACAGAATGTCGATCTCGTCATCCTCGCCCGTTATATGCAGGTTCTTTCAGACCAGCTTTGCCGGAAACTCGATGGACGCGTTATCAACATTCATCACAGCTTCCTGCCGGGCTTCAAAGGCGCAAAGCCTTATCACCGTGCATATGAGCGCGGCGTCAAAATGGTCGGTGCTACCGCGCATTATGTGACGCCCGACCTTGATGAAGGTCCAATCATTACCCAAGACGTGTCGATCGTTGATCATGCCGATACTGTTGACGATCTCATCGCGCAGGGACAGGAGACCGAAAGCCGGGTTCTGTCACGGGCGGTCAAGCTGCATCTGGAGCACCGCGTGATGCTGAATGGCAACCGCACGATTGTGTTCAAATAAAAGGGCGCAATCAGCCCAACGATTTGGTTAAGTTTAGGAGACCCGAATACCATGAAGACGCGCGCAGCTGTTGCCTTTGAAGCGAAGAAGCCACTTGAGATTGTCGAGCTTGACCTTGAGGGTCCCAAGGCTGGTGAAGTTTTGGTTGAGATCATGGCGACCG
>JBEDET010000020.1:0-33003 GCA_041175505.1 Pseudomonadota bacterium
TATCGCGCGTTGGACCTCAAGAAACTGCATGGCGCGATGGCAGGCGACGTTCTGGTCGACCTGCGCAACATTTACCGCCCAGAAGAAGCGCAGGCCGCAGGGTTCAATTATGTCAGCGTTGGCCGCCAAGCCAACCGACTTAATTTACCTGCCGGTCATATCCCGCCCAATAAGGTGCACGTAAATCCTTGCGCAAAATCTTGCCCGATGCGTTACGCGGCAAGGCTTCGATGACATCCACCGAGCGGGGCACCTTGAACCCAGCAATACGTTCGCGGGCCCACGCCATCACGCTCTCAACATCAACATGCGCGCCGGGTTTTGGCACACAAACAGCCTTCACCGCCTCGCCCCATTTGGCGTCTGGCACGCCAATGACGGCGACTTCAAGCACATCGGGGTGGCCGTAGATCGCGCTTTCGACCTCAGCGGGGTAAACATTTTCTCCGCCTGTGATGATCATGTCTTTCACGCGGTCGTGAATGTACAAATAGCCGTCTTCGTCCAGATATCCGGCATCGCCCGTTTTGATCCAGCCCCCTTCGGCAACGGTGCCTTTGGTTGCGTCGGGCAAATTCCAATAGCCGATCATATTGTTCGAAGACCGCGTCCACACTTCACCGACCTCGCCCACCGGCATGTCATTGCCTGCGCCATCAACAATGCGCAGATCAACGCCGGGCAACGGCTTTCCGGCCGACCGCATCCGTTTGTTACCATTGGGGTCATGGTCTTCGGGCGGCAGCATGCAGATGGTGCCGGTCGTTTCGGTCATGCCATAGACTTGAATGAACTGCGCGTTGAACACATCCATCGATTGCCGCAACAGCTCGAGCGGAATCGGCGCCGCACCGTACAGAATATATTTCAGACGACTGTAATCCACCGAGCGGCAGCGCGGGTGATTGACCATCATTTGCAAGGCAGCAGGCACAATGAACAGCCGCGTCGCGCCGCCTTTTTCAATCGCGTCAAAAACAGCATCAGGCGAAAATTCGGCCTGAACCAACCCCGGCAAACCAGACGCCATTGCCATGATGCCAAGCCCCGTCCCGCCAATATGTGCGCAGGGCATAGCGATAAGGACGACTTCATCATCATCCCATTTGGTATAGGCATGGTCGGAATCTGCAGAATGCTTGCGCAGGGCAAACAGGTTGCGGTTCGACAGCACGGCGCCCTTGGGATTGCCGGTCGTGCCTGAAGTGTAGAGCTGCAGTGCGGCATCATCGGGGCCAGCCGGTTCAAACGCAGCGCGCGGTGTCGCGTCGATCATCCGTCGCGCGTCATCTTCTGCAATGACATGCTCAACACCCGGAATGTCCTCGGCAAGTGCCTGAACGCCCGCGTCAAACCCCTGGCCTGCGAACAAAATGCGCGCGCCGGTGTCTTTCGCAATATACGCCCATTCGGCAGGGGCAAGCCGCCAGCCAATTGGCACCATGACGATGCCAACGCGCGCCGCGCCGTAAAACAGCGAAAAATACAGATCGCTGTTTTTGCCAATCCACGCAATGCGGTCACCTTTTTTAAGGCCCATAGCCATCAGCATCGACGCGATTTTTGCGGTGTGTTCTTCCAGCCCGCCATATGTAAAAGCGTGGTCATCTTGCGATAACGCTGGCCAATCAGGGCGGTCCTGTGCCCAAAGGGTCAGAAACCCGTCAAAGGTCAATATATCGAAATCGGCCACCGCCATGTCATCTCTCCCAAGATCGGGCCGCGTTTGGCAGAGGCCCTGATGCTTTTTGTCGAGAGATTATAGCCACATGTCAACAAACGGATTACGTATCGGCCTCCCCCTTTGAATGCGAGCATTTCGGCGAAACCAATATTTATCGGCGGTCAGATCTGGCTAAGCACGGAATATCAGCAGCAGATTGTTGGCGGGCATTTCGACGATCTGGTTGAGGCGCAAGCCATTCTCGCTGGCGGTCTCGTTGAGATCCTCCACGGAGCGCAGACCCCATTCGGGGTTTTGCTGGCGCAATGACGCATCAAATGCAGCATTGCTGTCGGCAAGGGGAACATCGCGCTGGCGGAATGGCCCATAAATGCACAGCGGTTCGGACGGGCCAAGCGTTCGGGCAGCATTGCGCAGCAATCCAAGCGTGGCTGCCCATGGGCTGATATGCACCATGTTGATGCACAGCACCGCATTGGCTTGCGTCATGGGCCAGTCGGACGCGGCATCCAGCAACATCGCAGGTAGGACATTCGCCGCATTTTCGTCGGCACGCCACGCGTCAATCGACGCCAGCGCGATGGGATCAGGATCGGTCGGCTGCCATGTCAACGCAGGGAACAGCTTGGCAAAATGCACCACATGTTCGCCTGTGCCACTCGCGATTTCGAGCACTAGGCCGCGTTCGGGCAGCAATTTGGCAAGCGCTTGCGCTATCGCATCGCGGTTACGCACCGTCGCTGGCGCGTGCCGCTTTACCTCGGGGCCGCGTTCAAACACAAAAGGTTGCGGCGTGGTCATTCCGCCGCAACTGCCTGTTCGGGTTCGCGCCATACAAGCACGGGCTTACGCGCGGCTTGGGTTTCATCCAAGCGGCGGCGTGGCGCGTGATGCGGCGCGGATTTCAGCATCGGATCCCCTGCCTTCGCCCGTTGCACGACCGAGCGCATCGCTCCAATAAACTGGTCAAGCGTGGCCTTGCTCTCGGTTTCGGTCGGCTCGATCAACATAGCCCCATGCACGACGAGCGGGAAGTAGACCGTCATCGGGTGATAACCTTCGTCAATCAGGCCCTTGGCGATATCGAGCGTTGAAAAGCCCTCGGCCAAGCCATTATCGCTGAACAACGCCTCATGCATACATGGCCCGCTATGCGCAAAGGGCGCATCAAGGACATCCTCAAGACTGCGCAAGATGTAATTGGCGTTCAGGACTGCGTCTTCGGCAACCTGACGCAAACCATCGGCGCCGTGCGACATGATGTAGGACAAAGCGCGCGTGAACATGCCCATTTGGCCATGGAAGGCGACCATGCGGCCGAAGCTGTGGGGATGGCGCGCACTGGCTGTTTCTTCTTCGACCAGCGTATAGTGGCCGTCTGCATGACGCTCGGTAAATGGTATCGGACCAAAAGGTGACAATGCTTCCGATAAAACGACCGGCCCCGAACCCGGACCACCACCGCCATGCGGGGTGGAGAAAGTCTTATGCAGGTTGATATGCATCGCATCGATACCGAGATCGCCCGGACGCACCCGGCCGACGATGGCGTTAAAGTTCGCGCCATCGCAATAGACATATCCGCCAGCAGCGTGGACCGCATCTGAGATGGCTTTCATGTCGCGCTCGAACAGGCCGCAGGTGTTGGGATTGGTGATCATCACGCCAGCCACGTCTGGACCCAGCCGCGCCTTCAGCGCTGCCAAGTCGACACGGCCTTCTGACGTTGCCGGAATATTCTCGACCGCATAGCCGGCAAAAGCAGCCGTGGCAGGGTTGGTGCCATGCGCGCTTTCGGGGACGAGGATAACGCTGCGCGGATCGCCGCGCGCTTCGAGTGCCGCTTTTATAGCAAGGATACCGCACAGTTCGCCGTGCGCGCCAGCTTTGGGCGTCATGGCTACGCCATGCATACCGGTCAGTTTTATCAGCCAAACCGCCAGCTCGTTTATCACCGCTAATGCGCCTTGCACCGTTTCAACGGGCTGCAGCGGGTGGACATCGGCAAAGCCCTCCATCCGCGCGACTTTTTCGTTGAGCCGCGGATTATGCTTCATCGTGCAGCTGCCCAGCGGGAAGAAACCCAAGTCGATAGCATAATTCTGACGGCTGAGGCGGGTGTAATGGCGCACCGTTTCGGGTTCAGACAGGCCGGGAAGGCCAATGTCGCGATGGCGTGCCAAATTGCCAAGGCGCGGCGTGACCTTCGGCGCATCGGCCAGATCAACGCCCGTTGTTCCGCTCGTGCCGATTTCGAAAATCAATGCCTCTTCCAGCATCAGCGCCTTGTTGCCGGTATAGGTCGCGGGGCCGGTTTCGCCTGCGCTGCCCATTTCGGGCTTCCAACCGCTTTGATTGATCGTGCTCATGCCAACACCTCCTGCAATGCAGCGGCAAATGTTTCCACATCCTCAATGGTCGCAACTTCGGTGACCGCGACAAGCAGACCATTGGCGAGCGCATCTACATCGGGATACAAGCGACCTAAGGAAACGCCGCCCAAGACTTTCCGGTCAGCCAATGCCCGCACGACGGGCCGGGCTTCCTTCGGCAGCTTCAAGGTGAATTCGTTGAAAAACGTGTCGTTGACGAGCTCAACGTCAGCGATTTGCGAAAGCCGGTCGGCGGCTTGGACAGCTAGGCCGTGATTGAGCTCCGCCAATCCGCGCAGTCCTTTTTCACCCAGCAATGTCAGATGAATGCTGAAAGCCAATGCGCAAAGACCTGAATTCGTACAAATATTTGATGTCGCCTTTTCACGGCGGATATGCTGTTCGCGCGTGGACAGCGTCAGCACGAAACCGCGCTTGCCCTCGGCATCCACAGTCTCACCGCACAAGCGACCGGGCATTTGGCGAACGAACTTTTCCTTGCACGCAAACAATCCGACAAAAGGTCCGCCGAACTGAAGACCGACGCCAAGCGATTGCCCCTCACCCACAACAATGTCCGCGCCCATTTCGCCCGGCGCCTTGATTGCACCCAGTGCGACAGGTTCGGTGACCACAGCAATCAGCAGCGCGCCATGTTCATGCGCCTTGGCCGCAATCGCCGACAGATCTTCGATGCGGCCGAGAATATCGGGATATTGCACCACAACGCAGCTTGTCTCGCCGTCGACGGCATCCAGCAAGCGTGCGCTATCGGTGACAGGCGAAAGCGCCGGCACAGCGGTGTCCAGCGTGTCGCCCGTATATTGCGCCATCGTCTTGGCCACGCTGACATAATGCGGGTGCAGCCCCGACGATAACACCGCCTTGGTCCGCTTTGTAATACGGCCAGCCATGCCAATGGCTTCCCAACATGCGGTCGAACCATCGTACATCGATGCATTGGCCACATCGCAACCGAACAGCCGCGCAACCTGCGTCTGGAATTCAAACAGCATCTGCAGCGTGCCCTGCGCGATTTCGGGCTGATACGGCGTATAAGCCGTCAGGAATTCACCGCGCTGGATGATATGGTCAACACTGGCGGGGACATGATGCTTGTACGCGCCTGCCCCCAGAAAGAAGGGCGTGTGCGACGCGGTCATATTTTGCCGCGCGAGATTTGAAAAATGCCGTTCAACCGCCATTTCGCTGGCATGGTTGGGCAAGCCATGGATCGGCCCATCCAGCTGCGCCTCCGCAGGCACATCGGCGAACAAATTATCAATCGATTTTGCCCCGATGACACCAAGCATGGCCTGACGGTCGGATGGGGTGAGCGGCAAATAACGCATTTCAGTTCACCTTTGTGGGAGAATTTGATTTGATCGATATCGGGTAAATATCTGAAGCTCTATCCAGGCAGATGACCATCCAGCCGTGGCACTCGTCGCTCACTATTCCCCGAACAGTGACCTCGCTAAATTGAAGTGGGGCGGCGGCCGCATCAAACTTCTTATCCGAACCTATAGAAATGCTGCGGTCCATTGCTGCCAGAAATTGATCTTTATCTGACACGGGGCTTATGACGATGACCGCATCTTCCAAACTTGCGTGAAGCAGGCAACTGAGGCCTTCGCATACGCCTAGCCAGCCGTTAATAGTAACGGTCTGGCCGTCCCAAGCATGGATGTTATCAACAACGTCAGTCACCAAAACCGGGTTTTTCGGCACTGGCTTGGCGCAGCCTGCCAGAATTGCCAGTGGCACAATGAGGGCGAGGTAGGTCTTCATAGTCCGTCGACAAATGCCTTATACGCGGCGGCATCCATCAGGCTGTCGAGCTCGCTGGTGTCGCTTAGGGTGATTTTGAAGAACCAGCCCTCGCCTTCGGGATCGTTGTTCACCAGCGCGGGGTCGCCTTCCAATGCATCATTGCCCTCAATGACGGTGCCGCTGACCGGTGCGTAGACATCTGACGCGGCCTTGACCGATTCCACAACCGCTGCATCGCCACCTTTTTTCAGCGTCGCGCCAGTCGCGGGCACTTCAGCAAACACGATGTCGCCCAACTGGCTTTGTGCATAGTCGGTAATGCCAACAGTCGCGCTGTCGCCGTCGACTTCGATCCACTCATGATCTTCGGTGAAATAACGGGTCATGTGTGCGCTCCTTTGCGATGATAATGATGTGGGACGAAGGGTAAGGATGAAACCGTGACGGATACACGCTTGCCGCGCACCTCCGCCTCAAGCGTGCTGCCGACGGCGTTATGGCCAGCATCAATATAGCCCATGGCAATCGGCGCACCGACGCTTGGGGCAAATCCGCCGGACGTAATGACGCCCACTTGCGCATCACCTGCAAAAACAGGTGCGCCTTCGCGCACGGGGATCTTGCCCTCGACCGAGAGCCCGACAAGCTTGCGTGCGGGGCCATTGGCCAATGCATTCAGGATGCGGTCAGACCCAAAAAACCCGCCCTCGGCACGGCGGCGCTTCGACACTGCGAATGCTGCGCTCGCCTCGACAGGGTCAATGTCGGGGTTCATGTCATGGCCGTACAGCGGCAATCCCGCCTCAAGCCGCAAGGAATCGCGCGCGCCAAGGCCAATGGGCTTTACTTCAGGTTGCGCGCAGATCTGGTCCGCAAGTGCCTTTGCATGGGCCGCAGGCACCGAAATTTCGAAGCCATCTTCGCCGGTATAACCCGAACGGCTGATCCACAGCGGTTCGGGATCGGTCTTGGGTCCCCAGAAGAAGGAGCCGGCCTCCATAAAATAGAGCGCGTCGACACCGGGAACGACGCGGACAAGCGCATCCACGGCCTTTGGACCTTGTAAGGCCAGCAATGCGCGGTCATCCATATGGTTGATGGTGATCTCATCGGGCAAATGGTCCCGCAGATGGCCCATATCGTCCCATTTCACCGCGCCATTGACGACCACATAAAGTCCCATAGGCACAGCGGTAATCATCATGTCGTCCAGCACGCCGCCGTCTTCATCGAGAAGCAACGAGTAACGCATCTTGCCCTCTTGAAGCGCGGCTATGTCGCCGGGCACCATCGCCTCAAGCGCTTCGGCCGCGCCGTCGCCGGTCAGCATCAGCTGTCCCATATGGCTGACGTCGAAAAGGCCCGCGTTCTCGCGCGTCCAAATATGTTCGGCCATGATGCCTTCATATTGGATCGGCATATGATAGCCTGCAAACTCAACCATGCGCGCGCCTTTGTCGCGGTGCCATGCGTCTAGCGGCAGCTCCAATATTTCGATGGGTTCTAGTTCGAATTCGTCTTCTTCGCTCATATCAGTCCGTTCAAGAGTCGCAGCGACCGACGCCGGTTGGCGCATAGTCTGCTGCCCCCTCTGTCACGGGTACCTGAGAGCTTTATCCGCCTTGGTTGCCACACATAGTGGCAAAGGCAGGTTACACCTTCGGTGGCATGTCGCTGCAAATGGCAAAGACATGCGCTTTCCAGAGTGTCGCAAAAGCCGAAGCGGTCCTTTTGCCTGAGAGATTCCGGGGCGGTTGCTCCTTCGGCGGCCCCTTAAAGGGACGCTCTCCCGCTTCGTCAGCGACGACTCTGCATTGGCCTTACCGCCTTAGAGAGTCAACCAGCCAGCGCGTTGATCGATTCATTTTCGTGGACAAACACGCCGTCTTCAGCCGGTTTTGCCAAGTTGGAGATGGCCTTTGCGACTTTGGCGGACGGCGTGGACGCAAATTTCTGCATTGGCCCGAACATCAAAATGTCCACAAATGGCGACAGCAATATACCCAATGCCTCGCCCGGACGGCGGTCATCACGCCGCCCACCCGTCAGCAGACTGGGCCTTATGATATCAAGGCGTTGGAAGCCGATGTTGCGCAGCCCCTGCTCCATTTCCGCCTTCGTTCGCAAATAGAAACTGCTGCTCGCAGGTATCGCGCCTACGGATGATATCGTGATGAATTGCTGCGCGCCGGCGTCATGGCTTGCCTGCGCAAAGGTGAGCACCAGATCATGGTCAACCGCCCTGAAGGCGTCGCGCGATCCGGCTGTGCGTATCGTCGTTCCCAAAGCGGAAATGGCCACGTCAGGCTTTAACCTTGCCACAATCGCTGGCCAGTCAGCGGTTGGCGCGACATGCTCCTCTATGTCCGGCGCCAATGCGTGGGATGGGCGGCGTGAAACGAGATGAACCGCAAATCCAGCGCGCGCCAACATGGCCGCCGCCTGTTTGCCCACAAGGCCTGAACCGCCAGCGATCACTATCTTTCGGCTCATGCGATGGTTCCACAAATTTCGCGGTGGCGATCGGTTGCATAACGGTCGGTCATGCCCGCAAGAAAATCCCCGATATGGCGGCTGCGCTGCGGTTCTTCGTCGGGGAGGCTGTCGCGCCATTCATCTGGCAATAATGCAGGATCGTCGCGGTAGGCGGTAAATAGTTCACGCACAATTTTGGTTGCTTCTTCTGCCGCCGCCAATTGCGTTGGGTGGTGATACAGCTTTTCATACATGAATGATTTCAGCTGCCGCTCGCGCCCCGCCATTTCTGCTGAAAACCCACCGATCATGACGCCCGCGTTGCGGACATCGTCAGCGGTTTTGATCCCCGCCTGCGCAATTCTGGCGCGTGTCGATTCAATCACATCATTGACCATTACGCCAATCTGTTCGCGGGTCAGCTCACCGATCAAGCGGCGTTGGGGCACGTCCGGATAGCGGTCCAAAATCGCCTCCCATCGCTGCGCCACAAAAGGCAGATCCAGCAGCTGATCGATCCCGAGCAACCCTGCCCTAATGCCATCGTCAATGTCATGATTATCATAAGCGATGTCGTCGCTGATTGCTGCAATCTGCGCCTCAAGCGATGGCCAGTCGGTCAAGTTCAGGTCAAACTGCGCGTTGACTTCGGACAATGCCCAGCCCGGACGGGCAACGGGTCCATTATGCTTTGCCAGTCCTTCCAGCAATTCCCAGCTGAGGTTCAGGCCCGGCCATGACGGATAAGGGGATTCCAGCTGCGTCAGCGTGCGCAATGTCTGCGCATTATGGTCAAACCCGCCAAATGGCTTCATCGTCGCCTCCAGCGCGTCTTCGCCTGCATGGCCAAAGGGCGGGTGCCCGATATCATGCGCAAGACATAATGCCTCGGTCAGATCTTCATTCAGGCCAAGCGCACGGGCAATGGTGCGGCCAATTTGCGCGACTTCAAGGCTGTGCGTCAGGCGCACACGATAATGGTCGCCGTCGGGCGAGATGAATACCTGCGTTTTGTGGCGCAGCCGCCGGAACGCAATCGAGTGAATGATGCGATCCCGGTCGCGTTGGAATATATCACGCGGGCCGCGAATATCGCGGTCGGGCTCTGGATGAAATCGGCCGCGGCTGTTGCCGGGAAGTGATGCGTAGGAAGCCAGTTGCGACATGCCGCGCTTATGCAACCAAGCCGCCGCGACAGGAAGCCTATTTTACCTTTAAGGCATTCACAGGAACGCCAATCTCGCTTTTCCACATAAATGCGTCGCCGCCCACTTTCTTGAAGTCGCCTTCCCACTTTTTGGCGGCCTTTGCATCCGCAAACGGGCCAACGAGTAGTCGCGCGGTCCTGCCCCATGGAGATGTCCATGGTTTCTGCGCTTTGAACAATATAGGGTTGTTCTTCGTCAATTTGCGATAGTCGAAACCAAGCCCACTGGCTTCACCAGTTGCGATTTGCACCCAGATGCGCGCCGGATTTGCGGCTTCTAACTTGGCTTTGGCGGCGGCTTTCGGATCAAGTTTGGGGGCCTTGCTTGCGTCCGCCGCTGCCTTTGGCGTCACGGGCTTAAGCTTTTTCAAATCGACCGGAACTTCCGAAGGCCGTTGCTCACTTTCCGGAATTTCGATGGCGCCCACAATTGCATCCAGACTGAAGCCCGCCGAAGTGGTGGACGCAGGCACGGCTGTTGGTGCTGCGATGATTTTAGCGGGAGCGGGTTGCGGGGGCGTTACCGCCGCAAGCGTCAACGGTTCTTGCGCGGTTGGCGTCGTCACCGCGACCGCTGCTGCCAGTTCAACCTTGGCAACAACAGGATCAGGCCGAGGCGTTGTTGCAACCGCGGCCTGAACTTCCACACGTTCCTGCGTTTTTCGTTCCGGCTTGCTCTGTGGCTTTGCTTCGCTTTTCGCGTCACGCGCTGCTGTCGGCTTTGTTCCAAGCGGCGCGCCTGATGGAATGAGGCGGTTTTGGCCGGGGCCGACGGCAGATTGCGGCACGGTGGCGGCGACACGGCGAACCTGTTCGCTGTCACGCCCGACCGATTGGCTGGTGGGAAAATGCCCCAGATGAATGGCGGCCGCCTGCTGCGCGCCGGTTAAATTTGGCATCAGGCGGAAAAACCGCTCCATCTTTTGCGCCGATGGTGCATCCATAAAGCCCTGCGCAACCTTGTTGGATTCACGCAAATCACCACGCGCGGCCAACATAAAAGCCCGCGCGCGCCATGCGGCAGGACTGTTGCGCTGCAAAAGCGGCAGTAGCATAGCGTCGGCCGGTTCCTTTTGCCCCGCAAGCGAAAGAGACACGGCCTGACGAATGATGATGTCATCAGACGATGCCACGGTCCGCGCCAATTGATAATCCTGCTGTGCACGTCCGAAATTACCGAGCAAATCAAAGGCCAGCGCGCGGTCGGCGGCAATTGAACGTTCGCTCGCGCCCAACCGGACGGCATCATCAAACAGGCGCAAAGCCTCAAACGGGTTTTCGGTGCGCACGGTTGCTGTCGCCAGGCCGGACACGATCCGGTTGTTATTCGGGCGTATCGCATTGGCGCGCGTGAAGAAATTGAGCGCGGCATTGGCATCGCCCAACAGCAAAGAGGCATTGCCTGCATCGGCCAAGGCATCTGCATCGCTTGGGTTAAAAGAAATGCGCCGCATCGCGTCACGCAACTCCACCGCGCCAGCGGGCTCGACAATATCTGGCACGACCGCAGGCGTTTTCTGGTCAAGCGCCTCCAGCGCGCTTTCATCGACAGCCTGTGCGTGCACGGCGGGTGAAACGCCACCGGCCGAAAAAGCCAGCGCGCTAATGAATCCAAGGCTACGTAATATTGTCACATCCATGTTTTTCTATGTAGCTACCGACTGCCGAACACAAAGCGCATTCACGCTTTGGTCCGACAAACGGTTGCATAGAAACGACAAGATGACGGTGCGCTTGCCGCGCGTCTTATGAGTTGTTCTGACGGTCAAGAAAGCTTGGGAAGCCTGTGCCATTGCCGCCTTCATTGCGCTTTTCCGCGTCGTCTTCCGAACGGGTAAGGCCACGTGAAAGGTTGGACATGCGTTCAAACAATGTGCCGCCCGTTGGAATGCGTGGTGCAGCGCGTTCTGGTGGCTCCGTCACATCAACTGGCTGCGCAGACGGATAGCCTTCGGTCGCAGGCGTATCGAGGTCAAGTGCGTCGGCATTCGCCCACGAATCCCGTGGGCTGTCATTGTTGTCTGCATATTCGGCTGCATCTTCTTCAGCTTCATCTTCTTCGATCGCAACAAAGTCGCTACCAAGTTCCAAGCTGTCGTCGTCTGCTTCATTTTCGAATTCAGCTGAGGCCGTTTCTTCGGCTGCAGCTGTATCGGCTGTGTTTTCAAACAAAGATGTCGCAGCAGGTGCAACTTCTACGGCAGGCGCAGGCGCAGGGCGGCTGAATGAGAATGGCGTTCTTTGTGCTGCCGGTGTCGCGTTCAAGCCTTCGTTATCGATGCCAGTGGCGACAACCGAAACGCGGATCTTGCCGTTCAGATTTTCATTGAATGCCGAACCCCAGATGATGTTTGCGTCAGGATCAACCAGTTCACGAATATGATTGGCCGCTTCGTCTACTTCCATCAGGCGCATATCTTCGCCACCGGTAATCGATACGATAACGCCCTTTGCACCCTGCATCGACACGCCGTCGAGCAAGGGGTTGGCAATGGCCTTTTCCGCCGCTTCGAGCGCGCGACCGTCGCCTTCGGCTTCACCAGTGCCCATCATTGCCTTGCCCATTTCGTGCATGACAGAACGGACGTCGGCAAAGTCGAGGTTGATGAGGCCGGGCATAACCATCAGGTCCGTGATGCCACGGACGCCCTGCTGCAACACTTCATCAGCAAGCTGGAACGCTTCCTTAAATGTGGTGTTCGGGTTGGCGACAAGGAACAGATTCTGGTTTGGAATAACGATCAGCGTATCAACATGCTGCTGCAGTTCGGCGATGCCCGATTCTGCCGACCGCATGCGGCGCGAACCTTCGAACATAAACGGCTTGGTTACGACACCAACCGTCAAAATGTTCATTTCGCGCGCAACCTTGGCGATAACAGGTGCAGCGCCCGTTCCGGTGCCGCCGCCCATACCAGCCGCGATAAAGCACATGTGGCAACCGGTAAGCGCCACTTTCACTTGCTCAAGCGTTTCTTCAGCCGCAGCACGGCCAACTTCGGGGCGTGAACCTGCGCCAAGACCCTGCGTGATTTCAGGTCCAAGCTGAATGCGATATTCGGCAGGCGACGCATTCAATGCCTGTGCGTCGGTGTTGGCAACAAGGAAATCGACGCCTTCTACCTTTGCGCTGATCATGTTGGCCACGGCGTTACCGCCTGCGCCACCAACACCAATAACTGCAATTTTCGGCTTCAACTCGTCAACCATTGGTGGACCGATATTGATGCTCATAACTTTATCCCCCTAGCCTCTGTGGCTTGTTCGAAATTTTCACGCTTTTGACACAAAAGGACAAAGTGCACACTCAAAAATTACCGCTTTTGCACAGGTTTCTGTCAGAAATTCTCTCGTACAGCGCGTTTTATCCGTTCGATTAACCCCGGCATAGTCCCGGCCATCTGCTCGACACGCAAATCATAACCTGATTTCAGGTCAACACGTTCCGATGCGGCGTAATGAATCAATCCGACGAGCGTTGAGAATGCAGGTCCCGAATGTGCCTCGGGAATGCTGGCGAGGCCAGATGGACGGCCAATGCGGACCGTGCGGCCCAATGCGCCTTGCATATGTTCCGCTGCGCCCTTTAGTTCAGCGCCGCCGCCGGTCAACACCACCTGATGCCCGGATGGGCCTGAGAAGCCCAAGGTTTTCAGCGCTTGTGCGATTTCGGTAACGATGGAGTCCACGCGCTGGCAGACCACGGCGTTCAACTGCGCCTTGGTGATGCGCGGTGCGTTAGCGCCTGCTTCAACACCGTTTTCATCAGGGCCAATGTCGAGCACTTCTTGATGATCACGCGGGCTGGTTAAGGCAGAGCCGTGAAAGCATTTGAGCCGCTCGGCTTGCGCCCTGCGAATACCAAAAGCCGATTCGATGTCGTCCGTAATATCAGACGCGCCCTTTTGAATGGTCTCAAGGCCAACGAGCATGCCGCCGATGAACACCGACACATTGGTCACCGCCGCGCCAAATTCGACAAGAGCGACACCCAGCTCACGTTCTTCCGCCGTCAGGCACGCAAGGCCAGTGGCAACCGGACCAACAACGAGCGACTCAACATCAAGATGCGCCGCGCGCACCGTCATATCCATGTTCCGGACAGGCGACTGGTCCGCCAGAACGACATGGACATCGACGCCAAGGCGGTCGGCATGTAGCCCAAGAGGGTTCGCAACACCGCCGACACCATCCAGCGAGTATAATGTCGGCTGTATATGAAGCGCAATTTTGCCGCCGGTCTGAATGTTCGCACGTCCAGCCTGAAGCAATTCATCGACATCTTCCTGCGTGATGCGATCACCACCCAGTTCAATTTCAACGGGCGCAAGCAAGCTATCCAGCCCGCCGGCGGACATGCCCACCCACACGCGGTCAATGTTCAGCCCTGCGATACGCTCGGCCTGTTCAACGGCGTGGCGCACGGACAATTCAGCTTGTTCGACATCGGCAATGCAGCCGCGTGTGACGCCCCTGCTCTCGCGTTGGCCGGTACCCAGCACCAACAGTTCGCCGCTGTCGGTCACCCCGGCGATGAGTGCCGAAACTTTCGAAGAGCCAATATCAATGGCCGAAATCAGTTTTTCAACGCGTGCAGCTCTCATACTTCTCTTCCGCTGGTGGTCGACGTTATGTCGCCGCTCTCTACTTTAACAGGTTCGACTTTGGGCGCCTTGCGGAAATATGCACGTTCCGGGTCGCGCAAGTCAAAATGGATCAGGTCGCGGCCAAGCAGCCGGTGGATACCATCCATCCGCGCAAAATTCAGCAACGCTTCGGCCGCTGCCTTTTCACCCTCTGGCAAGGCCAATGTTTCACCGCTTTGGAACTGCAAATCCCAACGGCGGTTGCCCACCCATGTTGCGCCAATGACCTGCGCTTTCAGTGCGGAGGCATTGTCGAGCAGGGTGTTGAGCGCAACAGCATGTCGGTTTGCGTCAATGCCATTCAATGTCGGCAAATCGCCACCTTCGCCCGCCGCAATATTTTGCAGGACAATTCCGTTGGCATCGATCAGCGAATATTTGCCGTTGCGCTGCCAAATCGCCGCGGGCTTCCGCTCGACGATTTCAACCGCAAGCGTATCGGGCAAACGGCGCGCCACGCGGGCGTCTTTGATCCAGCCATATTTCAGCAAGTCTGCGCGCACCTTGTCGATGTCGACCAATGGCATCGCACGGTCTTTTTCGGCAAGAACAAGTTGATAGACCCGAACCTGATCGACACGTTCCATGCCGGTGACTTCAACACGCTGCACCTGAAAGCCAGCCTTTGCAGCGAGCGCCGCATATTGCTGATACGCCGCGGCGGTGACGCCCGCATATTGGGCAATGGCAAATAGCAGCACCGCAAGCGCGGTTACAAAAATCCATGTGAGTGCGCGCTGCACATCTTCTTCCGAAATCGGCAGGATCCGCATGATCCGGTCAACCCAGGATATTTGCAGCACTTTCTTGCGCGGGTTCGGCGAAGCGGCCTTGCGCTTTGCAGCAGGTTTTCGGGCAGCGGCCGCCATTATGCCAACGCCTCTTTCACGATCATGTCGACCAATTGTTCATAGCTGATGCCAACATGCCGCGCCTGTTCGGGCACGAGGCTCAACGGCGTCATTCCAGGCTGCGTGTTGGTTTCCAGCACGAAGACGCCGTTTTTGCCCAATTCATCATCCCAGCGGAAATCCGTGCGCGATGCGCCTTTGCAGCCCAGCAAACGGTGGGCATCCAATGCGACATCCAACATGTATTGCGCAATATCCTCGGGGATTTCGGCCGGACAGATGTGCTCGGTCAGGCCATCGGTATATTTGGCATCAAAATCGTAAAAGCCACTCTTTGGCTTTAACTCGGTAACGCACAACGCCTTGCCGCCCAGCACCGCTACCGTCAGTTCGCGGCCCTTGATAAAGGGTTCAGCCAGCAATGTTGGAAATTCCTGCCAAGGCCCCTTGGCATCGCGCGCAATCGGGTTGCCATAATTGCTGGCTTCGGTGACAATCGCGACGCCAACCGAGCTGCCTTCATTGACGGGTTTCAGCACATAAGGCCGCGGCAATGGGTCAGCGGCGAACAGGCTTTCGCTATCCACCATCGTACCCTTTGGCATCGGAATGCCGGCGGGCACCAGCCGCTGCTTCGTCAATTCCTTGTCGATGGCAATCACCGACGTCACCATGCCGCTATGGGTATATTTAATGCCCATCAAATCGAGCATGCCCTGCACCGAGCCATCTTCGCCCGGAACGCCGTGCAAAGCGTTAAACACGACATCGGGGCGCAGCGCAGCCAGAACCTGCGCAACATTGCGGTCCATGTCGACACGGCTGACCTTATAGCCCACTTTCTCAAGCGCATCGGCCACGCCGTTGCCGCTCATCAGCGAGACTGGCCGTTCGTTTGACCAGCCACCCATCAATACCGCTACGTGGATTTGCTCACTCATTTTGTTTCACCCACGCGTTGTATTTCCCAATGCAGGTCAATGCCTGACTTCGCCTTTACACGCTGGCGAACTTCATCGCCCAACGCCTCAATATCGGCGCTTGTCGCATCGCCTGTGTTAATCAAAAAGTTGGTATGCTTTTCCGAAACCTGCGCGCCACCGATTTGCAATCCGCGGCATCCCGCTTCGTCAACCAACTGCCATGCCTTGTGTCCGTCCGGATTTTTGAAGGTCGATCCACCCGTTTTGGAACGCAGCGGCTGCGATGCTTCGCGCGCGGCGCCGATCCGGTCCATCTCCGCCTGAATGGCGTCTGACGCGCCCGGCACACCGCGAAAGCGCGCACCGACGACAATTGCACCATCGGGAAGCTGTGAATGACGATAGCTATAATGCAGTTCTTCAACCGACAAGGTCGCAAGCGCGCCATCGCGCATCACGACATCGCAATCGACCAATATGTCCTTCACCTCACCGCCATAGGCGCCGCCGTTCATGCGCACAAAGCCGCCGACCGTGCCGGGAATGGACCGCAGGAACTCAAGCCCCGAAATTACGTTGTCCCGCGCCGTTGACGATACCAATATGCCTGACGCCCCTGCCCCGCAATTCAGCGTGACTGCGTCAATGGGTGTCACTTTGGCAAAGGCTTTGCCAAGGCGAACGACAACGCCCCTAACGCCGCCATCCCGCACGATCAGGTTGGAGCCAAGGCCAAGCGCCATGACGGGCACATTTGGATCAAGCTGCCGCAGAAATTCTTGCAGGTCGTTGATGTCTTTAGGTTCGAAAAGAAATTCCGCACTGCCGCCCGATTTGAACCACACCAATGGCGCAAGCGGCGCGTCAGGCGTTAACTTGCCCTCAACCTTTGGAAGGATGTTCACGGTCATGCACGGGCTGCCTTAATGGCGTCCGCAAGTCCCGCTGCCCATTTGGTGATGTCGCCCGCGCCAAGGCAGACAACCATGTCATTTTCCTGCACCGTTTCTGCAAGCTTCACTGCAAGCGCGTGCGCATCCGCGATGGTCGCCGCCGAACGGTGCCCACGTGCCTTGATGCCGTTCACGAGCGCCTCGGAATCGACGCCATCAATGGGCGCTTCGCCTGCGGCGTAGACAGGCGAAATGAACACCATATCGGCGTCATTAAACGCCTGTTGGAAATCATCCATATGGTCGCGCAGGCGGGTGAAGCGATGCGGTTGCGCCACGGCAATCACGCGGCCCTGTGCGCCCTCGCGTGCCGCAGAAAGCACCGCGCGGATTTCGACGGGGTGATGGCCATAATCATCGATGATGGTCACGCCATCGACTTCGCCAACCTTTGTAAAGCGTCGTTTGACGCCACCGAATTTGTCAAAGCCATGCGCGACAGCTTCATCGCTCATGCCCATTTCAAGGCCGACCGCGATGGCAGACAAAGCATTCTGCACATTATGCCGTCCGGGCATTGGCAAGACGACGCCCTCTATCGTGCGTTGCGATCCGTCGCGCGCGCGGACAACCACATCGAAACGATTGCCACCGGGGAACGGCGTTACATTTTCGCCGCGAATGTCGGCCTGTGCCGAAAAACCATAAGTGATAATCCGGCGATCGCGGATCTTGGGCAAAATGGCCTGCACTTCTGGATGGTCGAGGCACATGATTGCCGCGCCATAGAAAGGCACGTTCTCGACAAATTCGACAAAGGCCCGCTTGATGGCATCGAAATCGCCATAATGGTCGAGATGCTCTGGATCGATGTTGGTGACAACCGCCAGCGTACCGTCAAGGCGCAGGAAGCTGCCGTCACTTTCGTCGGCCTCAACAACCATCCAGTCACTCGCACCCAGACGCGCGTTTGAACCATAGCTGTTGATGATGCCGCCGTTAATCACCGTGGGGTCAATGCCGCCATGGTCGAGCATCGCGGCAATCATGGACGTCGTCGTTGTTTTGCCATGCGTCCCTGCCACGGCCACGGTGTTCTTCAACCGCATCAGCTCGGCAAGCATTTCAGCGCGGCGTACCAGTGGAATGCGGCGTTCAAGCGCAGCATCGCGTTCGGGGTTGCCTTTTTTGACCGCAGTGGACGTCACCACAACAGCCGCGTCGCCAAGGTTATCGGCGCTATGCCCGATCATCACCTTGATACCGCGCTTGCGCAGGCCATCGACAACATAGCTGTCGGCGATGTCGCTGCCCTGCACCTGATAGCCAAGATTGTGCATGACCTCGGCAATGCCGGACATGCCGATGCCGCCAATGCCGACAAAGTGGACGATGCCAATATCCGTTGGGACGCCCTTCATGAGATGCTCTTTCGTGCGAGTGCGGGTGCGGCACCAAATGATGCCGATGTGTCGGGCTTTGCCGAAAGGCCATGCATGATTGGCGCGCGGCCAAAGGATTCCACAAGGTCAGCCAAATCGGCAACGGCGTTAGGACGGCCACAGCTTTTGGCCGCCTTGGCCGCATTTTCGAGTGCGCCGGGTTCAAGCGCAATTTTCTCTATTTGCTTGGCGAGCTCAACCGCGGTGAAGGCTGGCTGCGCAATGGCACGCGCGCCGCCGGCGGCGACCATTTCTTTGACGTTGTAGCTTTGGTGATCATCGGTCGCGCTAGGCAATGGCACCAAAATCGCCGGCCGTCCGGCGCAGGTCAGTTCGGCCACCGTTGATGCCCCCGCACGCCCGATGACCATATGCGCCCAGCCCAAACGTTCGGGCAGGTCCGGCAAATATGTTGCAAGCTCTGCCGGAATGTCATGTGCGGCATATGCCTGACGAACCGTCTCGATATCCTCTGCGCGGCACTGCTGCGTAACCTGAAGACGGCGGCGCAAATTCAGCGGTAGGCGGGCAAGACCATCGGGGACAATGTCGGACAATATGGTCGCGCCTTGGCTCCCCCCCGTCACCAGCACACGAAAAATGCCGTCGGCCAAAAGCGGCGGATAGGGCGCATCACGCAGCGCCAAAACGTCTTCGCGCACAGGATTTCCAACCAGATGCACCTTGCCCGCATAACGCGGCGACAGACGCAGCACGTCGGGATAGGCCGTCGCAATGGCGTTCACTTGCCGCGCGGTGAAGCGATTGACGCGGCCGAGCACGGCATTTTGTTCGTGAATGATCGCCGGAATTTTTTCGGCAAATGCACCCAACAAGGCAGGGAATGCCGGATATCCGCCAAAGCCGACAACAGCCGTTGGTTCAAAGCTGGCGTAAAAACGCCGCGCCATCATACGGCCTTCGGCGATAGCCCGAATGCCGGGCAGCCAGCTGAGTGGGTTTTTCGTGATACGGCCTGCGGGCAAAATATGCGTTGCCATTTTTTCGGGGCAGCCCGGAATTTTCGCGCCGCGCGCATCGGTGATCAACGCAACATGGTGGCCTCTGTTCAGAAGTTCCTGCCCTAGCGCGAACGCAGGGATAAGATGCCCCCCTGTCCCGCCAGCGGCCAACACATAATGCCGAGAAATCGTCATGGTCGCTATCCCTTCACCATATACAGCGACCGGTCAAGATATGGGTTTCGCTTCGTCAGTGCCAAGATGAGACCGCAGGTCACCGACAGCGCCAGAATGGACGATCCACCGTAGCTGATAAACGGCAGGGTCATGCCCTTGGACGGAAAGACGCCAAGGTTCACCGCCATGTTGATCATAGCCTGACCAATGAATTGGGCGCCAAGCCCGGTCACGGCCAGAACCACAAACTGGTCCTTTTCATCGAGCAGGCGAATGATGATGCGGACCAATATGGCGAAATACAAAATCGCAATAAGCATGCACGCCAACAGACCAAATTCTTCACCAATGACGGAGAAGATATAATCCGTGTGCCCTTCAGGCAGCGAATATTTCTTGATACCAAGTCCGGGGCCAAGGCCAAAGAAGCCACCGTTGGTCAATGTTGCCAACGCCATCTTGTCATGCGTTAGGCCTTCAGTTCCGAAAATCCATGCATCAATACGCTGTGTGGCGACCGGATAGAAATTATAGGCCAGCACGATAAACACCACGCCGCTGATGATCAGTCCCCACAGCCGTGATGCCGGGACGCCGGCCACCATCATCAACGCAAACCATGTGCCCATGAACAAAATGGACTGGCCAAGGTCAGGCTGCAATAACAAGAGGACGCACACCAAACCCGTCACGATGCTGCTTAAGACCAGCACCGGCAAGGAGGGGTCTTTCAACCGCCAGCTGATAATCCATGCCATGGCGACGGCGTAAAAGGGTTTCAGAAATTCGGACGGCTGAAGCCCCGCAAAACCCGCGCCAATCCAGCGCTGCGACCCGTTCACCTCGCGGCCAATGATGGGCACAAGCGCCAGCAGCACGAAGAAGATGCAAAAGCCAAAGACCCCAAAGCGGCGTGCCTGTTCGCGCGGATACATCGACACGAGAAGCATCAACGGTACCCCGACCATCACCCACATCAATTGCCGGTAGAAAAAGTATAAGGATGACAATTGCGTTGTGGACGACGACAGGCGCTGGGCCCCTGCGGGGGACCCCGCCGCAACAGCGAGCAAGCCGATCGCGATCAACACCATCATCAGTGACAATAGCACGCGGTCAAGTTCCCAGAACCATACGCCAAGTGGTGATCGGTCACCGCGGCCAAGCCGGTTCGCAAAACCGATTTTGCCGGTCTTGGCGGCCAGTACCCACGGAACTTCTTTACGTTCGCCGTTCATAGTGCCTCAACAATCGCCCGGAACGCGTCACCGCGCGCCTCAAAATCTTTAAACTGGTCGAACGACGCGCAAGCGGGCGACAGCATGATCACATCGCCGGGTTCCGCCTGGGCAGCGGCTGAACAGACCGCCGTGCCCATCATTTCGCTACGTTCGACCGGCATATGCGGGGACAGCAGTTCGTGGAACAATGGTCCGGCCTCACCAATGGTATAGGCTTTCACGACATGCCCGAAATTGGGAATGCACTCGTCCAGATTATCTGTCTTGGGCAGGCCGCCGACGATCCAGTGGACGCGTGGATAGGCCGCGAGCGCGGGTGCCGTCGATGCTGCATTAGTGGCCTTGCTGTCGTTGACGAACAAGACACCATTGCGTTCGGCAACAACCTCCATCCGGTGCGCAAGCCCCTGAAATGTCGCCAATGCGGGGCGCCATTGCGCCTCCGTCAGCCCGAGAGATTCGACGATCGCGATGGCGACAGCAATATTCTGCAAATTATGGGGGCCTTGCAACGAAGGCCAATCCGCCTGCCCCGCGACCAACGCCGGGTCTGCCAGATGGACCAACTCGGCACCGCGCCGCGCAAGCACATCGCGATACACCTGCTCGGTATCGGCGTCGCCTTTACCAAACACGGAATGCGTATTGCCCGTCTGCATGTCGAACAGGCGTGCCTTTGAGGCGACATAGCCTGCATAACCATCATAACGGTCAAGATGATCGGGCGACAGGTTAATCAGCGCGGCCGCATCGCACGACAGGGAATGGGTGATGTCGATTTGGTAGCTGGAAAGTTCCAACACATATACGCCGCCTGCGGGCAACGGTGCCTGCGACAAAATTGGCAAGCCAATGTTTCCGCCCATGCGAACGGGCAACCCAGCGCTACTCAACAGATGGTGGACCAAGGCGGTCGTCGTCGATTTCCCATTGGTGCCGGTAATGCCGACAACATGGTGCGGCGGCAGGCTTGCCCGCGCCATTGCGAATAATTCAATGTCGCCGATTAACGGCAGCCCTTCGGCCTTTGCCTTGTCCGCTATGGGATGGCGGTTGATGGGCACGCCGGGCGATACAACAATCGCTTCATAGCCCGACAGGTCCGCCAGCAACGGATCGCCAATATTTGCAATATCGGCAATTTTGGCGCGCGCGCCTTCGTCATTATCCCATGCAAGGATTTCGGCCCCGCCCGCAACAAGCGACCGCGCAGCTGCAAGGCCGGAGCGCGCAAGCCCCAGCATCGCAAACTTACGGTCTTTGAAGGCGGGGGTAGTAATCATCTCAGCTTGAGCGTTGATAGCCCTGCAAGCGCGAGTACGAAAGCGACAATCCAAAAACGGATAACAACGGTCGGTTCCGACCAGCCAAGCTGTTCAAAATGATGGTGGATGGGTGCCATGCGGAAGATGCGCTTGCCGGTGCGTTTGAACCAGAACACCTGAATGATGACCGACAGCGCCTCAATCACGAAAAGTCCGCCGATGATGGCGAGCACGAATTCATGATGTGCGACAACGGCGATCGCGCCCAATGTGCCGCCCAGCGCAAGGCTGCCGGTATCGCCCATGAACACTGCAGCAGGCGGCGCGTTGAACCACAGGAACGCCAAACCAGCGCCGACGATGGCACCGCACAACATCGCAAGATCGCCAGCGCCCAAGTAAAAGGGAATGCCCAAATAGGCCGCATATTTGGCGTTACCGACCATGTAGACGATGAGCATGAATGCGACTGACGCGATAATCACTGGCATAGTGGCCAATCCGTCAAGGCCATCGGTCAGGTTCACCGCATTGCCAAAGGAGACAATGACGAACGCGCCAAAGGGCACATACCACCAACCCAGATCGACAACGGGGCCATTGACGAAGGGCAGATACAACATGCCACCCGATTGCGAGACAATCAGCGATACCGCAACGCCCGCAATCGCAAACTCCATCAGCAGCCGGATCCTGCCCGAAACGCCCTTGTGACTTCGCTTTTTGACCTTGTCATAATCGTCGAGAAACCCGACGGTACCAAAGCCTGCGGTAACCAGCAGACATGCCCAAACATACACATTGGTAAGGTCCATCCACAGCAGCATCGAAACGCCGACCGATACCAATATCATCAGGCCGCCCATGGTCGGCGTGCCGACCTTGGCGAGGTGGGATTGCGGACCGTCGCTGCGAATGGGCTGGCCCTTGCCCTGACGGACACGCAGCATGCTGATGAAGCGCGGACCGATCAGCAGACCGATAATCAGCGCGGTGGCAACGGCTGCGCCCGAACGGAAACTAAGATAGCGGATAAGGTTTAACAGACCCGGGAAACCAAGATATTCGGCCAATATATACAGCATTAGTTTTTCCCACCCGTCAGCGCGCTGACGATGGAGGAAAGTCCCATACTATTGGAACCTTTGACCAATATCGTGTCTGATGCGCAAAGATAATTTTGCAGAAGGGCCAATGCCTCCTGCGCGGTCGCGCAATGCGCGAAATTGGCTGGTCCCTCAACCCCTGCTTTCAACGCATCGGCGAGAATTGCCATCTCTTGACCGACGAGCAGTGCAAAATCCACCTTTGCGGCGGCTAAGGGTGCGGCGAGTGCGCTGTGATATTGCGCACTTTTTTCCCCGAGTTCCTTCATCGAACCCAAAACGGCAATCCGGCGGCCGCCGGATGCTTGCCCCAACTGGCCGATTGTCGCCAGCATCGATGCAGGGTTGGCGTTGTAGCTTTCGTCAATAAGATGGCCGGTACCATCACCAATGCGAATAACATGGCGCGCGCCGCGCCCGGCAAGGCCGCCCATTTCCGCCATGGCAAGACCCGCCGACGCTAGATCGCCGCCTGCTGCGGAAACCGCGGCCAAAACCGCCATGCTGTTCCCAATCCAATGCTCTCCGGGCTGCGACAGCGTGAAGGACAGCATATTGTCACGCACTTTTGCGGTGATCAGCGTGCCGCCATCAGCCTGCATATGGTCGACCACGCGGACATCGGCATCCGCGCTAAAGCCAAAGGACATGATGTTGCCGGTATGTTGCTCCGCCACAGCACGAAGCCGCGCATAATGAGGACTATCGGCCGGCAGAATCGCCGTGCCACCTTCGGCCAATCCTTCAAATATCTCCGCCTTGGCATCTGCAATGGCGCCCTCGTCCTTGAAAAATTCGATATGCGCCGGGGCAATGGTGGTGATAATCGCGACGTCAGGACGCACAATCTTGCTGAGCGCCCGCATTTCACCGGCATGGTTCATGCCCATTTCGAAAATGCCGAAATCGCAGTCTGCGGGCATGCGCGCGAGGCTAAGCGGGACGCCGACATGATTGTTATAGCTTTTGACCGACCGGTGCGCGCGCCCGCGTGAATAGCGGTCCAGCGCAGCATAGAGCGCTTCTTTGGTCCCCGTTTTACCGGCAGAGCCCGTTACGCCGATAATCTTGGCCTTGGTCCTTGCGCGTGACGCATGGCCAAGTGCCTCAAGCGCCTGCATCGTGTCGCTGACCAGAATATGCGGGAAAGGCACGGGCTGCGACACAATCGCGCCGGCGGCGCCATTGGCACATGCTGTTTCGATGAACCTATGCCCGTCGGTTTCGGCACCCTTGAGCGCAAAGAACAAGTCCCCTGCCCCGATTTCGCGGGAGTCGAACGCAACGCCATGGACATCAAAATGTCCCGCAGCCGTCCCGCCGGTCGCGGCCAGCAATTCTTCAAAAGTCCATAAGGGCGTCATGCTGCACATTCCCGCGCGACTTCGACATCGTCAAACGGTAAAACGCGGCCCATGATGATTTGCCCTTGTTCGTGCCCCTTGCCCGCGATCAGGACGATATCATCGGGCTCGGCATGTTCGATGGCAAAGGCAATCGCATAGCGCCGGTCGCCAATTTCATGTGCGCCGGGCGCGCCGGCCATGATGTCTGCGCGAATAAGCGATGGATCTTCGCTGCGGGGATTATCGTCGGTCACGATCACAATGTCGGAATCCGCAACCGCAACCGCACCCATTTCCGGACGCTTGCCCGTATCGCGGTCACCACCTGCGCCAAATACCGTGATAAGCTTGCCCTTTGTATGCGGGCGCAATGCCGCGATTGCGGCGCGCAGGCCGTCGGGCGTGTGCGCATAATCGACATAGACGGGGGCACCGCTTTTGGTGATGACGGCGCGCTCCAGTCGGCCACGGACGGGCTGCAACCGCGCGAGATGCGACAGCAGGCTTTCCACGTCGCCGCCACTCGCCATCACGACGCCCGCGGCGACAAGCGCGTTTGCGGCCTGATAGGCACCAATCAGCGGCAGTTTCACTTTGTACACATCGCCTTGAATGCGCAGCTCAAGCGTCTGGCCAAGCTGCGTGGCTTCGCGCGAGAGCAATTGCACACCCTTGCCCTTTTCGCCCACGGTAATCATCCGCAGGTCGCGTTTGCGCGCCCGTGCAATGACTTGGTCCGACCAGACATCATCTGCCCAGATGACGGCGCAGCCATTTTCATCGACCACCTCGTCGAACAAACGCATCTTTGCGTCGAAATAGCTTTCCATCGTGCCATGATAATCAAGATGATCGCGGCTCAAATTCGTGAACGCGGCCACCGAAACCCGAACGCCTTCGCTACGATATTGCGACAGGCCGTGGCTCGATGCTTCAAATATCGCGTGGCTTACGCCTTCGCGGGCCAGGCCGGACATGTTCGCAAGGAAGGTCACGATGTCGGGTGTTGTCAGCCCGGTCGTTGTTTGGTCCGACGCCGTTGTGATACCCAAGGTGCCGATCGACGCTGCATTGTGCCCCGCCATGCGCCACAGCTGACGGGTGAGTTCAGCGGTTGATGTCTTGCCATTTGTGCCCGTGACGGCGGCAATCTGCCCGGGAAAGGGACGGAAATAATTGGCGGCCAGTTGCGCAAACGCGCGGCGTGGCTCCGCATCGGCGATATGCAGCGCGCCTGTGACTTTTGCCTCCGGACGCGCGACGATAGCCACCGCACCCGCGGCAATCGCGGCATCGATGAAATCTTCGCCATTGAAACTGGCACCTTCAAAGGCACCAAAAACCGTTCCGGGCGCAATCTTCCGATGGTCGATGGCAAAGCCGGTCACTGTTCTGTCGGCAAATGCCGGATCGGCATCGCTCACCAATTGCCCGAGCTTCACTATTGCTCCCCCTTCGCCTTCCACAATAAAGGCATGAGTTCCGATACATCAACATCGCGTTTCATGTCAGGGATAATTCCCATCAAAGGACCGATGCGTGTAATCGTCTTCCGCACCACCGGCGCTGCGGTAAAGCCTGCCGTCCGCTGAAAGCTTGATGCCTCCGTGCCCTGTGGCTCATCCAGCATGGCAAGCACAACATAACGCGGGTTGTCCATCGGGAAAGCTGCCGCAAAGGTAGAGACGACCAGATTGCGGCTATAGCCGCCAACGCCGGGTTTTTCGGCGGAGCCTGTCTTGCCGCCGACGCGGTAGCCCAAGGCGTCGGCTTGGTTGCCGGTGCCGTCGACGACGATCATGCGCATAAGCTGCCGCATCCGTGCGCTGGTAGCCGCGGAAAAGACGCGCTTGCCGGGAATTTTGGCATCCGATTTCGTCTTGAACATCGTGGCCGGACGATAAATGCCGCCATTGACCATGGCCGCATATGCGCTTGCCAAATGCATGGGTGTAACCGCGATGCCATGCCCGTACCCAACGGTCATATTGGTGAGGCGATCCCATGATTTGGGATAGAGCGGCATGGCCTTTTCTGCCAATTCGATGTCGGGACGCGCGTTAAAATGCATAGTACGCAACATGGCATCCATACGGGCCGCACCCAATTTGTCGGCAATTTGTGCGGTCACAATATTCGAACTGTGGATCAACGCTTCGGGGGTGTTCATCCAGCGTTCGGACGGATGCGAATCGCGGATTTTAAACCTGCCATATTGAAGTGGCTTGGTCGCATCATAACGAACGGACAGGTCGCGCACCGTGCCTGCGTCCAACGCAGCAGCCACGGTCAGCGGTTTAAAGGTGGAGCCGAGTTCATACACGCGGTTCGTGACGTTGTTGGTTTGCCGCGAAATGGGATAGCGGCCATCGACGATCGGTTGCCCAAGGTCCGGAATATTTGCGAACGACGGCCGGTTGGGGTTGAACGACGGCAATGTTGCCATGGCGATGACCTCACCGGTGGCAACATCCAATATGACGCCAGCGCCACCTTTTGCGTTCGTTGCAGCCATGCCCGAAGCAAGCTCACTTTCAAGCGCGGCCTGCACGCGGACATCCAACGCCAAATTCAGCGGAGTCGAACGCTTCGAAGGGTCGCGCAGATAATCGTTCATGACCCGCTCCATCCCCATGGCGCCGCGGCCATCGCGGTTTACGAAACCGAGGACGTGTGCCGCCATGTCATGCTGCGGGTACAGGCGCGTTGCCTCACGCGGGAATTCAATGGCAATCTCGCCAAGGTCGTGCACCTGCTTCACTTGCTCGGGCAGCGCGCGCTTGCGCAGATAGCCGGGTTTGTCAGCGGTCAACTTAGCATAAAATTCTGCAGCCGGTGTATCGGGGAAGATGGCGGCAAGTTGGTTCGCCAATTGCTTGCGGTCGCCCAACAGGTCAGCAGGCTTCACCCAAATGGCGTAGCCATAGATGCTGCGCGCCAACGGAACGCCATTGCGATCAACAATATCGCCGCGTTCGGGCACATATTCCGTGCTGGTTGCGCCATAAGCGCGCGAGTTTTCAAACAAAGCGAGCGTCGCCAAGCGCCCGATGAGCAAGACGACGAACATGCCAAAAGCGGCGAGTAAAACCAGCAGCCGCCAAAAACCGTGCGCAGCAAACGGAGGCGTACCGACGCCGCTTTTCCGGGTCGTGGTGCGGGCCGTTTGCGGCGTCATTAACGGCGGCGTTCTTTAGCTGCTTTTGCCGAAATATCGCGCAACAGGTCGTCGGACAAAAGCTTTTCATCCATCCGCGCCAAACGCTCGGTGCGGCTCTGCTCTACTTTCGGAGCCACTGCTTTCGGCGCAGCACGCTTTACTGGGGTGGCGAAGATTTTAACGTCGTTGGCCGCAAGCTTCGTGGCAACAGCCTTAGCGGCAACGGCCTTAGTGGCAACGGCCTTAGTGGCAGCGGCCTTTGGCGCTGCTTGCTTTGGCGTTTCGGCAACCGCTTCCTTTACAACCGCAGGCTCGGCAACAACTTGCGGCGCCGGGACAGTGGCGGCAGCCATCATGACGGGCTTGGTTTCAGGAAGATCGCCAGTCAGGCTGGCAAGCGCAGCTTCGCCATTGACAAATTGTTCAGCCGCAGGGGGCTGGTAACCGTACAAAAGCTCGTTCCACTCTTCCAACTGCTGCAGGCTGGCGCGTGTGCGGATTTCCGCCTGAAGGAAGCTGATTTCCCGCTTCGTGTCCATAATTTCACGGTCAACCGCGACAAGGTTGCTGTGCATCGCCGCAACGTTCAGCGACAGCGGGTAGAGCAGGATCGCAACCATGAACACCAGCGCAAGCCAGCCTAGGTTTCTAAGTCGTTGCATGGCGAGACTCATGCTGCCAGTCCTCCTGTTGCCCATGCGGGTGCGTTTGTGCGGGTTGCGGAACGCAAGGTGGCGGAACGCGACCTTGGGTTACGGGTAAGTTCGGCTTCCGAAGGGCGAATGGCTTTATCCGCCTTTTCAAAGGTAGGTTGCGGGCCAGCACCGCCGACCATTGGCACATGCCGTGAACCAGCGCTCTCTGCGCCACTGCGGCGACGCAGGAATTGCTTCACGATGCGATCTTCAAGGCTGTGGAACGTCACAACAGCAAGACGACCGCCGGGCTTAAGCATACGCTCGGCAGCTTCCAATCCGTCGGTCAATTCATCCAGCTCGCGGTTCACATGAATGCGGATCGCCTGAAACGCCCGGGTGGCGGGGTCTTTTGGCGCGCCGGGTTTGTGACCGACGGCTTTACGAACGATGGCCGCGAGTTGCGCAGTGGTTTCGATGGGCCGCGCAGCAACAATCGAACGGGCGATGCGCCGTGAGCGATGCTCTTCGCCATAACGATAAATGATGTCGGCAATATCGGCTTCGTCGGCTTCGTTGACAAAGTCAGCGGCGGACATGCCGTCCTGCGCCATGCGCATATCGAGCGGGCCGTCTTTCTGGAAAGAAAAGCCACGCTCTGCGCGGTCGAGCTGCATCGACGACACACCGATGTCGAGAACAACGCCATCGACCGACATTATGTCGTCGGCCATCAAAACATCGTCCATGATAGAAAAGCAGGCCGGGTAAAGACGCAAAGCGCCCTCACTGCGGCCTGCAAGGTCCGCACCTTCTGATAGTGCATCAGGATCGCGGTCGAACGCGTAAACGCGCGCGCCGCCAGCCAGTATCGCTTGGCTGTATCCGCCTGCACCAAAGGTACCATCCACGATCTCATCGCCAGGGGTGATGGCAAGAGAGTGAATTACTTCATCCAGTAAGACTGGAATATGGGGGGCCGGCGTGCTCATTTGTCGCGCTTGCCTTGGGACAGCCAATAATTGAGCTCGTCCTTGACTGGGTTGAACGCGGCTGGCGCTTCCTTCAGGAAAACGTCAGGGTTCCAAAGCATGAAGTGCGTGGTCGCACCGAAGAAAAATGCGCGATCGTCAATGCGGCCAAAATGCTTGAGCATTGGCGACAGGACGAAACGGCCACTGGCTTCAAAAGCAGTTTCAAAGATGGAAGATGCCGAAACACCAGCCAATTCGCGGTCAAAGTCTGTGCCGCGATTAACGGCGCTTTGCCATTGCGCCTCGATATCTGCGCGCAGCTTGAGGCGTTCGGCGCTGCCAAAACCGATGAGGCAAGGAAGGCTGCTGTGGCGCGAAATGCACACGCTGTTGCTGCCGCTGGATTGCAATACGCTGTCGCGGATTTCGGCGGGTATAGTCGTGCGGCCCTTGGCGTCGACACCCGACACCCCCGAACCTGCATAGACCACCAACGCTGACACCGTCCGAAACACCCCCATGAAAAAGGATGCAGAACGACAATCATGGCAAATCCCTTTGCCATGCGGACGCCGTAACGACCGATAGTGTCAGTTATCCACCCCTTGGATGACTTTGCATAGCAAGGGATTTCATGGATGAAAAGAGGGATTTTATGGGAAAATTGGGGTGGCAAATATCAATATACTGAAAACATTATATAATTTTTTTCCTCATATAAAAATAATGTGCGAAATGAACATGAAACCTTGGGCAGACATGGGTGTGAAGCATAGATTTTCCGCAGATTTCCGGTTCCAAGCCCATTTCTACCCAGAATGTCCCACAAAATCCCCGGATATGGAATCGCTTTTGTTCAATCGCGCCAGCAATGATTCCACCCACGCCAAATTGCCGAATTCGTCGCCGCCGGTCAGCACGCGCATGCCCCGTCCTTCCCAATAGGCGGTATCAAGTAAATCCGCGTCCGCGACGAGCAGCGCACGCCCTTTGCCAATCTTACAATCCGCCAAAAGGCCGCCTTGCTCTAACGCACATCGCGCCGAACCGCTGCGACCGATTTTTAGCCACTCGCCGGGCGTCTGCGTGCGGATGCTCAGCTTGCCAATCTTGCGGATTGCCATCGGTTCCGCATCGGCAATGGGCAGCACAAGCTCAAGACCCCAATGCGCGAATAAGGGCGATAGCATCGATGTGAACAACGGCCTGCGCTTGTCGCCCAATGGATAAAGGCTCCCCCATTGCAGCGCAGGATCGGCGAGAATTAATATCCGCCCGCCCTTGCGGACCCAGCTATCCAGTTGGACAAGTTCGGCCGGGCTCAATGCCCGCGGCTGCGCCAACAACAGCATGCGCCGTTCTGCAAGGTCACGCACATCGTCCAGCGGCTGAACATCATAGCTTTGGCCAAGCCGCGCGAACGCAGGGTGCGGCTGCGCATCGTCGGCAAGATCCGCCTCAACGCCGCCCTCGCTCCATTGCAGCGGCAGCGTGGTCATCAACCCCAATATGGGTTTCGGGCCATCCGGCGCAGGCCGGGTAAAGGCATAAGCCAGCAACGACGACAGGAACAGCAAAGCAACGGCGAGCAGCAGCAAAAGCGGGCGCCTTTTGCCGCCGAGACGCGCACGCAGGTTCGTCATGTGTGTTACTGCGGTCGGCCGCGCGGTGGTGTGGCGCTCATGGGCTTCGTCGCGCTTTCATCCTTGGCCACCGGGGTCACGCCCAATTCAGCCAGCGGCTCATCCGGCGTTTGCTTCTTCGTTTCGGTTATTGCAGTCGCATCCATTGTTCCCGGCGTCTGCGGGCTGTCGCTGACGCGATCGAGAACCATCGTCGCCAAGGTTACGAACAGGAGCACGACGACCAAGCCAACCACGCCGACCTGAATACGCTGAATTGCGGATTGCTTTTGCTCAATCACCTGCGATCTCCTGTAAACCGTCGTGCGCGTTATTGCGCCGCGCTGTCCATTTGCCAAGGCATGGGGTCAAGATTTTTGCTGCGCATCCATTCCGGATTGTAAATCGTCGACAGATAGCGGAAGCCCGTGTCGCACAAGATCGTTGCGATGCGCGCTTTTGGGCCAAGCTGCTTGCCCAAGGCAACCGCACCGGCAACGTTAATGCCTGATGACAAGCCAAGGCAAAGCCCCTCCTCCGCCAACAAACGCCGGACCCATATCATTCCCTCTTCGTCCGATATCCGGAACTGCGTATCGATCGGCGCGCCATCCAGATTGGCGGTGATGCGTCCCTGCCCAATGCCTTCGGCAACCGACGTGCCTTCGGCGCTTAATTCGCCATTGGCATAATAATTATACAGCGATGCACCATGCGGGTCGGTCAAGGCGATGGTGACGTTTTCGTCCTTCGCCTTCAGGCCAAGCCCTACCCCGGCGATCGTTCCGCCTGTCCCTGCGGCACAGGTAAAGCCATCGACACGGCCCTCCATTTGCGCCCAGATTTCTTCGGCCGTCGTTTCGATATGCGCGCGGCGGTTGGCGATGTTATCAAACTGGTTCGCCCACACCGCATTTTCGGTTTCTTCGGCCAAGCGGCGCGAGGTGTGCACGAAATGCCCGGGGTTGGAATAAGGCGCAGCAGGAACAAGAACGAGCTCGGCACCAAGCGCGCGCAACGTGTCCTTCTTCTCTTGGCTTTGCGTTTCGGGCATGACGATGATCGTCTTATACCCCAGCGCATTGGCAACGAGCGCAAGGCCGATACCGGTATTACCCGCCGTCCCTTCAACAATCGTGCCGCCGGGCTGCAACAGCCCCTGCCGTTCGGCATCGCGCACGATGTATAATGCAGCGCGATCTTTTACCGATGCACCGGGATTGGCAAATTCGCATTTGCCAAAAATGTCGCAACCCGCCGCCTCGCTTGGCCCTTTCAGGCGGACCAGCGGTGTGTTGCCAATCAAATCTAATGTCGAAGTAAGCATGTTCATAGCTGCGATAGTTAGTCGCGTTCATGGCCGTCCGCAACCCGGTGTCGCGTAAAGGGCAGTCTGCGGCGCGCCATGAAGAACCCATGACATCGGGCGCGCCGCCGAATGGGAATTAGGTATTGATATATTATATCATATTGTATAAGCAGCCCCCACAGTCGCCAAATGCATGACAGGATCAAACCAATCTCATGAAAATCCGCCGCTTTCACGTTTTCGCCGCCAGCATGACTGCGTTGTCTGTGCCCGCTTATGCGCAACAGACCGGCAGCACCGGCGCTTCAGCAGCCGCGTCGCAAACAGATGATTTTCACGGCACTGAAGAAATCGTTGTCACCGCGCCTTATGTCGAGCGGCTCGATATTCTGTCCGGAACCTCTGCGGTTTCAGGGGACGTTCTGGCCGAGAAAACCCGCGCGCAATTGGGTGACATTCTTTCCAGCCTGCCCGGCGTATCGGCAACCAGCTTTTCACCCGGCGCATCGCGGCCTGTGCTGCGCGGATATCAGGGCAACCGCGTCGCCGTGCTCACCGACGGCATTGGCAATATTGACGCGTCCAACACCTCTGCCGACCATGCGGTCACCATCGATACCCTGACCGTGGAGCGCATCGAAGTGCTCCGCGGCCCAGCGGTCCTGCTATTTGGTGGCCAAGCCGTTGGCGGCGCGGTCAACGCGCTCGACAAGCGCATTCCGCGTGCGATCCCCGATGAGGCCGTGCATGTAGATGCGCTTGCCGGCTATGGCAGCGCAGCCCACGATTGGTCCGGCGGGGCTTCGGTTGACGTGCCGCTGACGGACCGGGTCGTCGTCCATCTGGATGGCAGCTATCGCAACAGCGACGATCTGCGCACCGGCGGCTACATCCTTGCGCCTAGCTTGCGCGCCGAGGTGCTGGATTTCGCGGCGGAAGA
>JBEDET010000021.1:0-32201 GCA_041175505.1 Pseudomonadota bacterium
CACCACCGTTGGCGCATTGCGCACGGCCGTTACCGTGGCGCAGGCGATGACCAATCAGAAACTGGTGCTTGACCAGATCACCGCGCTCAACACGACGACCGCGAATATCATCGACAGCACCGGTCAGCTGCTGCGCGACAATACCGGCCTTATTCATGAACAAGCCGCCGGCGCCACCATCCCGTTGGAAACATTGAGCCGTGCGTTCCAGAATATTTACGACACGATGGATGCCATTGACACCTTCAAGATGAAGGCACTCGACAGCATGAAGCAAACGTCCGAAGCGCTCGAAAAAGAAGTCGAAAAGTCGAAGGGCTATATCGCGCGGGCCGAAGGGCAGGCGCAGGCGACCCAGTCGGTACAGGACAGCGGTTTGCTGTCACTTGAGGTATCGTGAAGATATATTACCGTAGCCCTGAGCCCGTCGAAGGGCGCTTGTCAGCTGGGCGTGCTTCGACAAGCTCAGCACTACGGTGTGTACATCAAGGTGCAATATGAACAGCCCTGCATCCAATTCCGACGACATCCTTAACGGCGCGGCGCGGTCGCTGCGCAATGTCCGCTTTGCCCCCATCGGGACAAAGTCGCAGGCGCTTCGAAGCGCCCATTTCTGGGGCAAGCTGAGCAAAGCGACAATGGCGGTCGGTGCTGTTTTAATTGGCGCAGGCATCATCGGCGGCATTATTGGCGGCATCGGTTTTTGGGGCGTGATGATTACAGCCCTGCTGGTGGCAACCGTTGCCTATGTCCTGATGCGCTTCCCACAAATGCCGATGCCCACGGCGGAGAGCCTGAAGATTACCGATCTCGGCACATTGGCGGGAAAAACAGAGATTTGGCTTGAGGCACAGCGTTCTGCATTGCCCGCGCCTGCGGTTTCGTTGATGCAAGATATCGGCGTCCGGTTGGACCAGCTTGCGCCGCAGCTGCAAACGCTTGACGACAATGATCCTGCGGCACGTGAGGTGCGTAAGCTTGTTGGGGAACATCTGCCCGAGCTGATTAACGGCTATAAACGCATTCCTGATAGCCTTCGGCACAAAGAGCATGCCGGAAAGACACCCGCGCAGCAGCTGGTCGATGGCCTGAAGACGATTGACCGCGAAATCGAGACGATGACCGGCCAGATTTCGCGCGGTGAGCTCGACAAATTAGCGGTGCGTGGCCGGTATCTTGAAATACGTTACGATAACGCCGCCGAAAACGGTCAGGGCGTATAAGCCCTCAATGATGAAAGCGCGTGTCGCTATAGATTGGTAACGACATGCGCAGGAAAACGGCGTGACCCAACCAAGCTTACAACGCGACATTTTTGGAACGCTGGCCAGTGGTGAAGCTGTCCACGCGGTGACGCTGACCAATGCTGCGGGCATGTTGGTCAGGATTATCAGCTACGGCGCTTCAATCCAGTCGGTCTGTGTGCCCGACGCCAACGGTAACTTTGCGGACGTCACAACGGGCTATGCCGATATTGCGGAATATGTCGCGCAGCGGCAATATTTCGGCGCGACCGTCGGCCGGGTCGCCAACCGTATCGCCGGTGCGCGTTTTGAGCTTGATGGCAAGGTGTACAGCGTTCCCGCCAATGACGGCACGCATTCGCTGCACGGGGGCGATGTCGGGTTCGACAAAGTGAACTGGACGATCACGGCGAGTGATGACGAGGCTTTATCAGTGACTCTCTCGCATATTAGCCCCTATGGTGATCAGGGATATCCGGGCATATTGACGGTTACCGCAACCTATCAATTGCACCCCGACAATGTGCTGTCAGTGCATTACGAAGCCGTCACCGATGCGCCGACCTGCGTGAACCTGACAAACCATGCTTATTGGCATTTGGGCGGGGAGGGGGCTGCCTATGACGCTATGGACCATGTGCTGACGATCACCGCCGAACAATATCTGCCGGTTGATGCGACGCTTATCCCAACGGGAGAACGCCGCAGCGTTGTTGCCACGCCATTTGATTTTCGTGAACCCATGCCCATACGCAAATATGTTCGCAGCAACACCGACATTCAACTGACCTATGGCGGCGGATATGACCATAATTGGGTGGTTGATGAGGAAGTCACGCGTGAACCCCGATTGATGGCACATTTGGAAGATCCAGTGTCCGGACGGACGATGACGTTGCTGTCCAACCAGCCGGGGCTGCAGTTTTACTCTGGCAATTTTTTTGACGGAACGACGTCGGGAAAGGCAGGCAAAAGCTATGGCATCGGCGATGCGATTGCGCTTGAGCCGCAAATGTTTCCGGACGCACTCAACCAACCGTCATTCGCTTCAATTGTTCTTCGCCCAGGGCAAATCTATGTGAATGTGATCATGTGGCGGTTCGGTGTCAGCCGGTTGTTTCCTCCGAATATCAAAGGGTAAACAAAGGACGCCCTAAAACGTGAGCGCCGCTTGCGCTCCGATGCCTGTTTTAGATGCAAAACAGGTTGAAATCGGCTACGCATATCCTCTAGCAGAAAATGCATAGTTGGGATGCTTCATGAATTCACTGCTGAAAGGGGCTGACGGCCCACCATTTCATTCGTCCTCAAGCATTTTGCTTATCGATGACGAGTACGAAATTCTGCCTGAATATCAGGAATTTTTCGAACTTGCGGGGTTCAGAACGTTGACTTGCGCTGATCCCGTTCAAGGCATGGCAATGGTGCTTGAAACGCCCGACATTGCGGTTGTCATCACCGACCTGCGCATGGCGCATCTGGATGGCATCAGCATGATTAATGGCGTGCGCGCTGCCCTGCCGGAAGGGCGCCATGTTGATTTCATGATACTGACGGGCGACGCCAGCACGCAGCTAGGCGATGATTTGGCCGACATTCCCATCTTTCTAAAGCCAGCGGACACGGACGCATTGGTCGCGGCTATCCGCGCGGTGTTGGCGTGCTAAGCCGCCGCTGGACCGAATTCCCGGCGACCCGGGATATTCCCTTAAAAGAACTTCTAATTGCGGCATTGCTGGGTGTTGTAGGGCTTTTCCTGAACAGTTTCGAGCTCAAGCTTGGCTGGGGTATGAACTTTATACTCGGAAACGCGCTGGTATATGCATTTGTGCGCATGCTGGCGCCGCAGTCTCTGGTGCTTGCGGTTTCAGTGTCAAGTATCGGTTCAGTCATCTTGTGGAACCACCCATGGGCTTGGATCGTGTCGGCATGCGAAGCAATATTTGTAGCCATCGTTGCGCGCCGCACCTCACCTGTCCGCAGCGTCGTTATTTACTGGATAGTGGCAGGCGCGCCTTTGGCGTTCTTATTTTATGGCGGCATCCTGAAAATGGATCAGCTGTCGCTTGCGCTCGTGGTCGCAAAGCATGTCGCGAACGGGATATTGAACGTCGTCCTTGGTGAGTTGATCTATGTCTCCCTTTTGAGCGGAAATCCGTTTGGAAAATTCGGACATTGGCCAAAGCTTAGGGTTGAATGCTTTACGGTCATGTTATTCATGGGGACGGTGCTGATCCCGGCGACGGTGTATATGGCGCTGGATGCGCCGTCGCGTGAACGTACCACGATGGACGAGGTTAGCAGAAACCTTGAATCGCGTATGCGCGTCGCGAATGCGAAGTTGAGTGCATGGGTGGATGCACGAACGACGCTGCTGCGCGGCTATGCAAATAATGGCCAGCTTCCCCGCGGCCAATCGGATGTTCGCTTGCCGAAGGAATTTTTGGCTGAGTTTCAGAAAATTGCTTTCTTGCCCCCCGATCAAAGCCTGGCTGCATTTGCATTGGCTGAAGGTGGTTCTGTTATCGGAGCAAAGATGGCCAAAGCGGATCTAACGCCATCGACGGATAAGCGGGTGCGCTTGGTGGCGTTAAATCTTGGGCAAGGGCGATCGAATGTCGATTTTGCCTTGGTCGTTCCGCATGTTCGAAACGGCAAAGCGGACTATATTGTCGCCATATTGCGTCCGGAAACCTTGCATGATCTTGTCGAAATCCCCGGCCAGCATTTCGTGGACAGTGTTTTTGTTGCTAGCGCTGCCCAAGGGACGTTCGCCCTGACGCATGTCACCACGAACGTGCGCACCCTGGTTGATTCCATGTCCCAAAGTCAGCAGGCGACGGCTGTTACGAAACCCGTCCTTTTAAGCGACGTCGATTATGGGCGTGCAGTCACGTCCGATCTGCGTGACTCGCACATCGTTCGCGTGGGGCCCATCGCTGCTCTGCCGGAATGGCAAGTCGCGTCCGTGCTGCCGCTTGCACCCGCGGTGCTGAAAGCGCGCAAGGGACAACTGCGTCAGTTTGTTGCGCTCATCGCATTCGTTTTTCTGATTGGGCTTTTTGCATCGCGTATGAGCAAGAAGGCGTCGAAGATATTGCGGCGTGTGTCGCAGTCAGCAGCAGACCTCACGCAATTTGGGGGAGGGCAAACGGCGTCCGACCAGATATTCATTGAGGAAGTTAGCGAAATTTCGGGAACTATAGCGATGGCAGCGGCTTCGTTTGGACGCGAGCGCGGAGCGTTGGCAAGCTATCAACGCCGGTTGAACAGCATCGCGCAGCACGCTCCGATCATCGTCTATGCCGTTGACGTCGCCAATGGGGAAGGGACGGACATGACCTATATCAGCCCGTCAGTTGAACAAATGCTGGGCTATTCGACGGCCGAAGGTTTGACGGACAAATGGTGGAGCAGTGCCATTCATCCGGACGACTATGATTGCTGCATGGCTGCGTTTAGACATTTGGAGCCGGGAAAAGTGTACGCGGCTGAATACCGCCTCCGGCACAAAAATGGCCATTATGTCTGGGTATATGACACGCTATCGGTTGAGCCGACCGCGCAGGGGGCAGAGCAAGAAGCCGTTGGCATCATCATGGATATTTCCGAACGAAAGGCATCCGAGGACCAGCTTTTGCAATCGGACAAGATGGCAAGCCTTGGCCGGATGATGTCGGGTACGGCGCATGAGTTAAACCAGCCGTTGAATTTCATCAAATTGGCGGCGTCAAACTTGCGCGAGAACGCCGTTCGGGGTCGATTAGAAGCAGAAAAATTCATTCCGAAACTTGAAAATGTTGTGGCGCAGGTCGAACGTGCCTCTGCCATATTGCTGCAGATGCGGATATTTGGCCGGACGTCAAAGGAAGCACCCTCCGCGATTAATATCCAAAGCACCGTTGAAGCCGTCATCCTGATGGCCGAACCACAGATGGAGCTCGACGGGACACAACTGATCACTGAAGTGAAAGCATCCGGCATTTACGTCCGGGCGTTGCCCGTGATGCTGGAGCAGGTTCTATTGAACTTGTTCATCAATGCCAATGACGCCATTCGCAGCCGGCATGACGCGGGTGACAGCGCAGAGGGTGAAATAAAAATCACCATTGATCGCAATGATCGGTCGGCGTTTATAACGGTGGCGGACAACGGCCCTGGCGTCGCTCCAGATGTCTTGCCTAAGATATTCGAGCCCTTTTTCACGACTAAGCCGCCCAAGGAAGGCACTGGGCTTGGGCTATCGATCAGCTATGGCATCATTCGCGACATGGGCGGGGTGTTGCGCGCTGAAACGAGCCGCAAAGGCGCACGGTTCATTATTGAACTGCCACTGGCCGATGCCACAGCAACCGAGGCCGCTTGAACCCGTCTGAGGTTTGGAGCTAAAAAGCATTGGCTCATGGATTAGTTCACGCGCTGTTCGGTGGACATCAAACCCTTCGCGAGTGCGGCGAGGGCTAAAGCAATGAGCACATGATACACGTGCCACGCCACAGCCTCATCCATCCAAGCGGAACGCCGAATGAACAACGTGTTTGCAAGCATCACGGCGCAACCGACTGGCACAAGCCAAGACCGCCCCGACGGCCCGGGTCGCACGATTGAGGCAAGAAATACGATCACTAACGCCAATAGGAAAACAGGGCCGAGGAGCGGTGGCGCGAATAAAAAGATCGCGGTCGCGGCGCACAGGATGAGGGCGATTATCGATATTATGTGTCTATCCGCGGGACGGAACAGATAGCTGGATAATATGGCAACGGCACCCGCAAGGCCCAACAATTGAGACGCGCCGGCATGCAAAGCGGCGAGCGCATCCTGCAAACCAGCCCCAAAACGCACCACGCCGATGAAGGCCGCTACACCAAAGCAGGCCATTGCAAATGCCGGTAAATGTCGGCCGTTTCGCCAGAGCGCATTGCCAGCAAAAATTGTGACCAACACAATGGCCGCGTCGGATAAAGCGTAATGGGCGGGCATCATGTTCTCGTAAGCGTTATTGGCGTGGTGGTTTCGGAGAGCAAACCCGCCTCCCGTTTAATGTCTTCGGACGTCAACCGTGACCCATCATGGCTCCAGCCTGGCGGCGCAAAAATGTAACAAAAGCGCTGCCACAGGCTCAGTCCGCGTTGCGACGCATCTTGCACTATCCCGACATATTCGTGGGTTAAAATTGTGAATGGATTAAACGTCTCAAGATTTTTGACCAAGCCATAGTCAACCGGTACGGCGCGGTCTTCTTCGACAAATGTGCCAAACATGCGATCCCAGATGATCAGCGTACCGGCGAAATTCGCATCCAGATATTCTGGATTGCGGCCATGGTGCACCCTGTGGTGGCTCGGCGTGTTGAAAATATATTCAAACCACCGTGGCAACCGGTCGACGGTTTCGGTGTGCAGGAAGAATTGGTAGGTCGCGTTAAGGATCCCGCAAAAAACAACCAATACCGGATCAAAGCCGATTAAAATCAGCGGGATTTTGAGCATCATCGTTCCGGTAAAGTGCTTCATCCAACTTTGGCGCAGCGCAATGGGCATGTTGAAATTGGTGGATGAATGATGGACCACATGCATCGCCCAACCCCAACGGACGCGGTGGCATATGCGGTGGTGCAGATAAAAACGCAGATCATCGAGCACGAAGCACAATAAGAACGATCCCCATGTGATCGGTATTTCACCAATGGCAAAGGGCGCCGCTGCAAACAATGCGGCGGTGGTGATGAACGCAAAGATGGCATTTACCGGATCACTTGCGAGCCCCAGAAATATGGACAGCAAGGAGTCTTTGGCCGGGACGTTGCCCTTACGTTTGAGGAAGCGAATGGCACCCAGCTCAAACAAAATGCCCAGCCCAAAAACAGTAAGCGATATGATGACCCAATTTTGGTTGATGAGCTGCGTAACTGTCACAAAATTCTCCCTCGCGATTAATACAAGGAATAGTTTGGTTAACGATTTAAAAAATTGAATAATAAATGCATATTATGTAATTATCGGAACATGAATATAAATTTGAACAGACTGTCCCGGTTCGTCGCGGTTTATCGCCACAAGAGTTTCAGCCGCGCCGCCAGCGAGCTTGGCATGACGCATTCGGCGCTGACCAAATCGGTGCAGCTGCTTGAACAAGAACTTGGCGCTGAATTGTTCAACCGGACCACGCGCAGCGTCGTCCCCACCGACGCCGGCAACCGTCTTGCGCATCGCGCAGAGGAGCTTTTGGCGCTAGCGGACCAAATTGGCGATGAGGTCTTAACTGGTAGCCGACATCTGCGGCTGATTGCGGGCCCTGCGGTCATCGAAGCATCATTGGCGCCAGCGCTTGCTGCATTTTACAAGTCGCATCCGAACATTCGCGTGACGGCGGAAACCCTTCCTCTGGACATAGCGGCAGCGCGGTTGCGCCAACGGGAAGCGGACTTGCTGCTTTTCCATTCAACGACCGTCAGCGCCATTCCCGAAAAGCGGTTGTTTCAGATAAGGCGGATAATCGACGAGGCCTATGTCGCGGTTATGCGTCAGGACCATCCCGCGTTGCACCGCGACTTTAGCATTGATGAGATGCTGCGATATAAATGGGCCATTCCGGGCTATGGGAAAATCTACCGCTCTGCCATTCCAACGGACGTGGAAGAAAAATATCGCAACGCCGGTTTCCCGCATTACCGGGTTCTCAGTCTCGTCTCGTGCTTGGCGTTGGTCGCCGAAAGCGACATGATTACATTATTGCCTGCCTCGTTCGCCCATAGGGACGCTCGTGCGCTCGGCCTGACGGTCGTGCCGATGCACCCAAGCTATGCGGCACGTTATGACGTAAGCGCAATCACGCTCAGAACTGGCGGGCCCGACCCTGTGTTGGATGCATTGCAAAATGCTTTTGCGATGCAGACCGGCGTAGGCTGAATTTCCGCCCACATCACTGCGCGATCAGTTGGCCCAATAGACATATTCCTGATCTTTTTTCCATGGCGCGTTGAGTGGAACATCAATCCGGATCGCGCCTTCAAGTAAGCCGGGCCAAAGGGGCTTGGGCAAACCTGCGTTTTGCGCTTCAATCAACTTGCGTAGCTCCGCGACGCGCGCTGGATCCTTGGCCGCCAAGTTGACTTGCTCGGTGGGATCGGTAGCGAGGTTGAATAGCCACACTTTGTTGGGACGTTCGGAAATTTGCAATTTCCAGTCGCCTGCGCGCACAACGCGGTAATGCCCCGAACGCCAGAATGTTATGTCGCGTTTCGGTCCGGCGCCAAACAGGTTGAAGCTGTCCATTTTGCGATCGCTGGGCACGCGCGCACCCGTTGCCGCTGCAATGGTTGCGAACATATCAAGATGCTGCGCGACATCGCTGCGAACCGTCCCCGGCGCGATCTTGCCCGGCCAACGCATCATCATCGGCACATGGATGCCGCCTTCGAAGAAGGTGCCTTTATAGCCACGATAGGGCGTGTTGTGATCCTTGATACCGGTATACCAAGCCCCGCCATTGTCGCTGGTAAAGATAACAAGCGTGTTGTCGTCGAGCCCCGTGTCCTTCAACTTTTGCAGCACGTCGCCAATCCGCCGGTCAAGCTGACGCATCATTGCGCCATATACGCGCTGGGTATGGTCCTTAATCTGCGGCAACGCGTCATAGTCCGATTTTAGCGCCTGTAGCGGCGTATGCGGCGCATTATAGGCGAGATACATGAAGAAGGGCCGGTTCTTGTTCGCGTCAATTGCGGCCAATGCATTGTCGGTGAAATAGTCGGTCAGGTGGCCTTTGGGACGAAAGCGCTCACTGTCCCCCCAATAGACCGCATGCGGCAGGTTCGCCCATAAGAAGCGGTCGATCGGGTCCCATGGCAGCTTTGCATTGACGACCTGCGGGTCATCTTCGGCCATAAACAAATCGCCGCCCGCCCGCATGCCAAGGCTTTCGTCAAAGCCTTGCGACGTTGGCCGCAATGGTTTGGCCTCACCCAGATGCCATTTGCCGATGTGGATATTGTGATACCCCTGGGCTTTCAGTATCTCGGGCAACATGATTTCCGCATTGGGCACACCCATGTCGGCATAGGCCGGAAGGTCGCGGTTCAGTTCTTCATGATAGATGGTCGGATAGGGTGAGCTCCCTCCATTATGCGCCAGGTTTGAGGCAAATGCCGCTGGAATAGAGGTAAATTCAAAACCGAACCGTGTCGGATAACGCCCCGTCATCAACGCTGCGCGCGACGGCGAACAGGTGGCGTTCGCGGCATAGCCATTGGCAAAGCTGACGCCCTGTTTGGCAATGGAATCGATGTTCGGTGTTGGCACCGCGCCACCGGCAACCCCGCCACCGTACAGCGAAATGTCATTCACGCCCAAATCGTCTGCGACAATCAGGATGACGTTGGGCGGACGTTGGCCAGCGGGTGCGACCGCAGGACCCTGCGCCCATGCAATGGGACGGTTTTCGCCAATCGGTTCGCGCCATTCGCTGATGATGCCGGGAATGTAGATTTTATAATGCTGAAAACCCAAATAGCTCGCGCCGATTAACAGCGCCAATGCCCCGATCCATGTCCATTTTTTCATTTTGGGCTCTCCGGTTAGGTTTTGCTTGATCGCCGTACGGATAGCCACAGAAACAATAGGATTATCGGTAGCGAAATCAGGCTGGCATAATGTTCGGGCGGGTGATGGCCGCTGACGGGTACATGCTTTATCCAGCCCGACCAGCTCAGCAACAGGCGCTCGATCAGAGACACCAACAGAAACAGCGGCACGAGCGCGCGATAGCGCAGTGCGACCAAGAGGGTGACGATGCCGTGCGCAATCTGTGTCGCGCCCGCCCAGGCAAACATGCCGAAAATCATCGTTGGATTGTGGCTGAGATCAAGCCCTGCAATCACGCCCGCACCGCCATCAGGCAGGAAACTGTGGATCATCCCTGGCACGATCCAGCCAATGCCATAAAATGCCAAAAACCACGCAGAATAACGTGATCCACGATAGTGGATATTTGTACTGGGTGGCAGGAAAGCGTTCATCCGGCGACCGTTAGGACGGCCAGATGTGCAAGAGCTGCCGCAAGCGCCAAGATGAGCGCAACGGTGACGCGCGGGCTGACGTAAAACGACACGACCCGCTGTGTCGGGAATGAAAATGTCGCAAGCGTCCCGAGCAGCTTATCGGGATGGCCCTCCATAAAAGCGGGGTCCCTAACCAGCTTGATCATGTCGCGGCGGCTGCGGTAACGCATGAGGCCAAAGACGGTCCAATCGGGATCAGCCTCGGTGTTCCATGCATCAATATATCCGCCAACCTTGCGTCCGACCATACCGGGATGGCCGCCGTTGCGGAACAGCGCCGGCATGAAGCGTTGCGAATAGCGCTTGAGCAGATCGAAGCCTTGAACCATTTGCCCGGTTTTGGGGTCTTCCACCTGCTCCATCTGCGCTTTCACCAGATTGAGCATGACAAACTCGCGGCCGTCATCGGCTTCAAGGAACGCGCGCATCACCTGCTGGCTATTTCCAGTGCCCTCGAATCGCCCAGCCATTTGCGCAAGAAACGCATCGATCTCCGCAGGTTTCAGTGGGCCTGACCAATTGTCATACCAGAGCCGAAATACGACATAGGCAAGCAACGCCGTTCCCCAGATTATCCATGCTGTCATCGCTCTAACTACCCTTCTTTTTGGCGCGCTCGGCATCGCGCCGCGCTTTTGCTGCCTCTTGGCAGGCGGGTGATGTTTTTTTGATATTCTTGATAAGGCAAGCGCGGACGTTGTCGCGGCTAAAAGTCGCCAATTCTGCGGAGCAGTATTTACGGATGTCGGGCATGCACGCTTCGCGCACATTGTCTTGCGCGAACAAGGGGGTGGCGGAAAGTAGTAGAGCCGACAAAGGCAAAATGAACATTGTTTCCGACATCTTAGCTCTTCCCATCTTCTAACAACGCACGCAATAATTATTGGCATTAATTGTGCTAAAATACATTTGCAATCGCATTTGTCACTGGCGCGATCGTCTATTTTGGGGCAAAATTTCTTGCACTCGTGCATTTTTATCGCAAAGGGCACCGCATGACGGACGATGCGCACAAAATGACTTCACCATTATCCGCACAAATGGCTGATGGTAGGCGCGAACGAAGCCGCGCCAGCCGGACCAAGATTATAGATGCTTTGCTCGACTTGGTCGGTCAGGGCGAAGTCGACCCCGGCGCTGCGCGTGTCGCAGAGGTGGCGGGCGTCGGGCTCCGTTCGGTGTTCCGTCACTTTAAAGATATGGATTCACTTTACCGAGAGCTGGGAGAATCCATTGCGGCGCGGGTGATGCCGATCATCCTGCAACCACCAACCGGGGCTACTTGGAAAGAAAAGTTTTTCGACATTGCCGCGCGTCGTGCCACTATTTTCGAAACCATTTTGCCTTATCGGATTTCATCCAGCATTAGGCGTTTCCAATCCACTTATCTGATGCAGGACTATCGCTGGATGCAGCGGTTAGAATGGAGCGCCACCGAGGTGCATCTGCCCGTGTCGGTAAAGGCTGATGTGGCGGGTACCCGTGGTCTCAATGTCATATTGAGTTTCCAGACATGGCGATTGTTACGGCACGATCAGGAATTACCTTTTGAGGACGCCAAGGCTGTCGTGCGGCGTTTGCTCAGCGATGCCATATCCGGCATGCCGGACGATTGATGCAACGCTTAGGGTTCGCTCTCGGTCTGGCGCTGCTGTTGTCTGGTTGCAGTGACGCAGCGGAGCCAGTCAAAAAAATGTGCACCGGCTTGTCAGACAACAGTATGGTCTGGGTCCCTGGCGGTAGCTTCGTCATGGGTGCCAATCCCCATTACCCAGAGGAAGGTCCGCCGAAGACCCTGGTGATCAAGGGGTTCTGGATCGACACACATGAAGTGACCAACGCCCAATTCGCGGCCTTTGTGAAAGCGACCGGTTACAAGACGATATCGGAACGATATCCGCCCAAAGTGCCCGGTGCGCCGCCAGAAATGCTGGTCCCGGGTTCTGCCGTGTTCAATATCCCGTCGGACGACGACCCGCGCTGGTGGCGCTGGGTAGTGGGCGCGCAATGGCGACATCCCTCCGGCCCGAAAGAGACCATCGTTGGTCGCGACAACGAACCCGTTGTCCAGATCGCCTATCAAGATGCCGAAGCCTACGCACAATGGGCGGGCAAGGAATTGCCGAGCGAGGCGCAGTGGGAATATGCTGCGCGCGGCGGCGCGGTGGCCTTGCCGGAACCGGTTGATGCGAAGGGCCAGCCGCAAGCGAATTACTATCAAGGCGTCTTCCCGGTGAAAAACATCAACACCGACGGCTATATCGGCCGGGCGCCGGTGGGTTGTTTCAAACCGAACGGATACGGTCTGTATGATATGATCGGCAATGTTTGGGAATGGACGCGCAGCAGCGGATCGCGCGCCGATGCCAGCGAACCGGTGAACATCATAAAAGGCGGATCCTATCTGTGCGCCGCCAATTATTGCGCGCGCTATCGCCCAGCCGCGCGTCAGTTTCAGGAACGCGGGCTGGGCACCGACCATATCGGGTTCCGGCTTGTCGACACGAAGAAGGCTGGGCCAGCGTCTTGACCCGTCATTGATAATATGACACCTTAAGTGCCAATATCACCAATTTTAGGGATGAATTCATGAAAGTCCTACGCACACCCGACAGCGCCTTTGCCGCAATCGACGATTTTCCTTTTGCGCCAAATTATGTGGAAATTGCCGATCCCTCGGACGGCACGCCATTGCGCGTGCATTATGTCGACGAAGGCCCCCGCGATGCGCCGGTGGTGCTGATGATGCATGGTGAACCAAGCTGGAGCTATTTGTACCGTCACATGATCGGCCCGGTCGTCGCGGCCGGCTTTCGCGTTGTCGCGCCGGACCTGATTGGCTTTGGTAAATCGGACAAGCCCACGAAAAAAGCCGACTATAGCTATGCACGCCATGTTGGCTGGATGCGCCAGTGGATTGAGGCGGTTGGTCTGAGCAATATGACGCTCGTCTGTCAGGATTGGGGATCGCTGATCGGTCTGCGCCTTGTCGCAGAAATGCCCGATCGCTTTGCCAGTGTCGTGCTGTCGAATGGCGGATTGCCCGAAGGCGGCCCACCACCGCGCGCTTTTGCTATCTGGCGCGCCTTTTCCAAGTGGAGCCCGTTCTTCCCGATTGGCAGAATCGTCAACGCCGGGGCAAAGCGTGCACTCAGCGCGACTGAGATCGCCGCTTATGACGCGCCGTTCCCTGATAGCAGCTACAAGGCAGGAGCGCGGATATTCCCGAGCTTCGTTCCGTTCGAGAATAATGTCGCGATCCCCGACCAGAAACGCGCGTGGGAAGTGTTTGAGAAATGGGACAAGCCATTCCTGTGCTGCTTCAGCGACGGTGATCCCGTCACGCGCGGGGGCGAGAGCCGGTTCATCGGCCGCGTTCCCGGTACAGCGGGTCAGCCGCATTGCACGTTGAAGGGCGGTCACTTCATTCAGGAAAATGATCCGCAAGGCTTCGTCGACTGTATCCTAAAAGTGCGATAGTCATGAAGGTCTTGCGCACGCCCGAGGCCGCTTTCGCCGACCTTCCGGACTATCCCTTTGCTGCGCACTATCTTGAGGTTGGGGCACAGGGCACGCCAGCCTTGCGGTTGCATTATGTCGATGAAGGCCCACGCGACGCTGCGCCGATCCTGCTGCTGCATGGAGAGCCGACCTGGTCCTATCTCTACCGCAAATTTGTGCCCCCGCTCGCCGCCGCTGGGCACCGCGTGCTGGCACCTGATTTGATTGGCTTTGGCAAGTCTGACAAGCCGGCCAGCCGTGACGATTATAGCTATGAACGCCATGTCGCGTGGATGAGCGACTGGCTGACGCAGCTTGATCTCAACAACATCACGCTGTTCTGTCAGGATTGGGGCGGGTTGATCGGGCTGCGGTTGGTTGCGGCTTTTCCCGATCGTTTTGCGCGGCTGGTGATTTCAAACACTTTTCTGCCCGTTGGCGAGAATATTGGTCCGGGTTTCGATGGCTGGCGCGCATTCAGCCAGGCCACGCCTGAATTCAAGAGCGGCCGGATCGTTGACGGCGGCTGTAACCGCGCACTGACCAGCGCCGAGATTGCCGCTTATGATGCGCCGTTCCCCGATGAGAATTTCAAGGCCGGCGCGCGCCAGTTTCCGGTGCTCGTGCCTGTGACCCCTGACCATCTGTCAGTCGCCGAAAACGTCGCGGCGTGGGCACAGCTTGAACGCTTCGACAAACCGGTGCTCACGTGCTTTGGCCATCAGGACAAGGTGCTAGGTCATCTCGATACGGAAATTCAGCGCCGTATTCCCGGCGCGAAGGGGCAACCGCATTGCCGGATCGACGCCAGCCATTTTTGTCAGGAAGATCAGCCGGAACAGTTGGTCGCGCTGATCCACAATTTCATCGCGGCCTAGGCGAAGGTCCGGCGTTTAAATGCCGGGCTATTCTTCAGCGGCGCGGATCACGTAAATGCGATCCGCGTCACTTGGTCCATCGAACACCAATAGAAATCTTGATTCCAGCCGGGTGACGGAAACACCACGCCTTGCATGAACCCACCTGTTTCGACCCGCGCAACTGTCGCTCCGCTGGAGATATCGAGCAGGACGATCGCTTCGCGGCGCTGATAATCATTGGTGCAAATTAGACCGCTTTCGGGAAAATGCAGCATGTGACTGGCGCAGCCCAAACCATCTTTCCTCCATAATGGCACGAGCGCGCGCTTCTCTTCCTCAAAGCGGAAGCCGCAGATGACGCGATTGGCGCTGTCATATGCGATGACGATCTGCCTTGCTTCGTCCCAGAGCGGCGGGTTGGTGATGCTGCCGCCCGGCAAACCGCTGACGTCGATACACTGCCAGTCTTCAGCGTCTGCAAGTGCAACGCGAATGAGCCGATTGGGTGCCTGCACAACGCCGCGCCCGACCATGCTTGTGCGATAGCGATGCTGGCCGTTGTCCATTAGCCAGAGGTGACGGTCTCCGATCACGGCATCCCAGCCATGGCTTCGTTGGCTGTTGCCGATATAGGGGCAGACCCAGCTATCGTCACGCCGCAGTGCAGTGCCATCCCAATGATAGCGGGTTAATGTACGCACACCCACGACATAGACGGTATTTCCAACGGCGCTGAGCCGCGCCACCGATGGCTCCGCGCAATCAAGCGGCGGGCAGACCATGGTTAAATCTTCCGGATCAATCACGCAAAGTTGCGCTGTGGAGCGATCGGAGAGATTCTTCGTGACGATCAACCCCGAATCGAGGATCACGAAACTGTTATAGGGCTGATCGACCGGCAATCTGGCTGCTGCGCGGACAGTTAGATCTGCGCGGGCTAGGCGATGGATGTAGCGCCCGTAGACGGTGTAAAGGTCGCCATTGCGATGAATGGCCATCCCGCCCGGCCACATCGGGCCACCGTCGAGGCGCGGGCTGCGTGCGATAGGGCGCAGCGTCAACGGATCGATACGCTCGACCTGCGCGGTGGTAGGCAGTCCGATCTGCGATCGCAGCGCCTGATGGGTCAGCAGAAAAATCTCGCCCGGATCGCCTAGCACGGTCATCGTCGTCATCAGCCGGCGCCGCGAGGTCGCCGCGAGCCGCAGGCTATTAGGCTCTGCCAGGGCCAGGGGGTCGGGCGTTGACTGTAACCGGCGAGGGCCACCGTCCTCGCAGGGCCAGGGACTGGGCCAATAGCCCTTCACCGTGAAGCGCGCCGTCTGCGCCACCAGATTATGGCCGCCGTTGCCATCAATAATAGCCCGCCCACCGGCCATAACGCGATAAGCCGCGGTATCAGCAATGTGCGCATGGCATTTGCGAAAATCTGTTTGGGCGCAGTGTAACCGTCCGGCATGGGTAGCACGTTGTTCGCCGTGGCAAAGGCGGCGTAATCGGACTGCATATCCGCAAAACGTTGCGGGTCGGAACCCGACAGGTCGTCGGTCTCGCCGGGGTCGGTGGTAATGTTGTAAAGCCGCCAGCGGCCATCGCCATAAGGCGGCAGGTTTTTGATGAGCTTATAATCGCCTTTGAACAGCACCGCATTGCCCGACAATTCATACCCCAATGGCTTGTCCGCCGAATGGACGGACGATGCCGCCCCTGTGAGCATCGGTGTCAGGTCCATCCCAATCATGGGTTCGACGCGGCGTCCGGAAAAACGGCCTTGCTGCGGCGCGACGCCGGCGAGCTTCAGCAAAGTCAGCGGCATATCGGTGACATGCGCAAAACCCGATGCAATGGTGCCACCCTTAATCGCCCGGTTGCCCGGCCAAGCTATGATCATGGGGACACGCAGGCCACCTTCGTTCGCGGTAAACTTATATCCACGCAGCGGCGATGCCGATGCACTGGCAAATCCCGCACCTTGCGCGGTCAGCGAACCCGGGCGCCCCTGTTGAGCGATGCTTTGGTCATATAGTTGATTGGCGTTCCAGCGCGTAAATGCGCCCATGTTCATGGGGTCAGTCGCTTCTGCGCCATTGTCCGACAGAAATACGAAGATGGTGTTTTCATATTCACCGATGGCCTTCAGATGCGTCACTAACCGGCCGATTTCACGGTCCATCGCCGTGCCCATGGCAGCATAGGCGGCCATTGCGCCCGCACGTTGCCGCTTTTGCTCTGCCGATAATTTAGACCAGTCACCACTGGTGCCCATGGTCACCATCGCAACGTTCGCAGGCATCACGCCTTTGGCAATCGCTGCGGCGCGGCGCTCTTTGCGCAGTGCGGTCCAGCCAGCATTGTAGCGCCCGGCATAAGCCGCAATGTCCGCATCGCGTGCCTGCACCGGAATATGATTCGCGATGAAATTGACGGATGCCAGAAACGGTTTTCCGCTCGCTCGGCCGCGGTCGATATAGCCGATCATCCTGTCGACAATTAGCGTTGAGGAGTAAAAGCGCTTCGGCAGTTTGGCCGGCTTTCCATCGTCACTCCACTCTGTCTTGTCATAAATCAGCAGATTGGGCTTATCTTCAAAATTGTCGGCGCCCGATTGCGCCAGCGCGAGCGCGTGGTCATAGCCGCGTGCCGTCGGCAAGGTATCGGGCGTGTGGCCCAGATGCCATTTTCCGGTCAGATAGGTGCGGTAGCCACCCGCGCGCAGCTGGTCCGCAATCGTTACGACGCGGTTGTTCAGATGCGCCTCATAACCCGGTTTGCCGAGATGTTCCGGCGGAATTGTCTCCGGCATATTGCCCAGACCCGCGCGGTGATTGATCACGCCGGTTTGCAGCATCGCGCGCGTTGGGGAGCAGGACCCTGCCACATGGAAGCTCGAAAAACGCACGCCCTTTGCGGCAAGCGCGTCGATATTGGGCGTCGCAATCTCCCCGCCGAAGGCGCCGACATCGCTAAAGCCCCAATCATCCGCGAGCAGGATGACGATATTGGGGGCTTTTGCGGGCGCGGACTGTGCGCCCAGCGTGGCCGGGCTGAGCAACGCCAGCGCCGTCAATAGGGTTGCCGGTCCTTTCCGCTTCATTGGTTCCGCAAAGCCTCAAGACAGCCCGTCTGCGCGAGCAGCGGGTCAATGCGTCCACGCGCATTTGCATCCAACGCGGCATAGCGCGCACGCAAATCGGCGAGGCACTTCAACTGATATTTGAAAACACCTTGCGTGTAGGGCAGGCCCATCGCGGTGATGTGGAAGCTATCTTCGCCTGCCTCAATCGCGGCAGCGTTGGCGAGCAGGAAGGGCATGTAGATGTCGCCCACCTGTTGCAGCCAAGCGGTGATAATGGGCGCAAAGGGTGCATCTGCCTTATCCCATTCCCCGTTGATACCGGACATATCATCAATATGGAGCAGCCAGCGGAAGCTGTAGGGAAAATCTTTGCGCATCATTGCCTGCGCCGTGGGGTCAACGCCAAGCTGGGACAATTGGCCGTACATACTGAATTCCGCCATGCTCGGGCGTGTACCGAACAGGCAATGCTGGTCCACCACATGCGCCTCCAGCGCACCCAGAATTGCGCGGGTTGACGCCTCAATCAACGGGAAGTTTTCAGCCGCGCAGCCGACAATCGCCATGCGGCCGACCTGGCGCGCGCGGAACTGTTCGGCAAAGCCCTGACTGGTCGCCAGCCCTCCGCCCTTCATGGCATCAAACGCGAGCCAGCGGCTCATCTGGATCTGGTCTACCTCCTCCAGCCAGCGATAACCGAACATCGCCTTTGTCACCCACTCATCGGCGAAATCCTCAATCAAATGCGCGATAAAGGCGTGCGCTGGATCGGGCGGGATGACCGAACGTTCGGAATGCCGTGCCTCCAGATCATAGATCAGCGGCGTCGAGTCATTGTGAAATGTCCCATCGGGATATTCCATCACGGGAATGACGGGCGCTTTGACCTTGCTCAATGCATCGCGCGAATCTGCACCATGCACCCACAAATGCGGGATGCGCCGATAGCGCATAAGCGCGCGCATCTTCATCGAATAGGGCGAACCGAGTGCGCCGTTGATTATATACATGGCCGTCGTTCCTTCCGTCATCGTCCGGCATGATGTGTAATGGGCTATATTGACATTATCAATGTCAATATATGGGCGGAGCCGCTGAAAGCATGTGGATAAATGATGCGATTGTTCCGCCGCTGCCGGAGCTGTTCAGCGCATTCAAAGGCGAGAGATAAGTTTGCCATTGGCGCCGCTGCAAGACGCGCTTGGCCAAAAATCAAGGTGCAACAATGCGATGCTGGGCAAGATGTTCATAGTCCGCCATGCAGGCATCGGCGACGGCGCGCGCTTCATCATCGAGGTTGAGCGGGCGTATATCTGGTTTTTGGAAGCCCGTGCTGGCCGCGACCGCGTCATACCAATGGCTTGCCCAAATGCCGTCATCTGGGTGGATGCCAGCGGGCCATGACAACATGGCGGGATCCCACGCGATGTTGAGCGCATCACATAGCAAAGCCAGCGTCTTCGCGGGATTTTTAAGAATGTCCGCGCTGTCGACGACGGGTGGGGCATAGCCGGTCCGGTCGGCGATACGATCAAAGAACGCACGCTGGGTTGCGTAACCAAGATCTTCGACGTTCACGCTTTCTCGCTTAACGCGGTAGCTGGCGACCATATAGGCAGGTTCGCGAACCAGAAATGCGTGGCGGCAGTTGGTTAAATCATCGGGTTGGATTGGGCCGACCATATGGTGGGTCATCTGCTTTTGATACCATAAGGGCGCACCTCCTGGTGCCGGACCGGAAAGGCGGGCGGCTACGCTGGACCAGTCGCAATCCATATCGGCGATGACTTCTGCTGCCATGGGGTGCGGCTCCCCGCTATGTGCAAGGAAACAGCCGTAAAAGGGTTCGTCACTGACGGCGCAATCCGCGCGCGACGAAAAGCTGCGCATCATAGCCGTCGAGATGTTTCGTGGTCCCGACCACATGCATATCCGCTGCGTCAAGGTCGGCTCTGGCCTGCGACGTCGCGCTCGATGAAGGCGCGGTAGAGATTTTGCAGACGCTCAACGACGGGACCCTTTCCATCGGTCAAGACACGGCCATCGATGGTATGCGCAGGAACAACCCCGGCAAAGGTTCCGGTGACAAAAGCTTCATCGGCACCATAGACATCGGTCATGGAGAAGTTGCGTTCGAACACAGGAATATCATTCTCCCGGCACAGGCGGATGACGTTGGCGCGCGTGATGCCGGCGAGGCAATAATCGCCGGTGGAGGTCCAAACCTCGCCCTTGCGGACGATGAAGAAATGGGTCGAATTGCATGTGGCGACAAAGCCGTGCGGGTCGAGCATCAAGGCTTCATCTGCGCCCGCTTGCGCCGCCTGAATGCATGCGGTGATGCAATTGAGTTTGCTATGCGAATTAAGCTTGGGATCCTGCACCGCCGGATCACCGCGACGGACGTGAACGGTAAACAATGACAGGCCGCGATCAACCGTTGCGGGAAGCGGGTCTTTATATTCGGCAATAATGACAATGGTCGCGGGTGAGACGACCACACGCGGATCTTGGTACGGCGTTGAACGGATGCCACGCGTGACCATCAGCCGGATATGGCACTTGTCCATCTGGTTCGCGTCAATGGTCGCATAGAGGCGCGCCTTCATTTCCGCGCGGGAAATGCCGATGTCCATGGCAATCGCCTTTGCGCCTTCCCACAAACGGTCAAGATGCTGGTCCAAAAAGGCCATGCGTCCGGCGTGAACGCGGATTCCTTCCCAAACCCCGTCACCCAGCATGAAGCCGCTGTCAAAGACAGAGACCATTGCCTGCGCACGGGGCGTAAGCTGACCATTAACGTTGATGAGGATCGCGTCATTGCGCGAATCAGAGACGAAATCATGCGTTCCAAGTGCCATGTTGTTGACCGTAACGTTGGCCGGGCGGGCGCGTCAAATAGGAACGCGCAACGTCCATCTCATAACGCTTCGGAGAGAACCGCAGCTTCATCGCGTGTCTGACATTTGGCGGAAACGAAACGGAACCAAGGGACTTCTTGATTGCTCGTTTAGTTGGTTCCCCGGTAAGGATTCGAACCTCAATAGACGGAGTCAGAGTCCGTAGTCTTACCGTTAGACGACCGGGGAACAGAAGGCGGGCCTATATGCTGGTGCCCGTGCACGGTCAAGCCGCTGAATTTGGCCGGTTGCGACGATATTCAAAAATGTTGAATTTTTCACGTGCAGCGCGTATCAAGGTGTCAGGTACCGGCAGCACATCTGCCCGGATAGAAAATAAGAAGTGAGTTTACGGCTATGGGCGAGAATGTCGCGCCATCGCCGCAACAGGGACGCGGGCGTAAACGTAAAAAGCCGCCCCGTCGCAAGAATGCGGCACCCAAGGCTGCAAAACTGCAGCAAGCTTCGGCTGAGGGCGCAGCGCGTGCACACACATCCAACCCGTCTCCGAAACCCGCCAATGGCTTTGTTCCTGCAGATAACGCGGCTTTGCGGCGTAACTGGCTTGATCGGACAGCATATGCTGCGCTTGATCTTGGGACGAACAACTGCCGTTTGCTAATTGCGCGGGCTGGCGGGGATGATTTTACCGTCGTCGATGCATTTTCGCGGGTCGTCCGGCTGGGCGAGGGGCTTACTGCGACAGGCCGGATGAGCGATGAGGCCATGGACCGCGCGGTTGAGGCGCTTTCCGTGTGCGCCGAGAAGTTGAAAAAACGTAATGTGGTTCTGGCGAGGTCAGTTGCCACCGAGGCATGTCGTCAGGCCGTCAACGGCGCGCAGTTTATCGAGCGCGTCAAGCGTGAGACAGGTATTCATCTCGACATCATCAGCCCAAAGGAAGAGGCGCGTCTTGCCGTCATGGGATGCCATGCCTTACTTGAGCAGGGGGACGGCCCAGCGTTAATATTCGACATTGGCGGCGGATCGACTGAACTCGTGCTGGTGTCGACAAGTGGCGTTGTCCCGGAAATTTTGGACTGGGTGAGCGTTCCATGGGGCGTGGTTTCTTTGACCGAAAGTGAACGGGCTGAGGCGGAGACGCCTGAGCAGCTAAACGCCATTTACACATCGATGCGCGCAAAGGTGATGGCAAGTTTTGCCGAGTTCGCCGCACGATTGCCCGAAGATGGCGGCGACCGGAGGCTTTTGGGGACTTCGGGAACGGTCACGACGCTTGCCAGCGTCTATCTGAAACTGAACAGCTATGATCGCCGCGCTGTGGACGGGCTGTATTTGCCGACCGCCGCCATGCGCGAGATTAGCCGCGAGCTTGCCGGCCGCGATATAGACGGCCGGGCTGAATTCCCGACCATTGGGCATGAGCGCGCGGACTTGGTCGTTGCGGGCTGCGCCATCCTTGAGGCTATTTTTGATATATGGCCCGGTGAGCGGCTGGGCGTTGCGGATCGCGGAATTCGCGAGGGCATTTTGCGTGCGCTGATGGCGAGCGACGCCAAGCGTAGAAATCGACGGAACTGAAAATGGCAGACAATTTATTTGGTGGTAAAGATTCCGGCCGGACACTGGCCGGTAAACAGAAGGTCAAGACGGCCAAGCGGCGCACGGCTGGATCAACCCGCTGGCTTGAGCGGCAGTTGAACGACCCATATGTGAAGCGTGCGCATGGCGAGGGCTATCGCAGCCGCGCGGCGTATAAGCTGGTCGAGTTGGACGAGAAGTTTCACATATTGCGCGGTAAGAAAGCAGTGGTGGATTTGGGCGTCGCGCCGGGCGGTTGGGCACAAGTGGTGCGCAGGCAACAGCCAAAGGCAGCGATTGTGGGTATCGACCTGTTGCCGGTCGACCCGCTCGAAGGTGTTGTGTTGCTCGAAATGGATTTCATGCATGACAGCGCGCCGGATAGGTTGATTGCTGAACTCGGCTGCGCGCCGGACCTCATCTTGTCAGATATGGCGGCCAACACCGTCGGTCACAAACAGACCGACCATTTACGCACAATGGGCCTGGTCGAAGCGGCTGTTGATTTTGCTATTCAGGTCTTGCAACCCGGCGGCGATTTTGTTGCGAAAGTGTTTGCCGGCGGAACCGATCCGGTGATGCTGAGCATATTGAAAAACAACTTCACCACGGTCAAACACGCCAAGCCACCGGCAAGCCGAAAAGGATCGGTGGAATGGTATGTGATCGCGCAGGGAAAGAAAGCTTAACCCGCTTTACGCGCTTTCGCGACCGCGGCTTTCAGGGCATCTAGGCCAACCGCACCTTCCAATATCTGGTCGCCGATGATGAATGTCGGAGTACCGCCAAAGCCAACTTGCTGCATGATCGCAATGTTGCTTTCGACCTCGGCAATCGCTTCACGCGAGTTTGCGAATTTTTCAGCGGCGGCGAGATTCATCCCTGCTTTTGAAGCGGCGGCACGGATGCTTTGGGCATCAGGGCGTCCACCGCTGAACATCGCGTCATGAAATGCCTTATGCTTGCCTTGCTTGGCCGCGGCGAGTGCCCATAAGGCCGCATCGCGGCTGGTCGCGCTGAGGATAGGTACCTCGCGGATGACGACGCGGATATTGCTGTCGCTATCGATAAGCTTTTGCACATCTGCAACGCTGGAGCGGCAAAATCCGCAATTATAATCGGTGAACTCGACGAGCGTGACATCGCCCTTGGGGTTTCCGAACTCCGCGCCGGGGAAGGGCTCGGTCAGCTTGCTGCCAGCAGCGCTGAGGCGCTGCGTTGCCTCACGCTTTTGCAAGACGCCAATGGCTTCTGTGATAATTTCGGGATTTTCCAATATATATGCGCGTACAATCGCCTCGGTCGCTTTGCGGTCGTCTGCGCTCATACCTGCGGCGGCGGCAGCCTTGGCGGCGTCCTGTGCTGCAGCGTCGGCTGGTTCTTGCACGGACACGGCGTCTTTTGGCCAAAACAGATACGCGCCGACTGCTGCCAGCAAAAGTGTAGCGGAAAGAATAAGGATAAGCGGCGTGCGCGACGTCATGTTGTTCATAACGGCCCGATTAGCCCCCGCCGCTCCCCGTTGCCAGCCAATTCAGCGCTTCCGCTTCTTCATCTGCGCAAGCTTTGCTTCGGCAACCATGTTGATGTCCTGAGCTCGGATCCAATCGGGTGAATATTCGGGCAGGCCAGCCATTGCGGTCTGCGCGTTAGGCAAGGCGAGTTGCGGCGCACCTTCCATCAGGTAACGCTCCGCACTGGCGAGGGCCGCGCGCGCGCTATCGCCCTTTTGTTCGTAAACGACGCCCAATTGGTACCAGGCAAAAGGATTTTGATTATCCTTTGTGACCGCGGCCTTCAGCACCTGAGCGGCCTCATCGAGTTTTGTCTTGTCCTCGGTGGCAATCAACGCATGCCCGAATATGGCGGCGATCAGCGGCTGATTACCCGTCAGGCTTACCGCTTTGCGTAACGGTATAATCGCGTCGGCTGGCCGCCCGGATTCCAGCAATATTTGCCCATGCAATTCAAGGAAATAGGGATCTTCGGGGGCCGATGCGACGAGGGACGACGATTCATTCAACGCCTTTTGCGGATAGGCTGACTTATGCCACGCATAGGCACGGGCATAACGGGCAGGAACGCTTTGGTCGTTTTCGGGATAATCGCGCATCGTCGCCGTCGGGTCAGAGAGATAACCTGTCAGCTTTGCCTTTATCCGTTTGAAATCATTCTCCCACTTCGGATTTAGCGGCGCATCCCAAGCCGGATCGGCGGAATATTTGTCCTGCAGCACCGAAATACGCTCACCCGACAAGGGGTGGGTGCGGCCGTAGCTATCCTCTTGCGGGATGCCGAGGCGGAATTCGAAATTCTGCAGCTTTTTGAAGAAGCTGATGGAGCCCCGGCCCGAAATGCCTGCGGTGGAAAGATATTGCGCGCCAGACGCATCCGCTGTGCCTTCTTGCCCACGGCTGTAGGCAAGGAACTTGCCCATCGCGGCTTGTTGGCCCGCGGATAATATACCCATGCCAGCTTCACCCGCGCCAGCCGCCATGGCCGCCGCGGCCAATATGAGGCTGGCAATGCTGATGCCGCTCGCAACCGAGGCGCCTTCGTCGAAGCGCACGGCATGGCCGCCCACGACATGCCCAAGTTCGTGCGCAATGACACCCTGCACTTCGTTTGCGGAGGTTGCAGCATCAATCAACCCACTGTGCAGATAGACCGCTTGCCCGCCAGCGACGAATGCGTTGACGGATTTGTCATTGATCAGGATGATGTCGACATTGTTCGGGTCAAGGCCGGCCGCGGTAATCAACGGCGCCGAAATTTCTTTGAAAAAGGCTTCGGTTTCGGCATCGCGCAAAACGGACTGCGCCATAACCGGGCGCACCGATATCCATATGGCAAGAAACAGCACCAATGCTGTTCGCAGGGCACGAATTGCAGAATTGTTCATATGCAGTGAATGGCGCGAACTGGATGAACGCGCAATGAAGAAGTTGGGCAAAACAAAACCCCGCCGGTCACTGACCAGCGGGGCTATGTGTAAACAGTAAATCGGGCTTAACCGAACGTGCGTTGCCACCAACCTGAACGTGGCGGGCCATCGTCGGCCCCGCCAGCTTCGGTCGTTGATGTTACATCCTGTGCAACATCTTTGGCAGCGGCTTTCTTACGCGGCGCCTTAGCTTTGGCCGTCGGAGCCTCCGCCGTTTCGTCAGCTACCGCTTCAGCTTCAGCTACCGGTGCTTTTGCACGGCTGCGTGGCTTTGCGGGTGCCTTTGCTTTGGCAACAGGTGCTTCTTCTGCAACGCTTACTGCCTCAGTGGCTTTCGCTTCCGGTGCGTCTGCTTCTGCAACGACCTTTTCAGGCTTTGGCTTTGCCCGGCTTGCACGCTTTGGCTTTGCGGGTGCTTCAACAGCCGCTTCCGCAACTTCCGCTTCGGCTAATGCTGGCGCTTCGGTTGTTGTTTCACCTGCACCCGTTTCACGGTCGCGATCACGGCCTCTGCCGCCACGGCGACCACGACGGGCCCTTGGCTTGGCTTCGCCTTCGACATCGCCGTCAGTCTGGACTGTTTCAGCGTTGCTTTCGCCTTCTGGACGATCTGCAGCGTTGTTTTCACCTGCAACAGCATCTTCGCCTTCCGGACGGCCATCGCGATCACGGCCCTTGCCACCACGACGTCCACGACGACGTTTACGCTTGCGGCCTTCACCACCTTCGCCTTCTTCGCGCGGACGCTCTTCACGCGCACGGCGTGGTTCGCGTTCAGCTTCTTCGGCTTCGACTTCGTCGTCGAAATCGTCGATTTCGTCGTCGATATCATCTTCTTCGATGTCGATAATCGGCGGCAATGCGGCAGGCCGCTCTGGACGTGGCCCGGAGCTTGATACGGCAAGCTTCGCGCCTTCGGTTTCGCCATTGGGCACAATCAGCACGCGGACGTGATAGCGCTCTTCAATCGCGGCCAGTTCGGCACGCTTGTTGTTGAGGCAGTAGATTGTGGCTTCTTGGCTCGCCTGCAGAACGATCTGGCTGCCATGGCCCTTTGCCGCTTCATCTTCGATGAGACGCAGGGCGGACAACGCAGCCGATGATGCCGTGCGAACAAGGCCAGTGCCTTCGCAATGCGGACATTCGCGGGTGGACGCTTCGAGCACGCCGGTGCGCAAACGCTGACGGCTCATTTCCATCAAGCCAAAGCTTGAAATACGGCCGACCTGAATACGGGCACGGTCGTGTTTCAAAGCTTCCTTCATCGCCCGCTCGACTTTGCGGGCGTTCGAATGATGCTCCATGTCGATAAAGTCGATGACGACAAGGCCAGCCATGTCGCGCAGGCGCAATTGACGGGCGATCTCGCGCGCTGCTTCCAAGTTGGTGGAAAGCGCGGTTTGCTCAATGCCATGTTCTTTGGTCGAACGGCCTGAGTTGATGTCGATCGAAACCAAAGCTTCGGTCGGGTTGATGACGATATAGCCACCCGACTTCAACTGGACGATGGGCTGATACATTGCGTTCAGCTGATCTTCGACATGGTAACGCTGGAACAGCGGAACCGGATCTGCATAATGCTGCACGCGTTTTGCGTGGCTTGGCATCAGCAGCTTCATAAAGTCCTTGGCGGCTTTATATCCGTCAGGCCCCTCGACGAATACCTCGTCAATGTCCTTGTTATAGATATCACGGATGGCACGCTTGATGAGGTCGCTGTCGGTGTGGATCAGCATCGGTGCTGCACCACGAAGCGTACGCTCACGGATTTCGTCCCAAAGGCGGGCAAGATAATCAAAGTCGCGCTTGATTTCAGGCTTCGTGCGCGCAAGGCCAGCGGTGCGGATGATGCAACCCATGGTGGATGGCAAAGTCAGGTCCGAAATAATCGACTTCAAACGCTTACGGTCCGCCGCGCTGTGGATTTTACGGCTGATGCCGCCGCCATGCGACGTATTTGGCATCAAAACGCAATAACGACCGGCAAGGCTGAGATAGGTCGTCAGAGCGGCGCCCTTATTGCCGCGCTCTTCCTTCACAACCTGCACCAGTAAAACCTGACGACGGTGAATGACGTCCTGAATTTTGTAACGACGACGCAGGTTCATGCGCTTTGCACGGACTTCGTCGCTGGCCTTTGGTGCGCGGGTTTCGCCATTGCGACCACCACGGCCACGACGACGGCGGTTGTTACGGCCGTTTTCGCCGCGCTCGCCTTCGCCTTCGTCCGACGCATCGTCGCCATTGCTGCCAAGGTCGGGCTCTTCGCCCTCGGTCATGTCGATGGTGTCGACGCTGTCGTCGCTGTCGACTTCAATCAGGTCAGTAACGTCGTCTTCGCGTTCTGCAGAACCCTGCATGATGTCCGAAGGCTCGTCGCTTTCTTCCTCTTCCTGCTCACGCAGCGCAGCTTCTTCAGCGGCGGCTTCGGCTTCTTCAGCCAACAAACGCTCGCGGTCTTCGCGCGGAATTTGGTAATAATCGGGGTGGATTTCGGCGAACGCCAAAAAGCCATGGCGATTGCCACCATAGTCTACGAACGCCGCCTGAAGCGAAGGTTCAACTCTTGTTACTTTTGCGAGGTAGATATTGCCTTTGAGCTGCTTGTGCTCGGCCGATTCAAAATCAAATTCCTCAATCTGGTTTCCTGTGACGACTGCGACCCGGGTTTCCTCCCGGTGCCGCGCATCGATTAGCATACGCGTTGTCATTGATATTACTCCAGCGAGCATGGCGCCCGGTTGTCAGCCAAAGGCCGCTCGCTTTATTGTTGATGCAATGCCAGACGGGACGCGAAGCGCTCCTGTCGGCAAAGCGATATGGTGGGAATGAAAGAATTGCGTCTGCTGCTTGTGCATGGCGGGCGTGTATCGCGCGCGCTTGATTTCCAGCCCATGCGCCAGTCCCATTGCGGGCGGCGTTGGTGGAAATATCATGCCTCATGCAGCGTCAACCTGTTAATGTGCCGAGCGGAAAAGAACCGAAGGCGGATTGGCGGGAAGGTCAGATGAAATTCCCTGTAGCTATTCGCTAGCACTCCTGCAGGTTGTCGGCAAGGGCATCGCGCGAAATAGCTTTCTATTATGGACCGAAAAACCGGTTTTTAGCCTTAATGCGCCATTAACCTCGTCTGGACACCAGCCTTTACCTGCCCACGCCGTACTATCCATTCATCAGGTAGGCGGAGCCGGGGCGTGGGCGAAAAAATTTTCTGGACGAGGGCAAGGGCTAGAAACCCTAAGCGCTATATGCGCGCTGCTGCGCTTTTTGCCACCTTGCCGGTTTTCGCGTCCCCCGCGATTGGCGGCGCCATTCAGCACGTTTCGGTGCAGGGGGCATTAGGACCGCGGGCCACCCAAATCGCGCCATCACTGGCATTTCGGTCTGAACCGCCGCAGCGGCGCTACGAAGTTACCGCGCCCATTCGCTCGAATATTGGCAAAGGCCGGCCGAAGATAAGCGGCCCTGCGGATGCAAGCCTACCACTTGTCGTCATTGACGCGGGGCATGGCGGGCATGACCCGGGCGCGATTAGTCCACATGGCGGGCAACGTGAAAAAGAGGTGACATTGGCCATTGCCAAGGCGGTGCGTGATGAAATGCTCAAAAGCGGCCGTGTCCGCGTTGCGTTAACGCGGGAGAGCGATAAATTTATCGTACTGCAGGACAGGTATCAGATCGCACGCAAACTGAAAGCCGATCTGTTCATTTCTATTCACGCGGACAGCGCCGACAATCCGCAAGCCAGCGGCGGCACGGTGTATACGCTTTCCGAAATTGCGTCCGATCGCGAGGCGCAACGGCTTGCTGCGCGTGAAAACAAGGCGAACATCATTAACGGCGTTAATCTGGGCGGTGCTGATGCCAATGTATCGTCAATCCTTATTGATCTGACGCAGCGCGAAACCATGAATGTGTCTGCTGATTTCGCAAAGCTGTTGCTGCGTGAGGCAACGCCGAACATGCGCATCCGTGGAAATTCGCACCGCTTTGCGTCGTTTATTGTACTCAATGCGCCAGATACGCCGTCGGTATTGTTCGAAACAGGTTATCTGAGCAATGCATCCGATGTCAGCTTTTTGGCCTCATCAACCGGACGTCAAAAAGTCGCGCGGGCATTGGCAAATGCCATTCAGATCCACTTTGCACGCAGGGTCGTGACCCGATAACCAGCCGGTGCGATAAAAATCGCGCCAACTTACAGAACAAGATTCTGGACCTGTCCGGCAAATCGGCTAGAGAGGGCCGGTAATGGATAACTCGTCTCCGACCTCTGAAGAGCCAACTGCGATTAGCTACCGGCTGAAACGCGAAGCCGAAGGATTTATCGGCCAGTGGCAGGTCTGGTGGCAAAGTAAACGTTTTCGGCGCGCGACCTACGCGGTTGGCGCGTTTGTCCTGTTTCTCATGCTCTTTTGGGTGCTTTTTGCCCGCAATCTTCCCGATGCAGAGGCGTTGATCGAATATGAATCGCCGCTGCCAACGGTGGTGCGCGACGTTAACGGAGAGCCATTTCACAGCTACGCCCGCGAACGGCGCGTTCAGCTGGAATATGCCGACTTCCCCAAATTACTGGTCCGGGCCTATCTGGCTGCGGAAGATAAAACATTCTTCAGCCATGGCGGTATTGATTATCCCGGTATCGTTTCGGCGATTTTTGACAATATTTTCAGCAGCAAACGCTCGCGCGGTGCGTCGACCATAACGCAGCAGGTCGCCAAAAACCTGTTGCTGACGAACGAGTATAGTTACACCCGCAAGGTCAAAGAGGCGATTTTGGCCAAGCGCATTGAAAGCGCGCTGACCAAGCCGCAGATCCTGTCGCTGTACCTTAATGAAATTGCGCTCGGTCGGCAGGCGTTCGGCGTGGAAGCCGCAGCGCAGGCCTATTTCGCCAAAAGCGTGGACCAGCTTCAACTGCATGAAATGGCATTCCTTGCCATCTTGCCCAAGGCGCCAGAACGTTATGGTCGCGCAAAGAACGCACAGCTTGCCATTGCCCGTCGCAACTGGGTGCTGGGCGAAATGCGCAAGAATGAATGGATCACCGACGCGCAACTCGTGGCCGCCCGTGCCCAGCCGCTTGGCCTTGTTGCCCAGCGCGGTACCGGATATAAAAATGTCGGCGGATATTTCGCTGAAGAGGTTCGCCGCCAGCTTATTGAGCGCTTTGGTGAAACCGATGCCGACGGACCCTATAGCGTCTATTCAGGCGGCCTGTGGGTGCGCTCATCGATGAACGCCGATTACCAGATACTTGCGACCCAAGCGCTGCGCGACGGTTTGCTACGCTATAACGCCGGTAAAGCGTGGAAAGCCAATATGGGCACGATTGACGTGTCGGACGACAAATGGGCGTCACGATTTGCAGCGACCAATATTGCCATTGATTACGCCCAATGGCGGGCTGGCGTTGCTTTGGGCAAAGGCAAAGTCGGCTTTGCCGATGGCAGCATTGCGCAGTTAGACGGCGCGCCGTCCGCGATGAAAGCCGGCGATGTTATCGCTGTCGCCCCCAATGGAACGAATAGCTACGCCGTGCGAAGTGTTCCAGAAGTCGGCGGCGGCATGGTGGTGCAAAACCCAATGAATGGCCGCGTTTTGGCGATTCAAGGCGGCTTCGATAATCGCATCTCCAGCTTCAACCGCGCAACGCAGGCGCAACGTCAGCCAGGCTCTACGATCAAGCCATTCGTCTATGCGACGGCGCTTGATAATGGCATGACGCCGACATCCATCATCGTCGATGGGCCATATTGCGTGTGGCAAGGGGCATCGCTCGGCCAAAAATGCTTCCGCAACTTCACCGGTAATGGCGCAGGGCCGCAAACGATGCGTTGGGGGTTGGAGCAATCGCGCAACCTGATGACGGTGCGTGCGGCGGCGGAATCGGGTATGGACAATGTGACCGACACCTTCCGTGATTTCGGCATCGGCGATTATCCAGAATATCTCTCTTATGCCTTGGGCGCGGGTGACACCACCGTGCTGAAGATGGTCAATGCCTATTCGATGCTGGTCAATCACGGCCGCGAATTGAAGCCTACACTCATTGATTTTGCCCAGAACCGCAAAGGCAAAGTCATTTTTCCTGCCAAGTGGAAGCCTTGCAAGGGCTGCCTTGCCAAGGATTGGAATGGCAAGCCAATGCCGCGCTTTGCGGCCGCGGGTAAACAGGTCATGGACCCCATTACCGCATATCAAGTCGTCCACATGCTTGAAGGCGTCATTGAACGCGGCACGGCGGTCACATTGCGCGAACTGGATCGCCCGTTATTTGGCAAGACCGGCACGACAACTGGCCCCACCAACGTGTGGTTTATTGGCGGATCGCCACATCTTGTCGCGGGGCTCTATTTGGGCTTTGATCAGCCGCGAAATATGGGTGGCTATGCACAGGGTAGCTCACTTGCGGCCCCCATCTTCAAACAATTCGCGCGGTCCGCGATGGCCGGCATGCCAAAGACACCGTTTATCGCGCCCGCGGGAACCCGGCTGGTGCGCATCGACCGAAAGAGCGGCAAGCGCGTCTATGGCGCTTGGCCGGGCAGAGACCCCATGAGCGCGGTGATTTGGGAAGCATTCAAGGCCGAGACCGAACCGAAGCGCTCCATTCGCCAAGAGGAGCTAGCGGCCCGCGAAGACAAGCCCAAGGAAACATCCGAGGCGCAGTCCAATAGCACAACGCGATCGTCGACATCGGCGAGCACCAGCGTCGGGACAAAACGCGATCAGGAGTTTATTCAGCAAGAAGGCGGAATATACTAAACATTCGCCTGATTTAGGGCGTGTCGTCCTAAATTTGGGCGCCAATTTGGTAAGCCGAAGAACGTTCGCGCAATTAGCTGGCTTTGACTTCGCGGGCGTTTCGGTTAAAGGCCGCGCCTGACATTTTTCATTCCCTTGGAGTTTCCCCATGCGCGCCGACGCAGAAGGCTATGTTGCCCGCATTGATGCTGCCCTTAACCTGGTCAAGATGTCGCTTGATTGGGACCGCGCATTGCGCCGCCTTGATGAGTTGAACGCAAAGGTCGAAGACCCGACCCTGTGGGACAATCCCAAAGCCGCTGAAG
>JBEDET010000022.1:0-32092 GCA_041175505.1 Pseudomonadota bacterium
AGGCGATCTTCGAGACGACGGGCAAGTTCGTTCATGTCACCCAGCATCCGCTCGTCGTCATTGGTCAGAGTTGCCGCGGTTTTCCAACGGGTGACATAATGCAGGATGATCCAAGGCAAGCCAATAAACAGTATGCCGCAAACGAAAATGGGGACGACAGTATCTTCCATCGGTTCAACCTTCCTTCTGTGCGTCTTGTTTCATGGCTTTTTTCATCGCTTCCAGCTCGGCGTCGACAACGTCGAAGGATTCAAGCGCTGCGATTTCGTCGCCTAGACTGCGTGGGGCGTCTGAACCGATGGACAGCGAGTCCGCATAGCCCTGCGCTTCATCCACGCGGCGTTCGAGCACATCAAAGCGTGAGAATGCCTCGCGTACCTTGTCGCCATTATACATTGTGCGCAGCTTGACCTGATTTTCGGCGCTTTCCAGACGCGTCATCAGCGCGTTCTGACGGCTACGGGCGTCGGCGAGCTTTTTCTGCAGCTTGTGAATATCCTGCTCCGAAGCTTTCAACGCATCGTTGAGAACGTCGACTTCCGCCGTCAGCTGGTCCTTCATATCGGTCGCTTTGCGCTTTTCGACCAAGGCAGCCTTGGCAAGGTCTTCGCGATCTTTTGACAGTGCGAGATGGGCCTTGTCGGTCCAGTCAGCTTCAAGCGTGTTCAGCTTGTCGATGTGCCGGCGCAGTTCTTTCTGGTCAGCAATCGTCCGGGCTGCGGAAGCGCGGACTTCAACCAGCGTTTCTTCCATCTCCAGAATGATCATACGGATCATCTTCGCCGGGTCCTGCGACTTGTCGAGCAAGTCCGTGACGTTGGCGGCGATGATATCGCGGGTTCGTGAAAATATGCCCATTGGGTAACTCCGGTTAAAACTGTTTATTGGCGTACTGAAAAAAGGGGGCGACCGGGTACCTTTAGGAGGTAGGGGGAGCCGGGGGTACTCCGGTCGCGGGCTATCGTCGTCAGGCAAGATAGCTGACAACGATTGGCCGGTGGGTGTAATTTGGGACGTTCATGTCAATATCGTCATAATGGTTGAGAACCGAAACGGCGTAACTGGTGAAGATCATGGACACGGACAGGGCGACTGCCAGCCATAGACGGCTTTCGCTTGCCTTTACCTTGTCGCTGGTTTCGATATCGTTACGCATCTTATGTCTTCCCTTTTGAATGCCGGTGATATGCCGGCTTGCAAGACGTAGTGCAGGGAGCGTGCCAATTTGAAAAATTGTCGGATTTCCGCCATTTGTGAAAAAATGTGACATTCGGGCGCTGGTAATTATTGCCACACTATGGTGAAATATGCCAATCTTTGAAAATGGAACGCGATAGTCATCAATTCATTGGACAATCGTCCGCTTTTCTTGATGCCGTCGAGCGCGCAAGCCGCGCCGCACCGCTTAATCGGCCAGTGCTGGTTGTGGGCGAACGCGGAACCGGGAAAGAACTGATCGCTGAACGCCTGCATCGCCTGAGTTCCCGTTGGGATGGGCCTTTGGTCACGATCAACTGCGCGGCGTTGCCTGAAAGTTTGATTGAGGCCGAACTGTTCGGTCATGAAGCTGGCGCCTTCACCGGAGCCACCCGTGCCCGCGAGGGGCGGTTTGAAGAAGCCGACGGCGGCACGCTGTTCCTCGACGAACTGGGCACGTTGAGCATGGGCGCGCAGGAACGATTATTGCGCGCGGTCGAATATGGTGAGGTCACGCGTATTGGTTCATCGCGCCCTATGCGTGTCGATGTCCGCATTGTCGCCGCCACCAACGAGCATCTACCCAACATGGTGGATAAGGGGCGCTTTCGTGCGGACTTGCTCGACCGGCTGTGCTTTGAGGTGATCACCTTGCCGCCATTGCGCGTTCGCGAGGGCGATGTTGAGGTTCTATCTGAATATTATGGGCGTCGGATGGCGGCCGAACTGGGTTGGGCAGGGTGGCCTGGTTTCGGCGAAGTTGCGACCCGTGCGCTTGAAAACCATTTGTGGCCGGGCAATGTGCGCGAATTGCGCAACGTGGTCGAACGTGCCGTTTATCGCTGGGCTGACCCCGCACAGCCGGTCGATTATATCCAGTTTGATCCTTTCGATAGCCCATGGCGCGGCGGAGTAGCTGCGTCATCGCCTGCGCAGGTGCAGTCAGATAATCAGGCCGCTAGTGCCGAACCACGGCTCGGCAATGACTTAAGTCAGGCGATTGATGTTACCGATTTTAGAGAAGCGACCGAAAAATATGAAAAGGCGGTCCTTGAGCAGGCATTGGCGAAGTGTCGGTATAATCAGCGGCAAACGGCCAAAGCGCTGAACCTGAGCTACGATCAGTTACGCCATACGCTTAAGAAGCATGATCTTTTGGGATAAAAAAAGGGGCGGCATCGGCCACCCCTTTTAACTTTACGAAGAACGTAACGATTAGCCGCCGTTAAAGCTGACCATCGTATAGAGCATTGGGATCGACAGCAATGTGTTCAAACGCGATGTCATCATCGCTGTCGTTGCTGCCTTTGCCTTTGTCGCATCATCGGCTTCAACAATGCCAAGGGCTTTCTTCTGGTTAGGCCAGATGATGAACCAAACGTTGAATGCCATGATAACCGCAAGCCACATGCCAACACCGATCAGTTGGTAAGGATCCTGCAGCGTGAATGCCTGATGGGCGTAACCGGACTGAACCGCAATGATCAGTCCCAGCAAAACGGTCAACGCCGCGGCCCAGCGGAAGAAAAACAGCGCAGATGGTGCGATATGCTTCGACACCGCTGGCTTAAGCTCTGCGGGAATTTTCGGCATGGTCGGAATTTGAACGAAGTTGAAATAGTACAACAGCCCAATCCAGACGATCCCGAAGAATGTATGCAGCCAACGTGTGACAGACTGCGCCGTCAATCCGTCGCCGTGCAAACCGAACATAAGTGCCAATGACAGCACAAGACCGGCGACCAGCACCAGATGTAGATTTCCAAAAAATTTCGCCATTTTTTCCTCCTGTAGGCATTCAGGTGATTTTGCCCCTGATGCGTTCCTGCCTATCTTTGTGGGCCGCTTTTGTCACATAATTTCTGCGTAATTTGCGTGTGCCCGACGGAACGGGCGCTGCGCCCGTTGGTTTGCGTTGCGGACTTCTCAAAAGGAAACATGCAACATGCCCTTCATTCTCCCGGAACTTCCTTACGACGAAATTTCCTTCGGCGGCCTCATTTCTGCGGAAACGTTCGACTTTCACCATGGCAAGCATCACAAGGCGTATGTCGATAAAACCAATGTCTTGGTCGCCTACGATGCGGCCTTATCAGGTGCGCCATTGAGCAAAGTTATCACGGCTGCCAAGGCGAAGGGCGACACACAACTGTTCAACAATGCCGCGCAAATTTGGAACCACAGTTTTTATTGGCAGTGTCTGACACCTGAAAAACAGGTGCCTGGCGGCCAGTTAAAGACGATGATCGATGAAAGCTTCGGCAGTGTCGAAAATCTGCTGGCGAAGTTCAAAGAAGAAGCTGTCGCGCACTTTGGAAGCGGTTGGGCGTGGCTTGTTGTCGAAGGCGGCACATTGAAGATCACGTCGTTGCACGATGCCGACACACCCTTGGTATATGATATGAAGCCGTTGCTCACAATCGATGTGTGGGAACATGCTTATTATATCGACTATCGCAATGCCCGCCCTGATTATGTCGACGCGTTACTCGCCAATGCGATTAATTGGGAATTTGTAGCCGAAAATCTTGATGGACAAGGCCTCTCACGCGCTGACCAGTCCTGATTTTACGCGTTGGGCGGTGTCTCGCTATCATCGCCCAGCTTCAGCCCATGCCGCATCAGCATTGGGATATTGGCAAACGCGAACAGGAACGTGCAGGCCGTGACCCCCCACACCTTGATGGATAGCCAGGTATCGAATGAGAACCATTCGGGCTGCCGAAAAATCTCGTTCAGTCCGGCTAGCACAAGGAAAAACACGCCCCAGCTAAGCGACAGCTTTAACCAGCCGGTTTCGTCGAGACCTTGATAGGCATGCTCCAAAACATACTTAAGCATGGCCTTGCCGCGGAACCATCCGCCAAGCAACAGAAGAGCAAAAAAGGCATAAATGATCGTCGGCTTAATCTGGATGAAGCGTTCGTCATGAAACCAGATCGTCAGTGCGCCGAAAAACACGCCTAAAGCGGCAGTGAGCTTCAGCATCGGTGAAATTTTACCCAGTTTCACCTTGGAGACAATGACCGCAACAAGGATCGCGGCCATGAATGCTGCGGTCCCGACAATCGCGCCTTGCTTTGGGTCAGTGTCCGAACTGCCAAATTTTGACGCCACAAAAAACAGCAGCAGCGGTCCAAAATCGAGAATGAAGTTTAAGGTGCCCGACGGCTTTTTGGGCGTTGCGGCGTCGTTCACAGAGAGCCGCCGCTGATGGCACGGGCAACATCTTGCGCGTTGAAGGGGCGCAGGTCATCGATGGTCTCGCCGACGCCAATGGCGTGAATGGGTAGGCCGAATTGCTTGGCCGCCGCGACCAAGATCCCGCCGCGCGCGCTGCCGTCCAGTTTCGTCATCACAAGTCCCGTTACGTCGGCGACTTCTTTAAAAGTTTCGATTTGCGATAGGGCATTCTGCCCGGTCGTTGCGTCCAAAACCAACACCACATTGTGCGGAGCCGCGGGATTTAGGCGCCCAAGCACCCGGCGGATTTTCGCCAATTCATCCATGAGCTCGCGTTTGTTCTGAAGCCGTCCCGCGGTGTCGACGATCAGCACGTCGATGCCTTCTGCTGTTGCCTTTTTCACCGCGTCAAACACGACACCGGCAGCGTCGCCGCCTTCGGGGCCAGTCACAATCGGTACGCCAAGGCGTTCCGCCCAAACTTTCAACTGACCAATGGCAGCCGCACGGAACGTATCGCCTGCGGCCAGCATGACGCCATAGTCCTGTTCAAGAAACAGGTTGGCCAGCTTTGCAATCGTCGTCGTCTTGCCGGAGCCATTGACGCCAATCACCAATATGACCTGGGGACGCGGGAAGGCGTCAATTTCGAGCGGGGATGCTACCGGTGCCAGCACGGCCGCCACTTCGTCCTCGACAATCTGCCGAATGCCCTCTGCATCAATACCTTTATCAAATCGTCCAGCAGCAATCTTGTCGCGGATTTGCGCTGCCATGGCTGGGCCAAGGTCTGACGCAATCAACGCATCTTCAATTTCGTCGAGGTCGCGCGCTTCCAGCTTCGCCTTAGTGACAAGTCCGGCGATATTCTCCGTCAGCTTTCCTGATGTTTTCTTCAGGCCGCCAAACAGTCGGTCTTTCCACCCAGCATTCTCGCTCATTCTAAAACCTCTGCCTGCAATATACCGTCTGTTGACCGCAAAACCCGCGCGGCAACAATGCTGCCTTCGGCCATGACTTGATCGAGCTGCAGATACGCGAAATTTTCCGCATGGCCACCCCTGCCGCCATTTTCGACCGCGACATTCTGTATTGACCCTAAAAGCTCATCCAACCAGCGGGATTTTTCTGCGGCTACGGCTTCGCGTAACGCCTTGGCACGCGCTTTTATAACCGGATGGGGCAGTTGCGGCATACGCGCGGCTGGAGTGCCCTTCTTGGGCGAATATGGGAATATATGCCCATGCACGATCCCGCATTGTGCAACGAGGTCAATGCTGTTGGCGAACATCGCATCGTCTTCGGTCGGGAAGCCTGCAATAATATCTGCGCCAATGGCGATCTCTGGTCGCTTTGCTTTAAGCCGCGCAACCAGATCGATCGCGAGCTCGCGGCTATGGCGTCGTTTCATGCGCTTCAGGATCATATTGTCGCCTGCCTGTAACGACAGATGAACATGCGGCATCACGCGCGCCTCGCCCGTGAGCAAATCGAACAGCCGATCGTCAATCTCGACACCATCAATCGACGACAGCCGAAGGCGCGCAAGGTCGGGAACGAGTTTCAATATCCGTTCGACCAGTGATCCTAAATGGGGGCTGCCGGGAAGATCATGGCCATAGCTGGTCACATCAACACCGGTCAGAACGACCTCTTTAAAGCCGGTGTCGACGAGCTTTTGAATATGTTCAATGACACTGCCAGCAGGCACGGATCGGCTGTTGCCGCGGCCATAGGGGATGATGCAAAATGTGCAGCGGTGATCGCAACCATTTTGAACTTCGACAAAAGCGCGGGTTTTGCCGGAATAGGCGGTAACCAGATGCGGCGCGGTTTGCGCGATGGTCATGATGTCCGAGACAATGACCGGCCGGTCGGGACGGTCCATCAAATCGCGTAACAAGGTCGCGTCTTGCTTTTCATGGTTGCCAAAAACGCCCGCGACCTCTGGCATGGCCCGAAATGTTTCGGGCTCCACCTGCGCAGCACAGCCGGTGACCCACACAGACGCGTCCGGGCGACGCCGGTGCGCCTGACGGATGGCTTGCCGTGTTTGCCGCACAGACTCATTGGTCACCGCGCAGCTGTTTATGATGACAATGTCATCGCGGCCCGCGAGTTGTTCCGCCAGTGCGTTGCTCTCCGCCAAGTTGAGGCGGCAACCCATGCTAATGACTTCAGGCTTTTTGACCGGCGCGTTCATCCAAACGCATCCCAGTCGGCCTGACCTTTGAACACATAAGTGGCGCTGCCGGTCATGATGACAGGCTGTTCCGGGCTCCAGTCGATGGTCAGGGTTCCGCCCGATTGGTGGACTGTGACGGGGGATGTCGCCTTGCCCTGACGGATCGCAGCAACGGCCGTGGCGCAGGCCCCGGTTCCGCAAGCGCCGGTCAAGCCGGCACCACGCTCCCAAACATTTAGCTGGATTTCGTTCCCGGCAACCGACGCGACATTTACGTTCACACGCTCTGGGAAAACGGAATCATTTTCGATTGTTGGGCCCAGCTGGCTCAAGTCGATGGCATGAACATCATCGACAAAAAACACAGCATGTGGGTTGCCCATATTGACGGCCACAGGCGCGGCCAGATTGTCCCAAGCCACTGGCATCGCGTCAGTGTTCATGGGGAAAGCAAGCGGTATGTCCTGCCATCCGAAAGTCGCGTCGCCCATCGACACTTCGACGTCATTGCCTGACAACTTGCCTGAAATGATGCCGCCCAAGGTTTCAATGTTGAGGTCTTGGTTCAACAGCGCAACGACACAGCGTGACGCATTGCCACATGCCTCAACCTCACTGCCGTCGGGATTGAATATCCGCATGCGGACGTCCGCGATTTCGGAAGGAAGCAGCAGGATAAGCTGGTCACAGCCAATCCCAAACTTGCGATCCGCGATCATTTGCGCACGGGCAGGGGACATTTCTATGGATTGGACGCGTGCGTCGATGATGACAAAGTCATTGCCGAGCCCATGCATCTTGTGAAATTCGCCGTTCGCCATGGCGGCGATTTAGGGGCAGCGGGGCATCAAGTCCACCGTTGATGCCGAATATGGCCAACCTATTGTTTATCGAGCCGCCGTGATTGGGCACAGGTCACGGCCGCTCCAACCAACGGAAAAACTTGATTTGCGAAGCCAAGGCGGGTATCGGCGCGTTCAAGGCAAACATATTGTCTTTCATAATTTGTTGGAAATCCGTTGTTTCCAAGCTGGTCGGCGAAGATTCGCTCACCGGCTTTTTGTTCGTTTATGCCTCGAACGGGGCATGTTGGTAAGGAATGTCGATGTTTGACAAGCTGAGCGACCGGTTAGGAGGGGTGTTTGATCGCCTGCGCGGTCGCGGTGCGTTGAACGAAGTTGACGTGCGTGAAGCGATGCGCGAAGTCCGTGTGGCTTTGCTTGAAGCCGACGTTGCGTTGCCCGTCGTTCGTGACTTCGTTGAGAAGGTTACCGAGCAAGCCGTTGGCGCGCAGGTTCTGAAATCGGTAACGCCCGGCCAGCAAGTCGTCAAAATCGTCAATGACGCCCTTGTCGAAATGCTCGGCGCTGAACAAAGCGACCTTGATCTCGCTGTGGCGCCACCTGCGATCATCATGATGGTTGGCCTGCAGGGCTCGGGTAAAACAACCACGACGGCCAAGATTGCAAAGATGCTGAAGGCCAAGCAGGGCAAGAAAGTCCTGATGGCCTCGTTGGACGTCAATCGTCCTGCCGCACAAGAGCAGTTGGCGACGCTTGGTACGCAGACTGAAATTGCGACGCTTCCCATTATGCAGGGGCAGCAGCCCGTTGATATTGCAAAGCGTGCCATGCAGGCTGCAAAGTTGCAGGGCTTTGATGTCCTGATCCTCGATACTGCCGGCCGCTTGCATGTTGACCAGCAGTTGATGGACGAAATGCAGGCGGTGGCAAAGGTCTCCGTTCCGCAGGAAATCCTGCTCGTTGTCGACTCGCTCACGGGTCAAGACGCCGTAAATGTCGCCAAAAGCTTCGGTGAGCGCGTTAATGTAACCGGTATCGTGCTGACCCGTATGGACGGTGATGCACGCGGTGGTGCCGCGCTGTCGATGCGCGCGATTACTGGCAAGCCGATCAAATTTGCAGGCGTCGGTGAAAAGCTGGACGCAATCGAGGCGTTTAACCCAAGCCGGGTTGCCGGACGCATATTGGGCATGGGCGACGTTGTCGGCCTTGTCGAGCGAGCGACCGAAATGGTCGAAAAAGAGGACGCGGATAAGCTCGCGGCCAAAATGGCCAAGGGCCAGTTCGACATGGAAGACCTGCGCATGCAGTTCCGCCAAATGTCCAAAATGGGCGGCCTCGGCGCGCTTGCGGGTATGATCCCGGGCATGAAAAAGGCCAAGCAGGCGATGGACGCCGGCGGTATGAACGACAAATTGCTCGTGCATATGGACGCTATCATTGGTTCCATGACGCCAAAAGAGCGGGCAAAGCCTGAATTGTTGAACGCCAAGCGCAAAATCCGGATTGCCAAGGGTTCGGGTATGACCGTGCAGGACGTCAACAAGCTCATTAAAATGCACCAGGAAATGGCAAGCGCCATGAAGCGCATTCGCAAGATGGGCGGTCTCAAAGGCCTCGCCGCCATGTTCGGCGGCGGCAAAGGTGGCATGGGCGGCGGCGACTTGGGTGGCGCTATGGAGGGAATGCACGGGCTTCCCCCCGGCGCTTTGCCACCCGGTTTCGGCGGTCTGCCCGGACTGGGCGGTGGCGGCGGAATGCCGCCAGACCTCGCAAGACTTCTTAGTAAAAAGAAATAAGTATCACATTTAATTTAAGAATATTTCAGAAAGGTGAGTTAGTTTTATGGCATTATCCATGCGTTTGTCACGGGGCGGTTCGAAAAAGCGTCCTTATTATAAAATCGTCGTAGCCGACGCCCGCGCACCACGCGACGGTAAGTTCATTGAGCGTATCGGCAGCTACAACCCACAGCTTCCTAAGGACAGCGCAGAGCGTATGATCCTCGACACCGAGCGTGCGAAGCATTGGCTTGCCGCTGGTGCCCAGCCGTCGGACCGCGTTGCACGCTTCCTCGACGCGGCTGGCGTTAAAGAGCGTAAGGTTAAGAACAACCCCAACAAGGGCGAGCCAGGCCAGAAGGCCAAGGATCGCGCTGAAGACAAGGCAACCAAGCTTGCAGAAGCCGAAGAAGCCGCAGCAGCAGCTGCAGCCGCTCCAGCACCTGAGCCAGAGCCAGAAGTTGTTGAAGAAGTAGCCGCTGAAGAAGCCGCACCTGCGGTTGAAGAAGCGCCTGCCGCTGAAGAAGCTGCGCCTGCTGAAGCTGCTGCTGAAGAAGCACCTGCTGCTGAGGAAGCTGCACCTGCAGCTGAAGAAGCAACCGAAGAAAAGGCCGAGGGTTAAGCCTTGGCTGACTCAACCGTCACGCTTGCCGCCGTTTCTGGCGCGCATGGCGTGACGGGTGAAGTTCGTCTCAAGCTGTTCGCAGAAAATGTGGACAGCTTGAAACGCTACAAAAATTTTAACGATGGTGCGTTGACGGTTAAGTCCCTCCGCCCAACAAAAGACGGCGCAATTGCGCGCTTTGCCGAAATAAATGACCGCAATGCGGCGGAAAAACTGCGCAGCACATTGTTGACCGTGCCGCGCGATGCCTTGCCTGAACTGGGCGAGGGCGAATATTATTATAGCGACCTTCTCGGGCTTCCTTGCGTTTCAACCGATGGCACCGACCTTGGCAGTTGCATAGCCGTCGAAAATTTTGGCGCCAGCGACGTTCTGGAAATTCAGATGCCGTCAGCTGATGGTAAGCCGGGCAAAAAGTTCATGGTCCCAATGACCGCCGAGGCTGTGCCTGTATGGGGCGCGCAAGCGGGCGGACGCATCGTCATCGATGCCGACTTCGTCATATGACGTTCGCTGCCCAGATCCTGACGCTATATCCCGAAATGTTTCCCGGTCCTCTGGGGATATCATTGGCTGGCCGGGCGCTTGAAGAGGGTAAATGGTCATGTTCGCCCATCCATATCCGTGACTTTGCGACCGACAAGCATCGGACCGTTGACGACACGCCCGCTGGCGGCGGGGCAGGGATGGTACTGCGCGCGGATATACTCGCCGCGGCGGTCGATCACGCGTCTGCTCAGCAGCCAAATGTACCCGTTTTGGCGATGACGCCGCGTGGCAAGACGATTACCCAAAGCCGCATTCGCGAACTTGCTGCAGGCCCAGGCGTTACGGTGCTTTGTGGTCGCTTTGAGGGCTTTGACGAGCGTATTTTTGATGCCCGACCCCATATTGAACAGGTTTCAATGGGCGACATCGTCCTTTCGGGCGGCGAAATTGGCGCTTTGATGCTGTTAGATGCTTGCATTCGGCTGCTTCCCGGCGTAATGGGCGCGACTTCCAGCGGTGATGAGGAGTCCTTTGAACAAGGATTACTCGAATATCCGCACTATACCCGACCCAATGATTGGGAAGGGCGAATGATCCCTGAAGTGTTGCGATCGGGGGATCATGCGAAAATAGCCACCTGGCGGAAACAAAGGGCGGAGGAAGATACTCGGTTACGCAGACCGGACCTTTGGGGGCGTTACAAAGACGCCCGGGTTCAGCCTGCCTCTAACGTGCGACAAAAGAATAAGGATTAAATGGGGCATGAACCTCATCCAAACACTCGAAGCCGAAGCTATTGCAGCTTTGTCAGAAAACAAAAAAATTCCTGCATTCCGTGCAGGTGACACCGTCAAGGTGGGCGTGAAGGTCATCGAAGGTGAGCGCACGCGTATTCAGAATTACGAAGGTGTATGCATCGCACGTTCGAACAAGGGCATGGGCTCCAACTTCACCGTACGCAAAATGTCGTTCGGCGAAGGTGTTGAGCGCGTATTCCCGCTGTACAGCCCAAATATCGACAGCATTGAAGTTGTCCGTAAGGGCGTCGTACGTCGTGCGAAGCTTTACTATCTGCGTGGCTTGACCGGTAAGAAGGCACGTATTGCCGAACGCCGTGACCCGCGTCCTATTAAAACCACCGAGGCTGCCGAATAAGGCAGGAGCCGCGTTGCGTTTCTAACCAAACACAAAAGGCCGGGCTCCCACAAAGAGCCCGGCCTTTTTTATTGTGTGTGCCCCGGCGCAGGCCGGGGTCCAGACTTCGGCATAGTCCTCCAGCGATAGCTGGACCCCAGCCTTCGCTGGGGAACACGAAAAGGAAGTTAACATGGGTTATCGTATCGTAGTTGCAGGCGCGACAGGCAATGTTGGCCGCGAAGTCGTCAACATTCTGGCCGAGCGCGCATTCCCTGCCGATGAAGTGGCTGTGCTGGCGTCATCGCGCAGCCAGGGTATCGAAATTGAATATGGCGATACCGATAAGATGCTGAAGGTCCAGAATATCGAGAATTTCGACTGGTCGGGATGGGATATGGCGATTTTCGCCATTGGTTCAGAAGCAACCCAGAAATATGCGCCGATTGCGGCTGCTGCAGGCTGTGTAGTCATCGATAACAGCTCGTTGTTCCGCATGGACCCAGATGTCCCGTTGATCGTGCCTGAGGTCAACCCAGATGCGATCGACATCTATAAGCGCAAGAATATCATTGCGAACCCGAACTGCTCGACGGCCCAGCTCGTCGTCGCGCTGAAGCCGCTGCACGATTATGCCAAGATCACGCGCGTCGTTGTCTCGACCTACCAGTCCGTTTCGGGCGCGGGCAAAGAGGGCATGGATGAATTGTTCGAGCAGAGCCGCAACATTTTTGTCGGTGACAGCGCGGACGCGAAAAAATTCACAAAGCAGATCGCTTTCAACGTCATTCCGCACATCGATAGCTTCCTCGACGACGGCTATACCAAGGAAGAGTGGAAGATGATGGTCGAGGTCAAGAAAATCCTCGATACCAAAATCAAGCTGACCGCCACCTGCGTGCGCGTTCCTGTATTCGTCGGCCACAGTGAAGCGGTCAATATCGAATATGAGCGCGAAATGTCTGCAGAAACCGCGCAGAATATCCTGCGTGAAGCGCCTGGCATCATGTTGATCGATAAGCGCGAAGATGGCGGCTACACCACACCTGTTGAAGCTGCTGGTGATGATGCGACCTATGTGAGCCGCGTGCGCGAAGATCCCACCGTGGAGAATGGTCTTGCGTTCTGGTGCGTCTCCGATAACTTGCGCAAGGGGGCAGCGCTGAATGCGGTGCAAATCGCCGAACTTCTTGGACGTCGGCATTTGAAAAAGGGATAAGTATATGGGGCTGCAAGCCGATGTTTTTTGGTCGTTTCGCAGCCCTTATAGTTATCTGGCGACGCGGCGTTATCGCGCGCTTGCCGAACAATATGACCTGACCATCAACTTGCGTCCGGTGTACCCATTGGCGATCCGCGAACCGGACTTTTTCGAACGCAGCCACCCGAACTGGTTGCGTTATACCTTTACCGATATGTTCCGCGTTGCGCAGTTTCATGGCATTCCGTTCGGTCCGCCACGGCCTGACCCGATTGTGCAGGACGTGCGCACCCGCAAGATTGCCGAAGAGCAGCCCTATATCTACCGCCTGACGCGCTTGGGGCAGGCAGCGGCGCGACGCGGCAAAAGCCTTGCCTTTTGTGATGAGGTCTCGCGCCTGATCTGGGGCGGTGCCGAAAACTGGCATGAAGGGGACCATCTGGCTGGCGCAGCGACACGCGCTGGACTGGACCTTGCTGAGCTAGATGCTGAAGCTCTCAGTGATGCCGATGCGCTCGACGCCGAGATTGCAGCCAATCAAGCGTCTCTCGAAGCATCGGGGCATTGGGGCGTCCCGACATTGGTATTCGACGGCGAGCCCTTTTTTGGCCAAGACCGCATCGACATGGCGGTATGGCGAATGCAGCAAAAGGGACTGGCTGCGCGCTAAGCCTTATCGTCACTCGGCCATAGCGGGTTGCTGCCCTGGCGCGGCTTTACCTGGCTTCAAAAAGAAAATCAGCGGGCTGATGACGATCAGCAATATCATCATCAGTTTGAAATCATCGAGATAGGCAATCATCGCGGCCTGCCGGTTGATTTCAAGGTTCATCATCTGCAATGCGGCCTCTCCGATCCCGCCAAGGCGGTCGGCGCTTGCTGGGTCAATTGCGCTCATAGACGAAGACGTGACGTGCGATGCCAGATCTTCATGGCTCGTCTGCATGTTGCGCGCCAACATGGTCGTCATGATGGAGATGCCAAAGCTGCCGCCCAGACTGCGGAAGAGATACAGCAGGCTGGAGCCATCTGTCCGTAGGCGCATCGGCAATGTCGAAAACGCGACGCCATTAAGCGGAATGAAGACAAGGCCCATACCAAAACCCTGAAACAAGCCCGTGTACACAATCCAGTGCCAGTCCATATTCAAAGACCAGCGCGTCATGACCCACATCGATGCTGCGGTCATTATAAAGCCGGTAAAAACAACGATGCGCGGATCCACCTTGCTGCCAATTTTCGCCGCGATGAACATTGCGAACACGATGCCGACACCTCTGGGTGCCAACAATATGCCGGTATCATATACCGAATAGCCATAGAGATTCTGCAGCATTGGCGGCAACAACGCGAAGATACCGAACATCATCATGCCAACCAGCAGCATCATATTCAGCGAGATGAAAAAATTCCGATCCGTGACCAAAAGCCGTTCGAACATCGGGCGATTGGTTGTTAATTGATGCATCGTAAACATCCAGAGCGCCGCCACGACGACCAACAACTCGATGATAATTTCCCAACTTTGCAACCAATCTTCCTGTTGACCGCGATCCAACAGCAACTGCAAGGTGGCTAGGCCTATCGCGAGCATTGCAAAACCGAAACGGTCTAGTTCGCGGCGATTGATGGGGCGCGAAGGCAGCAACCACCACAATAGGGCCAGCGTCGGAATGCCGATGGGCAGGTTAATGTAAAACACCCAGCGCCAATTGTAATTCTCGGTCAGCCAGCCGCCAATCATCGGGCCCAATATTGGCGCAATCATGATGCCCATGCCCCAGATGGACATCGCGCGCGGTGCCTCCGACGGTTTATTAATATCCAGCATGATCGTTTGGGAAAGCGGGCCAATGAAAGCCGCGCACACACCTTGGGAAATACGGAAAGCCACCATCTCGGTTAGGCTTGTCGCAATGCCGCACAGCATAGATGCGAGAATGAACCCGGCAACCGCACCCAGAAACAGATTGCGTGAGCCGATCCTGTCGGCAAGCCAACCCGTGATGGGCATCGCCACCGCGCTGGCGACGATGTAGCTTGTTAACACCCACGTGATGGTGTCCATCGTCGCGCCAAGGCTGGTCTGCATGTGCGGGATGGCGACATTGGCAATCGTCGAATCCAATATCTGGATAATCGTCGCGCCCATGACGGCAAGCGTCAGCAGCGCCTTGTTTTTGACCGGATAGGCGGCCTGATCCAGCGGATTACTTATTGGTGTCGATGCGGACATGGGCCGACAATCCTGCAATCATTGCACGCTTCGGCTTGTCGGTAATCGATATCCGTACAGGGACGCGCTGCGTTACCTTGACCCAATTGCCATTGGCATTTTGCGCTGGAAGGACCGAAAATTCTGACCCTGTGCCAGCGCCAATGCTTGATACTTTGCCGCGGACTTTTAGGTCCGGATATGCGTCAAATGTGATTTCGGCAGGTTGGCCAACGCGCATATGCGCGAGATCGGTCTCCTTGAAATTGGCTTCAATCCAGCTTTTGTTGCTGGCGACAATCGTCACACCGGGCAAACCTTGAACCATCATTTGCCCCGGTTGAAGACGATCCGCCTGACTGACAATGCCGGAGACAGGCGCGCGCACTTCTGTGCGTGAGAGGTTAAGCATCGCCTGATCGCGTTGTGCTTGGCCTGCCTTAATGGCTGGATTTACGCCGGGCGCGGCTGATCCCGTTGCAAGCGCGGCGCGTGCCTTGGTCGCATCAGCCTGAGCAGAAGCAACGCGGCTGCGCGCATCGGACAAAGCATGTTCTGCGGCCTGCAACCTTGCACGCGTGGTAAAGCCAGCCTGCATCAGTGACGATTGCCGCTGATACTCTTTCTCATAGAAAGCGACATCTTCCCGCGCACTGTCGATGTCGACACCGGTGGTTTGAAATTCGGTCTCGAGCGCAGAAACGCGAACCTGCGCGGCGGCAATGGCCGCGTCGGCTTGCTCTATGGCGATACGATACGGCTCTGGATCGATCCGGAACAACAGGTCGCCTTCGTTCACCACGTCATTTTCATGGACAGCCACATCGATAATCCGCCCGCCAACCTCGGCTGAAATGGACACCTTGTCTTGCTGGACATAGGCATTGTCGGTCGACACATAATGGTCGTTCGCAATGTAATAGGCGGCCGCGCCACCCACGAGCAGCAACGGGACCGATGCCATCAACGCCAGTCGACCAAAGCGTCGCGACTTTGTCTTGGTCGTTGTCCCCGCATCAATCTGTGGATCAGCCTCAGCCATGCGACACCTCAAGCGGTTTACGGGTTAAGTTTGCACGAATGACGTTCAACATCGCTTCCAATTCTGTGCGTTGCGTTGCGTCCAAGCCGGCCAATGCATCATCAAACAATGCAAGTGCGGTCGGTCGCAGAGCTTCAATTTTTTGTTCGCCTTCGGCCGTTAAGTGCAGCCGCCATGTGCGGCGGTCATTTGGGTCCGCACGGCGTTCGACGAGCCCGGCGTCCTGAAGGCGATCCACCATTCTTCCGAGCGTGATCGGTTCGACGTCAAGCATATCGGCCATGGTAACTTGCGCGCTTCCATCGAAACGTTTGAGCAGTGCCAGCACCCGCCATTGGGGCCGTGTAACGCCAACGGCGCGCGCACGCTCATCAAAAGAACGCCGCAGCAAACGCGCCGCATCACCCAATAGAAAGCCTAAATCATCGCTCATGCTGTCCACATAATAGCTATGCTTATTATGTGCAATAATTTCTGCGTACCGCGCACAAAATATGGAAAACACTTTCCGGATGAAACGGCGCGTGCCAAACGATAGGGATCAACTGGCAACAGAAGAACGAACTGACTTATGATTGAATCCAACAGTTTCGAAACAACCGACGGCATTGAAATCGCCTGGCGTGAGATGGGGCAGGGGCGGCCCTTATTGCTCATCCATGGGTTTATGTCTGACGCCGATACCAATTGGATCAAATATGGCCATGCAGGGGCTTTGGCTGATGCAGGATATCGCGTCATCATGCCCGATCTGCGTGCCCATGGCCTCAGCGGTAAGCCGCATGCGCCAAGCTGTTACCGCGCCGATATCCTCGCCGATGACCAATTCGAATTGCTCGCGCATTTGGGGATCGAAGATTATGACCTTGGCGGTTATTCATTGGGCGGGCGAACCGTGGCGCGGATGTTGGCGCGTGGCGCGCAGCCGGGGAAGGCAATCATTTCGGGAATGGGTCTACAAGGGCTTACGCAAACCGGAAATCGCGGCGCGCATTTTCGTGAGGTCTTTGACAATTTGGGGCATCATGAAAAAGGGACGGCAGCGTGGATGGCCGAGGCATTTCTCAAGACAACGGGCGGCGACCCATTGGCGTTGCGCAATATATTGGAGACGTTTGTCGACACCAGCGAAGCTGAGATTGCCAGCTGGGAGCTGCCGGTGGGCATAGTGTGCGGCGAGCAAGATGATGATAACGGGTCTGCCGCCGCTCTTGCTGCGCGCCTTCGCCACGGGAAGCTGTTCACAGTACCCGGCAACCATATGAGTGCAGTCGTGAAGCCTGAACTTGGTCAGGCGTTTGTCGCGGCGTTGACTACGACATGGTGATGCCCGACCACGCCGATTTGCAACCAACATTGGTTGGCGAAAAACTGTTGCTGCGTCCATTGACCGAAAGTGACTGGGACGCGATGTTTGCGGTGGCGTCTGACCCGTTGGTGTGGGAAGTCCACCCCGCATGGGATCGATATAAAGAACCGGTGTTCCGTGAATATTTCGCGGGCGCGATGGCATCACGCGGAGCGTTGGCGGTGATCGACCGCGCGACCAACAGCATCATCGGCGGCAGCCGATATGGAAATTACGTACCTGATCGCAATGAGATTGAAATTGGTTGGAGCTTTCTTGCGCGCGCATATTGGGGCGGAGCCTATAACCGCGAGATGAAGGCGCTGATGCTTTTCCACGCATTCCAATTTTTTGACAGCGTTCGGTTCAATATTGGTGCAACAAATGTGCGCTCGCGCCGCGCCATTGAGAAAATCGGCGCGCGCTTGGATGGAGAATATGTGCCGGAAGCGATAAATGGTGTGCCGCCAGTGCCGCATGTCATTTACCGTATAAGCCGCGCTGAGGCCGATGCTGCGGAAATGCTTTTGGCATCGAAGCACAATGACTGAAAGCAAATTGGAACGCAGCTTCTGGCGGTTTTGGTTGAGTGGTCTGTTGCTGCTGGCGCTGATGATAGCCATGGATCCAGCATTCTCGAACGAGATTTCGCCATTGGGAATGCGAGACCACCAAACCGCAGGCACTGCCTTGCGGGTGGATGCTATTCAACGGGGCTGGCAAGCAGCCGGAGTATTGAATTTCGCGAGATTCGGTATGGCCGTCGACCTGATCTACATCGCGATTTATGCGTTCGGGGCCTATTGCGGTGGGCGGCTATTTTCCCAATCACCAAAGCCCGTTTTGCGACGGCTTGGTTGGGTCATTGTTGCGACAGCCATTATCGGCGGCGCTGCTGACGCCATCGAAACATTATGCCAATTTGCGCAGATAATGATGCTTGAAGGCAGGGATCTATTGGCTGGGGCCGCAGCCACTGCGCAGCCGGTTAAAACGATCGCATTCTTTGTTACGTTTTTTGGTCTGCTGATGGCATTATACATTCGACGAACAACGCGCCGCGCGGGTTGACGCCGCCACATGAAAGTTTCACCATCGGAACATATTGTTTTCCGGGAACCCTTCATGAAAAATCTAGTATCGATCGCCGCACTGGCATTTGCCTCACTTTCCCTCCCAACCGTCGCCATGGCGCAGGATTCTGCTACAGCGTCACCGGCGCCGACTGTGGCTGAGGCAGATGCCTTTGTCGCCGCTGCGGAAAAGGACCTGTTTGACTTTTCGATTGAGGCTGGGCGCGTTGCATGGATCAACTCAACCCATATTACGGACGACACCGATGCACTTGCGGCACGCTATGGCGAGATAGGCACCGAAAAATCGGTCCGGTACGCTTTGGATGCAGCGAAGTATCAGGCGCTTCCCGGCTTGTCATATGACACCAAACGTAAGCTTGATATCCTGCGCGGTGGAATCGTGTTGCCCGCGCCAACTAAAGCGGGAGCAGCGGCCGAACTTGCCACGATCACCACCAAGCTACAGTCCGCTTATGGCAAGGGCCGTGGCACGCTTAACGGTAAGGAAATCAACGGTTCCGATATTGAGGCTGCGATGGGGTCAAATCGCAACCCCGAAGAGCTGAAAGAAATGTGGGTGAGCTGGCATGACAATGTCGGCGCGCCAATGGGCAAGGATTATGCCCGGATGGTGGCAATCGCCAATCAAGGCGCGACCGAACTGGGCTATGCGGACGTCGGCGCGATGTGGCGTTCAGGCTATGATATGCCAGCCGATGACTTTGCCAAGCTGACGGACAAATTGTGGCTTGAGGTTAAGCCGCTTTATGACGAATTGCACACTTATGTCCGCACCCAGCTAAACAAGAAATATGGCGATGCGGTCCAATCCAAGACAGGGCCCATTCGCGCCGATCTGTTGGGCAATATGTGGGCGCAGGAATGGGGCAATATTTATGATGTCGTCGCGCCTCCCGGCGCTGGCGATATCGGTTATGATATTGGTGCGTTGCTGGTTGCAAAGGGTTATAAACAAACCGAAGCCGGCGATTTCAGCGCCAATCGTGGCAAGGCGGAAAAAGACATGGTGAAGGTCGGCGAAGGCTTTTTCTCGTCGCTTGGCTTTGCCCCACTGCCCAAGACATTTTGGGATCGCGCGCAATTTATCAAGCCCGCCGACCGTGAAGTTGTCTGCCATGCCTCTGCCTGGGATATCGATAATGTCGATGATCTGCGCATCAAGATGTGCATCAAGGTTAAATCCGATGACTTCGTGACTATCCATCATGAGCTTGGGCATAATTATTACCAGCGCGCTTATAACAAGCAGTCATATTTATATTTGAATGGCGCGAATGATGGGTTCCATGAAGCGATCGGTGATGCCGTCGCTTTGTCCATTACGCCAAATTATCTGGTGCAGATCGGCCTGTTGGATGCCAGCAAAGTTCCCGGAGCCGACAAGGACAATGGACTTTTGCTGCGCCAAGCCATGGATAAGGTCGCGTTCCTGCCATTTGGACTGCTGATCGACAAATGGCGCTGGGGCGTCTTCAATGGCTCCATCACGCCAGCCAATTACAACAAGGGCTGGACCGACTTGCGTTTGCAGTATCAGGGCATTGTACCGCCCGTGGAGCGTGCGGCAGATCGTTTTGACGCCGGTGCGAAATATCATATCCCCGGGAACACGCCATATACCCGCTACTTCCTCGCGCGGATTTTGCAGTTCCAATTCTACAAGGCAGCTTGCGATATTTCGGGTTGGAAAGGCCCGCTCCATCGCTGCTCATTCTATGGAAATAAAGAAGTGGGCACGCGATTGAATGCAATGCTGGAAATGGGCGCATCAAAACCTTGGCCAGATGCGTTGCAGGCATTTACGGGAACGCGCGAAATGTCGGGCAAGCCCATGCTGGAATATTTCGCCCCACTCATGAAATGGCTCAAGGCGCAAAATAAGGGCGCGAAAAAGGGCTGGTAACAAAAATAGGCCCCGCTTTTAAAGGCGGGGCCATTTCGTTTTTTATTAAGCTGTAGTCTTAGGTGGTGTCTTAACCGGTGCCGCCTTTTTCGGTGCAGGCTTTGCCGCTGCAGCTGGCTTAGCCGCCTTTGCTGCCGCCGGTTTCGCAGCCGCTTTCGGGGCGGGCTTGGTTACCGCAGCTTTTTTAACAACGGGCTTTTTGGCAGCTGGCTTTTTCGCTGGTGCCTTTGTCCCGCCGACTTTGCGGTCATACACTTTTTTGCCAGCGACGGCGGCTGCGGCAGTTGCGATGACTGCGCCTGCAACAGCAGCAGTTTTGCCGGGGTTTTCCTTGATCACGGATCCAGCCGTCGCAGCTGCGGTGGACGCCTGATCGACCGCAGATTTAGCTGTTGTCGACGCGGATTGCGCAACCGAACGCGCGCCGCCCGTCAAACCGTCGGCGAATGCGCGGAATTTATTTAACAGCTTGTCGAGCGGTCCGGTGTTTTCGGGTTTCTTCGGCATGGGCCGTACCTCCTTGGCTATATTTTAGGGATAATCAATTGCTTCAGTTTTCGTTCCTGACCCTATCTGAAGGGCGGTTCGTTAAAGGCGCGAAGTTTGCGACTGTGCAGGCTGTTTCCGGCTTCCCGAAGCAGTTCGCATGTCTGGATGCCGATTTGCAAATGTGCGGCGATGGCTTCTTCATAAAAACGGTTGGCTTGCCCCGGTAGCTTGATTTCACCGTGCAACGGTTTGTCTGACACGCACAGCAATGTGCCATAGGGTACGCGGAAACGATATCCTTGCGCTGCGATGGTCGCTGATTCCATGTCGATCGCAATCGCACGGCTTTGTGAAAAGCGCAGTGCCGATGCCGAATAGCGCAGCTCCCAATTGCGGTCGTCGGTCGTAACCACTGTGCCCGTGCGCATGCGCCGTTTTAGATTGGCACCGCTGGTCCCCGAAACATGTTCTGCCGCACTTGCCAGTGCCTGCTGCACTTCGGCGATGGGCGGAATTGGAATTTCGGGTGGCAGCACGTCATCCAAGATATGGTCGTCGCGCAGATAGGCATGCGCCAGGACATAATCCCCAATCCGCTGCGTTTCACGAAGGCCGCCGCAATGGCCAATCATCAGCCATGCTTCGGGGCGTAGCACCGCCAAATGGTCGCAGATGGTCTTGGCATTGGAAGGCCCAACGCCGATATTCACAAGGGTAATCCCCGACCTGTCCGGCGCGATAAGATGGTAAGCAGGCATCTGGTGCCGCCGCCATGTGCTGTCCGCAACAAGCTGCGCCGCGTTGTCGGTTGGCTTGTCTACATACAGGCCACCGGCACCCGACAAGGCGGTGTAACGGCCATTGCCAACTTGTGTGCATGCCCAACTGACAAACTCATCCACATAGCGGTGGTAGTTGGTAAACAGGATATAATGCTGAACATCCTCGGCGGGCGCGCCGGTATAATGGCGAAGGCGCGCGAGCGAGAAATCGGTGCGCAGCCCGTCAAACAAAGCAAGCGGCGCGCTGGCGTTACCCTTCATCCGCAGCAATCCGTCGGCGATTTCATCGCCAATGTCAGCAAGCTCTGTCGTCGGGAAATGGCGTGCGAGTTCATTGGGGCTAACCGTACCCAGTTCCAAATCCGCCGACCCATCTAGAACATAGGGAAAAGGAATTTCCTGTTTGCTGCGGCCAACCGAAATCTCCAGCTCATATTGTTCCATCAACAGGTCGAGTTGCTCACCGATATAGTCGGCAAACAAATCTGGCTTGGTAAATGTGGTCCGGAATGTTCCGACTTTTTCAAGCTTGCCAAATGCAAGGTTCGACTGCGTCTCGCGCTGTTTACCCGCGTAGGTTATGACCAATTCGGGATAACAGAAATCATTGCTGGCGCGTTGATCGGCCGAAGGCGGCGTTCGATCTTTCAAATAATGTGCAAGGGCAGTTTGTAAGCGTTTTACCGAGGCGTCATATTCGGTAACGAGTTGATTAATGATGTTTTGAGCTTGTTCACTAGGCATGGATACACATCACCGAAATTTCCAATTTTCGCAACAAAAAAAGGGAGGGTTGCCCCTCCCTTTAAATACCCAAAAGGGCAAGATTTCGTAAACTTAAAGCTGACCGAGCATATATTCAGCAGAGCTAACGTTGAAGTCACCGGGGGCTTCGACATTCACATGTTCCACGACGCCGTCATTGACAACGAGCGAAAAACGCTGACCGCGCTTGCCCATGCCAAATGCCGAACCGTCCATCTCAAGGCCAAGTGCAGCGGCGAAATCGCCATTGCCATCTGCCAACATGGTGATCGCGTCGGATCCGCCAGACTTGTTCCATGCGCCAAGGACGAAGGCGTCGTTTACTGCTGTGCAGGCGATTTCATCAATGCCCTTGGCGGCGAGTTCACCGGACTTTTCAACAAAACCGGGAAGGTGGCGGGCAGAGCAGGTCGGTGTGAATGCGCCGGGAACCGAAAACAGCGCAACGCGGCGGCCAGCGAAATATTCTGCGGACTGGACAGGCTGCGGGCCTTCGGCAGTCGCCTTTACCAACTTAACGTCTGGGATTTTGTCGCCAACGGAGATGCTCATATTTGGATTCCTTTTGAATGTGGGGTTGGTTGCATATTCCGGGACCCGCTCGGGCAAGTCAAGTAGCGGTTCCTCTTCAGTCGTAAATTGCGTTCCTCAAATCACGAAATAGCGGGCTGCATTACCATATAAAGCAATCTTTATATTTGATTTCGTTGAAAGCTGCAGCTAAGGGCGGTGGCATCAAAAACCTCCCGGAGACCAAGCCTGTGGCTTTCAACGATTATGTCATTGCCGATATTAATGAGGCCGATTTCGGTCGCAAAGAAATAAACATTGCCGAAACCGAAATGCCCGGCCTTATGGCGCTGCGCGAAGAATTCGGCGCATCGCAGCCATTGAAGGGCGCGCGGATTGTCGGCTCGCTGCACATGACCATTCAGACCGCGGTTCTGATCGAGACGCTCACAGCGCTTGGCGCAGATGTCCGTTGGGCAACGTGCAACATCTTCTCGACACAGGATCACGCCGCTGCGGCAATCGCCGCGCAAAACATTCCTGTGTTCGCAATTAAGGGCGAAAGCCTTGCCGATTATTGGGATTATGTCGGTCGCATCTTCGATTGGGGTGATGAAACCACGGCGAACATCATCCTCGACGACGGCGGCGACGCAACGATGTTTGCGCTTTGGGGCGCAAAGCTTGAGCGCGGCGAAACCTTTGGCGAACCTGAAAATGAAGAAGAAGTTGAATTTCAGCGCGCACTGAAGGCATTTGTTGCCAAGAAGCCGGGTTATTTGACGGAAACCGTCAAGAACCTGAAGGGCGTATCGGAAGAAACAACCACTGGCGTGCATCGCCTTTACGAAATCGCGAAGAAGGGCGAACTGCCATTCCCTGCGATCAACGTAAACGACAGCGTTACCAAGTCAAAGTTCGACAACCTTTATGGCTGCAAGGAATCGCTGGTGGACGCCATCCGCCGTGCCACCGACGTCATGTTGGCCGGTAAGGTTGCTTGTGTTGCTGGTTTTGGTGATGTCGGCAAGGGTTCGGCCCAGTCACTTCGCAATGGTGGCGCGCGCGTTATGGTCACGGAAGTTGACCCGATCTGCGCATTGCAGGCCGCGATGGAAGGTTTTGAAGTCGTCACGATGGAAGAGGCTGTGCAGCGCGCAGATATTTTCTGCACCGCCACGGGCAACGCCGACGTTATCACGGCTGAGCATATGATGAACATGAAGCCCATGAGCATCGTGTGCAACATCGGACACTTTGACAGCGAAATTCAGATTTCCGCTTTGTCCAACTACAATTGGAATGAAGTTAAGCCCGGCACGGATCTGGTTGAGTTCCCCGACGGTAAGCAAATCATCGTTCTTGCAAAGGGCCGCTTGGTCAACCTCGGCTGTGCAACTGGGCATCCAAGCTTTGTGATGTCGGCAAGCTTCACCAACCAGGTGCTCGCGCAAATCGAGCTTTGGACCAACGGTGCAAATTATAAGAACCAAGTCTACGTTCTGCCAAAGCATCTCGACGAGAAGGTCGCGACGCTGCACCTCGAAAAGCTTGGCGTTAAGCTGACCAAGCTGACCGACAAGCAGGCGGGTTATATCGGCGTATCGACCGAAGGGCCGTTCAAGCCAGACCATTATCGTTATTAATTCATCGTCTTTCGAGACCTAAGAAAAGCCCGCTGCGGAAACGTGGCGGGCTTTTTTCGTTGCGTGGCGCAAGCATTTGGGCATTAGCTTGTTCTGGGTAAATTAAAGGGCTTCATGACGATGACAGGCACTGGCCTGCCAATTGCACTGATCGGGGTTTTAATGGCGCTGTGGCTGGTCGGAGCCATAGTCGCTATCTGGATCGGGCTGTCCTTGCGTAATGAATCGCGCAAAATGTTAGGTCAGACGTTGCGGCTAAGAAGGCTGCTGGAAACCGCTCCGGCATTTCCGGTCGTGGTAAAGAGCGATGGGCGAATTGACGCGCCAGACCGTTTTTCGCGATTGCTTGGCCTGACAACGCCAGCGACAACGTTTTCGGACTTGGGCGGTCTTGATGACGCTGGCCTTGCTATAGATGATGCGGCGGCACTTGAGGCAAAAGTACGCGAGACCCAGCGTACGGGGAAATCCTTTCTCCTTCCTTTGGCGATTAAAGGTTCCGAAAGGCGTCTGACGGTTGTCGGAGGTGTGGCCGATGCGGTTATCTATCCCAATGGCGCAGCGTTGTTATGGTTTTTCGATTCCACCGATAGTTTACGAGAGCTTGAGAAAAGGACGCAGGAATCGGAAGAGGCCCGCACTGCATTTGCGGCACTGGCTGGCCTAATTGAGGCCGCACCAATTCCGATGTGGCATCGACGCCCGGATATGCGCCTGCACTTCGTCAACCACGCATATGTTAATGCCGTCGGCGCAAACGATGGCCTTCACGTGGTTGAAGAAGGTCTTGAATTACTGGAACCTGAAAACGGTAAAAGTCCATCTGACTGGGCCGCTGAAGCGGCTGCGGCGGACGTCCGGCGCGAGCGGGTTGTTTCCACCACCTTGGATGGGGAACGGCGTCAGTTGCGCGTGTTTGATATCCCCTTGGGTCAATCGGGCGTCGCAGGGCTGGCAATCGATGTTCAGGATTTGATTGATGCCAGGTCGGAGGTACGCGAACTTTCGGAAGCACAGCGCGACCTTTTGAACATGATGTCCGCCGGCGTTGCACAGTTTGACGCGCGCCGTGGGTTGAGCTTCGCAAATTTGCCCTTCCAAAGCCTGTTCACTTTCCGGGACCAATGGTTGTCTGAAAAGCCCGAATTCGCGCGTGTGCTGGACCGGATGCGCGAAAACGGGAAGGTGCCTGAGGTCCGCGATTTTCCAGCCTGGCGTCAGGAACGTGAAGATTGGTTTAGATCCTCCGATCCCACTGAAGAAAACTGGCTGCTGCCGGACGGAACGCATTTGCGGGTGCTTGCGCAGCCAATTCCGGACGGCGGCCTATTGATGATTTTTGAAGACTGCACCGAACAGGCGCAACTGGCCAGTGCGCGAGACATACTGCTGCGCGTTCGGACTGCGACCTTTGACAATTTGTTCGAAGCGATTGCTGTGTTTTCGTCGGATGGGCGTCTTAGCATCTGGAATCGTTTATTTGCCGAAACATGGGAACTGAACGACGACTTGCTGCTTCAACATCCGCGTTTGGACGAACTATTGCCCTCGCTCGCCCGGCATTTGCAAAAGCCGTTGCAGATTAGCATCTTGGATGAACTGATCCGGACGACGTCGTCAAACCGCGAACGGCACAAGAGCAAAGCGGTCTTCGCCGACGGACGTATGTTCCAGATTGCGACGATACCGCTACCCGACGGCAATACGCTTTTCACGATGTTGGATATGTCGAACAACCTTAAAATCGAGCAAGCACTGCGCGACCGGAATAGCGCCTTGCAGGAGGCTGATGCGATTAAGGGCAAATTCATTGCAAATATGAGCTATGAATTCCGCTCGCCACTTACGTCCATAAGTGGATTTGCCGACTTGTTAAAGGCAGGCATTGCTGGCGACCTTAGCGATCAGGCGAAGGAATATGTGGATGCCATTCTGCAATCCGCTGATCGCTTGTCCGACCAGATTAACACCGTTCTGGATTATAGCCAGATTGAAGCCGGCGCGTTGTCGCTCGCGCTCGAACAAACTGATGTTTCGACATTGGTCGCGCAAATTGCGGACAGCAAAGCGGCGATGGCACAGGCGGCTGAGGTCGATCTGCAAGTCGATTTGGACAACGGTGCTGGAGAGATGGCGCTTGATCCGAAACGGATTACGCAAGCGGTCGGGCAGGTTTTGGACAATGCGATCCGGTATAACAAAAGCGGCGGGCAGGTTTTAATGGCTGCACGTTGGCAAGGCGATGCCCTTGAGCTCGTCGTGTCAGACAATGGGCCGGGTATGCGTGAGACAGACATCCTGCGCGTTTCTTCGGACAATGCGGTTCCAAAGAACGCCGATAGCAACGGTTCAATCACGCAGGGGTTAGGTTTACCTTTGGCGCGTCAAATCATTGAATCGCACGGGGGGACGTTGCAACTGCATTCTGCGCCGGGTGAAGGCACGACGATTATCATGGTGTTGCCGCGGCCATGATCATTGCGAGTGATTTGGATATGCGGGAATATGGCCGCGCATTGGCGAAGACATTGTCGCCATCAGATTGGGTCGCGATCAACGGGCCGCTGGGCGCTGGAAAGACCGTATTGTGCGCGGGCATATTGGCAGGCCTTGGATTTGAAGGCGAAGTAGCGAGCCCATCATACGCCATCGTGCATAGCTATGAACCGCCAGAGGTTTTGGTTGCCGTTGCCCATGTCGATTTGTATCGCTTGGACAATATCGACGACTTGGACGAATTAGGGCTCATCGCCGAACGCAGCGATCGCGTCACGCTGGTGGAGTGGGCTGAACGCTTCGGCGGCGGCTATGTGCGGCCCAGCCATTTAATCGATATCGTACCGCAAGCGGACGGCAGCAGAATTTTGACTTTGAAAATGGATAATGATGACACCCGTAACTGATATGGTTCCGCCCGCTGGACTGGACGAATTTTTAGCGCGCCACGGCTGGACCGATGCACAAATATCCCCGGTGGCAGGCGATGCGTCTTTCCGCCGCTATTTCCGCGTCAATTCCGCGACGCGGGGCAAAGCTATATTGATGGATGCGCCGCCACCACATGAGGACCCGCAGCCTTTTCTCGACATTGCCCAATATTTGACGGGGCATCAATTTCGGGCGCCAGAGATTTATGGCACGGACTTGACGCGTGGGCTGGTGTTGCTTGAAGATTTTGGCGACCGCCGGATGCGCGAACATCTCGATGATCACCCAGAGGATGAGGCCGAGATATACCGCGCCGCGATTGATACGATTGTGCGATTGGCAGGCACCCCTGCAGCGCATGCGCAACCCTATGACATGGCCACCTATCTGCGCGAAGTGCAGCTGCTCACCGAATGGTATATGCCGGCGATGGGGCTTTCCTGCGACGCGAACGCATTTGACCAGATGTGGGTTGATGCGCTGGCTCCATTGGCATCCTGCCAAGATGTCACAGTCTTGCGGGATTATCATGCCGAAAACATCATGCTGCTTGATGATGGGGAACAAGGCATCATTGATTTCCAAGATGCGCTGGTGGGGCATCCTGCATATGATCTGGTATCGTTGTTGCAAGACGCGCGGCGCGATGTCCGTCCAGAGCTTGAGGCAGACATGCTGGCTTATTATCTGACCGCGGCCAATCCGGGACCTGACTTTGACGCGCATTACGCGTTGCTGGGTGCGCAGCGGAATACCAAGATTATCGGCATATTTTCGCGATTGTGGAAGCGGGATGGTAAGGAGAGATATTTGTCCTTCCTGCCACGCATGTGGGGCTTGCTGGAGCGCGATTTGTCGCACCCGGCACTGGCGAACGTCAAGCAATGGTTCGATAGCCATATTCCCACTGAAGTCCGCAGCCTTAGCCCATTAGACATTACGCATGGTTAAGCATGTGAACACCGCAATGATCATGGCAGCGGGCAAGGGGACGCGGATGATGCCGCTGACCGCTGATCGCCCAAAGCCATTGGTCGAGGTTGGCGGCGTTGCCTTGCTGGATCATGTTCTGGATCATTTGCGTGATGCCGGCGTTGGCAAAATTGTCGTGAACGCACATTATCGCGCCGATCAGATTGAAGCGCATCTTGCCGCCCATGCGACGGATTTTGAAGTGTCGATATCCGATGAACGGGATTTGCTGCGCGATACAGGCGGCGGGCTGGTTCAGGCATTGCCGATGATTTTCGACGATCCGTTCATCTGCGTGAATGCTGACAATTGGTGGACCAACGACGGGGAGAATGCGATCTCGCGCCTGATGGCGCAATGGGATGCTGCACGCATGGATGTGCTGATGTTGCTGGTGCCATTGGCGACGGCCTATAACAGTCAGGGCATTGGTGACTTTAACATGGACGCAGATGGCCGGCTGTCGCGTCGCGTGGGTGATGCGCCTGCGCCTTATGTCTGGACAGGTATTCAGCTGCTTTCCAAAAAGCTGATTGTTGACCCACCGTCTGACGTGTTTTCGACCAACGTCTTTTGGGATCGTGCGATCGCCGACGGCCGGTGCATGGGGTTGGTGCACGAAGGAATGTGGTTTGACGTCGGCTATCCCGCAGCAATTGCCGCCACGGAAGATCGTTTGGGGCTGCATGGCGTCGGATAACGCCACGGCGCAACGCGTACGCGTTTTTAACGTTCCGCTCGGGAACGACTTGTGCGACGTAACCGCGCAGTGGATATTGCAGACATCGGGGCAGGACCCGCTCACGGTTAGCAGCACAATATTGCTGTTGCCCAATAACCGCGCCATCAAGGCCATGACGGAGGCGTTCGTCCGGCAGGCTGCACCGGGTTTGCTTTTGCCGCGCATGGTGGCGGTGGGCGATATGCAACTCGATGAGGCATTGGGGCCGTTGCTGGATCCCATATCGTCGGAAGACATCATTTGGCCCGTCATTGGTTCGTTTGACCGGCTGATGCTGTTGGCGCGCTTGGCGCAGGAACATCGGCCGCTGGGCACATTTCTATCGTCCGCTGAAGCGCTGCGTTTGGCGCGCAAACTGGCCGAGCTGATTGATGAACTTGAAGTCGATTTGGTCGATTTCGATGCGTTGTCAGACATCGCAATCGAGGCTGATCTCGCCGGGCATTGGCAACGTGCTTATGGTCAGCTTTTAACAATCTTGCCCGCCTATCGCGTCGAACTTGCTGCGCGAAAATTGATGGGCCCTGCCGAACGCCGAAACAAGCTTTTGGCTGGGTTGGAGCGGCGTCTGGCTGAAAGCAGTTTTGACATGCCGATCATTGCGGTCGGCATTACCACGTCGGCCAAGGCGGTCGCAAAACTGCTGCGCCGCGTTGCCCTCATTCCAAATGGGCAGGTTATCCTTCCCGGTGTCGACCTCGAACTAGCTAAGGACCGCTGGGACAGCCTGTCTGCCGCAGTGGAGCCTGACAATTTGCCAACGCGCCGCCGGAATTTTGAGGTGCATCCCCAATTCCACCTGAAACATTTGCTCGACCTCATGGGGATTGACCGTAGCGAAATTGATGTCTTGCCAACGGCTCGCGTTGAACGCGTGGCCGACACCATTTCCGAAATTTTCTGCCTGCCAGAACATAGCGTCGGGTGGCAAGAACTGGCACCGTCGCGCAAGGCATTATCACATACGCAATGGTTTGAGGCCGATGACAGCGCGCTGGAAGCAAAGGCCATTGCGGTGCGCATTCGCGGCGAATTGGAACAGGCCGAAAAGCGGATCGCGCTGATCACGCCGGATCGAGAGCTGGCGGTTCGTGTTACGGCGCAGTTGCGCCGTTGGGACATATATGTGGACGACAGCGCGGGTATACCGCTTTTGCAAACACCAAATGGTTCACTCGCGCTCGCATTAGTTGACGCCATTTCGGGCCGCTTTTCCGGCACATCGCTATTGGCGATTGCCAAGCACCCGTTGGTGCATGCAGGTCCCGACAGGCTTGATTGGCTCGACAAGGTGCGGCTGTTAGATCTCGAATTGCGCGGAACAGCCAACGGTGTCGGACTGGGTGCCATCACGCGGCGGTTGGAAAATGGCCGCAAAGTGAAGCCAGAGCTGGTTGAATGGTGGCAGGGCTTTGTCCAAATTCTTGCGCCGCTGGAAAATGTCGATGGGCAGCCGTTCAGTTTCATCATCGACGCACTGCGCGATGTTGCGACGAACTTGACCGATGGCGCTGTTTGGCGCGGGGCAAGTGGCCGCGAACTTGGACGGATGTGGGAAGAAGTAAGCGGCGGTGACCTCTCGACGCTTGGCCGTATTGATGCCACAGGCTTGGCGGCGACGTTTAACGAAATTTTTTCAAGCGCTGTGGTGCGTCCACCATATGGTGGGCATCCGCGTGTGGCCATTTACGGTCTGTTGGAAGCACGATTGCAGCAGGCGGACCTGGTCATCTGTTCGGGGTTGAACGAGGGGACATGGCCGCAAATAGCGCAGCCGGACCCTTGGCTCGCGCCCGCTATCCGGCGGCATTTGAAACTGCCGACATTGGACCGGAATATCGGGTTGTCGGCGCATGATCTTGCGACCGCATTGGGTGGTCGCGAAGTGCTGTTAACGCGCGCACGGCGTGACCGTGGTGGGCCAACCGTTGCCTCGCGCTTTTTGTTGCGGATAAAGGCACTGACGGCGGACGATCTGGAGCAGGACCAACCGTCGCTTGCGCTGGCGGCGCAGCTGGATGAACCCGCCCATAAGGTTCCGTTTGAAAGCCGCCCATTGCCGCGCCCTTCGGCGCAGCAGCGATTGGTTAGCCTGTCTGTTACCGATTTTGACCAGCTGAAGTCCGACCCTTATTCATTTTACGCGAAACGTATTCTCGGCCTTCGTGTGCTGGAAAAGGTCGATGCCGAACCCAGCTTTGCGTGGCGCGGATCGTTGGTGCATGATTTGTTGGAACAGTGGTTCAAACAAGACGATTGCGCGGTGGATAAGCTCGTGCAGCGTGTAGATGACTTGCTTGCACAAGAGGCAACGGATCCGTTGTTACGTGCATTGTGGCAACCACGTATTGCCGCTGGCCTGCGCTGGGTCGCCGAAGAGACCAAGCGGCAAATGAACGACCATGGGCGCGTTGTTGCGGTGGCCGAACAACCCGGCAAGGTCGAGATCAAGGGCATAACCGTGAACGGACGCGTCGACCGGATTGACAGGCTTGCGGACGGAAGTCTGGTGATCGTTGATTACAAGACAGGCATGCCACCATCGACCAAGCAAGTGAATGCGGGCTTTGCCCTCCAGCTTGGCCTCATCGGCTATATGGCCGAGCAGATGGCGATCAAAGGCGTGGCGGGATTGGCGACCAAGTTTGAATATTGGAGCCTTGCGAAAAACAATCAGAAGTTCGGACATATCGCAGTGCCGACGAGCACGCGGCCGAGCGATAACAAGCCTGTCAGCGACGATTTTGTCGCCTTTGCCGTGGCGCAAGCCGAAGAGGCTATTGCGCAATGGATTTTGGGCGACGCGCCCTTCACCGCAAAGCTGCATCCTGAATTTGCGCATTATGGTGACTATGACCAATTGATGCGGTTGCAGGAATGGAATGGCCGGCAATCTATTTCGGAGGAGCAGGCATGACCTCTGAATCATCGACGCTGAAACCACTCATTCCGGCGCAACGCAGTGCTGTCATCCCCGGCGATAACATCTGGCTGAGTGCATCTGCAGGAACGGGCAAAACGCAAGTTTTAACCGCGCGTGTGATCCGGTTGCTTT
>JBEDET010000023.1:0-31846 GCA_041175505.1 Pseudomonadota bacterium
ACATCATGCCCAGCGGCAACCAGCGCGTCGAGCGCGGGCACGGCAAATTCGGGTGTTCCCATGAAGGCAAGACGCATCGTCACTTTTCCTTTGTTCGAAAGCCCCCTAAGACCCGCAGCATGGCATCGCAAGAAATAGACGCATTGGCACAGGCATTGTCGAAATTGCCCGGACTTGGTCCACGCTCGGCACGGCGGGTTGTGCTGCACCTTATGAAAAAGCGTGAAAGCGTTTTGATGCCGCTTTTGCGTGCGTTGGAGCAGGTCGAACAACGGCTGGTCGTCTGCAGCACGTGCGGGAATATCGATACCGGCAACCCCTGCGGCATTTGCGTTGATCCGCGCCGCGACATCCGTTCGATCTGTGTTGTCGAAGACGTATCGGATTTGTGGGCGCTGGATCGTTCGCGGTTGTTTCCGGGCAAATATCATGTCCTGGGTGGCCGGTTATCTGCATTGGATGGCGTTCGGCCGGAGGATTTGAACATCGAAGGCTTGGTTGCCCGCGTTGCCGCGGGCGGCGTCGATGAAGTCGTCTTGGCCATGAATGCCACTTTGGAGGGGCAGACAACCGCGCATTATCTCGCGGAACGGCTTGAACAATTTCCGATACGCTTGACTCAGTTGGCGCATGGCGTGCCCGTTGGCGGTGAGCTTGATTATCTGGACGATGGCACTTTGGCACAAGCATTGCGCGCCAGACGTCCAGTCGGTTGATTTATCGTACGACCGTCCCTATCTGCGACCCATGGCGATATTACCTATTCTTGAAGTGCCCGATCCGCGGCTGAAAACCATTTCGACGCCTGTCGAGACATTTGATGCGGATTTGAAAACGCTTGTCGATGACATGACCGAAACGATGTACGCCGCGCCCGGTATTGGGCTGGCCGCTATTCAGGTCGGTGTTCCCAAGCGCCTGTTGGTCATCGATTTGCAGGAAGAGGAAGGCGAGGGCGACGAACCCGTTCGCAATCCGCGGGTATTTGTGAATCCGGAAATATTGGACCCGTCGAACGAACACAGCCTGTATAACGAAGGCTGCCTTTCGGTGCCTGACCAATATGCAGAGGTCGAACGCCCCGCGCAAATCCGCGCACGCTGGCAGGACCTTGATGGCAAGTTTCATGAAGAGACAATGACCGGTCTCATGGCGACCTGTCTCCAGCACGAGATGGACCATCTCGAAGGCATTTTGTTCATTGATCACCTATCGCGGTTAAAGCGCCAGATGGTGCTCAAGAAAATTGAGAAAGCCCGCAAAATGGGCGGCGGCCATGTCCATAATGAGCATTGCCGCCACTAACTTGCGTTCGCCGGACAAGCCCCCGGCTTGATCCGCGTCGTTACTTTACAAATTGCGTCGGTGCGGGGCTGATGGTCACGAACTTGCCCGACTGAATTTCCTGCACCTCAAGCATGCGTTCAGTGAGGCCATTGGGCATGAAGCGGAATGCGCCATCAACGCCGATAAAGCCTTGCGGATCGGTAAGTTGCGCAACGGGGAATTTCGTTCCCGGACGCCAGTCACGTGCAACGCGCGCGATCAAAAGCACCGAATCATAGCCAAGGCTGGAAAGCCGCAGTGGCGCCTTGCCGAACCGTGCCCGATATTTTGCGGCATATTGGGTATAGAGCGTGTCGGAGACGCTGGCAAACCAGCCGCCATACATGGCCGGGCTACCCGCCAATGAGCCATCGATATTCCACAAATCGGTGCCGAGAATTTTTGCATTGCGCATCCCGTTACGCCGAAGCGCTGGCACCAATACAACGCCGGCACGGCCACTGTCGGCAATCAGGACAGCATCAATCTGCCCCAATTGCGCCAACCGGCGCGCCGCTGCATCGGCAGACGCTGTTGTTCCATTAGATTCTTCGATGGCAACAAGCGTTCCGCCCGCGCTGCGCACTGCAGACGTCAGATTCGATTGCGCACGCTGGCCATATACATTTGTCGAAACAACGCCTGCAAAGCGGTTATAGCCTTGCGAACGGGCGTAGCGGACAACGCGATCAATGGATTGATTGGGCAAATGGCCAAGCAAGAATACATTTTGCCCGGCAACACCGACGTCGTTGGAAAAGCTGATGATGGGCACAGCCGCGGTGCGCGCGACTGCGGCGGCCTCCACAACATCGTCGCCACGCAACGGGCCCAATATGACCTTGTTCCCATCGGCGACCGCGCGCTTTGCCGCTGCTGTGACGCCGGTGCTGGTGTCGTAGGTGATCATGCGAATATTAGTCGCTTTGGTGTCCGCCAGTGCAAGCGCGGTTGCGTTGGCGATGGATTGGCCAACGTCGCCGTCTGGACCAGTCACTGGCAACAGCAACGCCACGCGGTGCATGCCGTCCAACGGGTCCTCGGACACCACAGGGGCTGGCCCTTTGCCCCCACGCGGGGCGGTGGCGCAGGCCGCGAGCAAAACGACCGAAGCCAAAACCAGCAGCTTTTTGATCTGTCCTGCTAAAGCTTGCGGCGTTGCGCCGCTTGCTGCATTGGATGCGCTCATGAATTTTCCCTTGGGTAGAAGCATATAAATCAGATGATGTTCGAATCGGGCTTATATGTCGTTGCGACACCAATCGGCAACCTTGCAGATATGTCACAACGGGCGATTGATCTGCTGGAAGCCGCAGAAATTGTGGCTGTAGAAGACAGCCGGGTAACCGGTAAATTGTTGCATCATCTTGGCCTGAAGAAAAAGATGCGGCGATATAACGACCATAGTGGCGAGGCGGAGCGCGAGTCACTGGTCGCCGCTGCGCGCGGCGCGGTTGTTGCGCTGGTATCGGATGCAGGCACGCCGCTGATTTCAGACCCCGGTTACAAACTCGTGCGCAGCGCACGCGAGGCAGGCGTGCCGGTGTTCACAATCCCCGGTGCAAGCGCGGTTACGGCGGCGCTATCGATTTGCGGCTTGCCGACAGACCGCTTTTTGTTCGCCGGTTTCCTTCCCAATAAAGCCAAGGCACGTGTCGAAACGTTGACGGAGCTGGGTCAGGTAAAGGCCACGTTGGTTTTTTACGAGGCCGGGCCGCGTCTTGCCGCGTCGCTTTCCGCCATCGCGGAAACCTATGGCGACCGTGAAGTCGCCGTCGCGCGGGAACTGACCAAGAAATTTGAAGAGGTTGTAACGGGCACCGCATCCGAACTTGCCGCGCGCTATGCGGCGCAGGAGCCAAAGGGCGAAATCGTCCTGATCATTGGTCCGCCGGCGGATGACGTTACATATGACACCGGCGATGTGGACATAGCCTTGCGCGAAGCATTGGATACCATGCCCGCCGCCAAAGCCGCTGGCGTCATTGCCAAGCGTTTCGGGCTGGAGCGCAGCGACGTTTATGCGCGCGCTACAAAACTGAAGTCGCAGTGAACCGGTTGGCCGCAGAAAAATTGGGACGGCGCGGCGAAAATATTGCTGCCTGGTTTTTGCGGTTAAAAGGGTGGCGGGTTGTTGCTACGCGGGTGAAAACGCCGCGCGGCGAAGTCGACTTGATCGCACGGCGCGGCAAAACCATTGCCTTCGTCGAAGTAAAAGCGCGCGCAAATGTGCGTGACCTCGCCACCGCGATTGACGCCTACAGATTACGCCGCGTTGCAGCTGCGGCCGAAATTCTGCTCCCGAAATATGGAAAAGAATGCGAAAATATGCAGATAGACGTGATTATGGTTGCGCCATGGCGTTGGCCGAACCATCTGCCAAACGTCTGGCACGGATAAGGACAAGCAAATGGCAATAAAAATGGCGGTCCAGATGGACCCGATGGACGGCATCAATATTCATGGCGACTCCAGCTTTGCGCTGATGCTGGCTGGCCAGTCGCGCGGCTATGATATTTGGCATTATGATGTGATGTCATTGACGCTCGACGCCAACGACCGGCTCACCGCGCTCGCACATCCCGTGCATGACCTCCAACGCGTGGAGGGCGCACATTATCGGTTCGGCGCGCCACAGCGCATCGATCTGGGCTCTGACATCGACGTCGTGCTGATGCGGCAGGACCCGCCATTTCATGTGGGCTATATCACCGCGACCCATTTGCTCGAACGCATCGAGCATGAGACGTTGGTGGTCAACAACCCTGCCAGCGTGCGGAATGCGCCGGAAAAAGTCATGGTGCTCGACTATCGCAAGTTCATGCCACCGACGCTGATTACGCGTTCCCTTGATGAAGTGCGCACGTTTCAAAAGGAACATGGCGCGATTGTCGTAAAGCCACTCCATGGCAATGGCGGCAAGGCCATTTTCCGGATTGAAGCCGATGGCAGCAATGTCGGCGCGCTGTTTGAGGTATTCAATTCGACATGGCCCGAGCCGCATATGGTGCAGCCATTCCTGCCCGACGTTGCGAAGGGCGATAAGCGCATCGTTCTTATAGACGGCGAAGTCACAGGGGCCATCAACCGCCGTCCGGGTGAAGGCGAATTTCGGTCCAACCTTGCGGTAGGCGGTAGTGCCGAAGCAACGTTATTGACCCCGGAGGAGCAAGAAATTTGCGCTGCGATGGGGCCGCGTTTGAAGGAACTTGGGCTGATATTCGTCGGCATTGATGTCATTGGCGGAAAATGGCTGACGGAAATCAACGTAACCTCGCCAACCGGTATCGTCGCGATTGACCGGTTCAATGGCACCGATACCGCCGCGAAGATACTTGATGCCATTGAACGCAGGCTTGCCGGCAGGGGTTAATGGAAGACTGGATTATAAGGCTCGTCGAATGGGGGCATTATTGGGGCGTCGCCCTGCTGATGCTGCTGGAGACCGTTTTTCCGCCCGTCCCGTCGGAGGTTATTATGACCGTGGCGGGTGTGTCCGCGTCGCGTGGGACGATGAGCCTTTGGGGCACGATCGCAGCCGGAACCGCAGGCGCGATGCTTGGCAACTGGCTGTGGTATTGGTTGGCCATCAAGTTTGGCGAAGCGCGCATGCATGTGTTTATCGACCGCTACAGCCGTTGGCTCACGCTTGACTGGGCAGAGATTGAGCGCGGACATGGGCTGTTTCGCAAGCATGGGCCAATCATCGTGCTCGTGGCGCGTATGTTGCCGACGCTACGTTCTTTGATTTCGATTCCTGCTGGTTTGTTCGGGATGTCGCTGCGGCGTTTTCTGGTTTTCTCCACGATTGGAACGGCGGGGTGGAGCGCGGCTCTCGCTTCCGGCGGCTATTTCCTGGGCTCACAATTTGACGATATTGAAAAGTGGCTTGGGCCTTTGTCGACGGTCATCATGGTCGGCATATTGGGGACCTATGTGTGGCGGCTGGCGCGCTGGAAGCCCAGCCCTACGCCCGCGGATGCGCGTTCTGATATTCATCCAGAAGCATAGCCGTATCGACAGCGGTATAAATTTGCGTCGATGATAGGCTGCTGTGGCCCAGCAGTTCCTGAAGACTGCGCAGGTCTGCACCCCCCGCGAGCAAATGCGTTGCAAAGCTGTGGCGCAAGGCATGCGGCGTGGTGCGTTCCGATAGGCCAAGCCGCATGCGCGCGCCTTGCACCGCGCGGCGCACAAGTGCAGGCGCCAATGGCCCACCGCGCGCGCCGCGAAACAATGGCTGGTCTGCGGCCATCGGATAGGGACACAACGCAATATATTCCTGAATAGCCGTGCGGACTTGCTCAAGCAGCGGCACGATGCGCGTCTTGTTGCGCTTGCCGGTGACGCGCAGTGTCGTACCAAGCGGTAAGACATCACCATTTAGCCCCGTCGCTTCGCTCACGCGCAGACCGCTGCCGTAGAGCAGTAGAAGCAAGGCCCAGTCACGTGCGCCAACCCAACCATCGTTCGCGCTTTCTGCGACGTCATCCGCGAGTGCGAGAACATCGTCGGGGTTTACAGGGCGCGGCAGGCTGCGTTGCACGCGCGGGCCCTTCATTGGGGGCAGGGTCGCGTTGTCGCCCAGTGCAAAGCGCAAAAAATGACGGACAGCGGACAATTCACGCGCGGTGGACCGATTGGTAAGTCCATCGCCACGCCGGTCCGCCAAAAAGGCACGCATATCAGCGGCGGAAATTTTCATCAGCGTTGCGCGGTCGACGGCCGACCCCCAGTGCAATTGCAGAAAACCGGTCAGCCGATCTGCCGTGGCATGATAGGCGCGGACACTATGCGGCGACATCCGGCGATTGTCGGTCAGGAACGTCAGATATTCGGAAAGCAGTGACATTATGCCGCCATGCTATCAGGCGGCCGCATCCGCCTCAACCGCTACTATTTGCGGAAGGATCGCATCCAGCAACGGCATGCCTTGCGGCGTGACAGTGATGCGGTCGCCCTTGCGGGTGATGAGGCCAAGGCGCGCGATTTTGTCCACCGCAGTGAAATCCAGCATTTTATCTGGCGCAATACCGGTGCGCGATGACAGGCGGTCAAGGCTGATACCCTCGCTCAACCGCAGTCCCATGAGCAAGCTTTCGGTTGCACGGCTTTCGGGATCGAGATGATCTTCACTGCTGATACCATGCGCGTTGCGGTCGACTGCAGACAAAAAATTCTCTGGTTTTTTATGACGTTGTGTCGCATACTTTAGACGGCGTCCATGTGCGCCTGGACCAATGCCGATATAATCATCATAGCGCCAGTAACTCAAATTATGCCGGCTTTCATGTCCCACCCGCGCATGGTTGCTAATCTCATAGGCTGCCATGCCCGCTGCGCGCGTCATGTCGTGCGTCAATTCATAGAGCGTCGCCGCATCGTCATCGTCGGCGGGGGTGAAGTGCCCCGTGCGCACGAGCGTTTCGAACCGTGTGCCTGCCTCAATCGTCAACTGATATAGCGACATATGATCGGTGCCGAAGGACAATGCGCGCCGAAGCTCCGCCCCCCATTGCTTGGCTGTTTGTTCGGGCCGCGCATAAATTAGGTCGATATTGACGCGGCCGAAATGTTGCTGCGCGACCGTGAGGGCATCGAGGCTTTCTGCAACGGAGTGCGCACGCCCCAAAAAGGCCAAGGCGGCGTCATCGAGCGATTGCAGGCCAAGCGACACGCGGTTGACGCCCGCTTTGGACAAATCGGCGAAGCGGGATGCCTCAACCGAGGACGGGTTCGCCTCAAGCGTAATCTCGATATTGTCGGCAAAGCCCCAATGTTGCGCAGCGGCTTCAATCAATGCCGCGACCGTTGACGGCGGCATCAACGATGGCGTGCCGCCACCAAAGAAAATGGAACTGAGCTTGCGGCCGGGCGTCACCGCCGCCTCGTGGGCCATGTCCGCCAACAATGCGGCGCACCACGCGTCTTGGTCGACGCTTTCCCGCACATGGCTGTTAAAGTCGCAATAAGGACATTTGGAAACGCAAAAGGGCCAGTGGATATATAGGGCGAGCGGATTTGACATTCGCGGCTTACCGTAGCCCTGAGCCGGCAGTGCGGAGCACTGCCGAAAAGTCGAAGGGTGCTTCTCGTTCAACCACCGTGCTTGACTGATAGCCGCCCTTCGACGGTCGCAGCCACTGCGTGACTGCTGCTCTGGGCTACGGTCTGGTCAGATGCGGCGCTTGTCAAAAAACGGCCTCAACCAATTTGCGGAACGCATCTGCCCGATGGCTCATGGCATGCTTCTCCGCCGGGTCTAGTTCCGCAAAAGTTTGTGTCCGGTCGGTTGGCACGAACACCGGATCATAACCAAAGCCCAACGTGCCGCGCGGAGGCCATGTCAGGCTACCCTGTATGCGGCCTTCGAACAGTTCCTCATGACCATCGGGCCATGCAAGCGCGAGGGTGCAGATAAAGTAAGCGCTTCGGTCGGTATCTGGACCAAGCTCGGCCAATTTGCCTTCGACTTTACCCATGGCCATGTACCAGTCGCGTCCCGGTCCGCCTTCGAACCGCTGCTTTTCAGCCCAGTCTGCGGTGTACACTCCGGGCGCGCCACCGAGGACCGAAACGCAAAGACCGCTGTCATCCGCCAAAGCAGGTAGGCCTGATCCTTGGGCAGAAGCATGGGCTTTCAGCAGCGCATTTTCGGCAAAGGTCGTCCCTGTCTCTTCGGGCTCGGGCAAGCCAAGCTCGCCCGCCGAAATCGGTTCGATGCCGAAGGGCGCCAGCAAGGCGCGGATTTCACGCACCTTGCCCGCATTGTGGCTGGCGATGACAAGCTTGCCGGGCTGCAATTTGCGATGGGTCATATATTCTTGCCTTGAACCATATTGTCATCCCCGCTTTCGCGGGAATGACGTTGGCGTTTAAACTGCCAAATGCGGTTACTTTACCGCCTCAGCTTGCACAGCAAAAATCCGGTCGGTGCCCATGCGTGCGAGACGGAGCAAACGCAGCAGGCTTTCCTCATCATAGGTCGCACCTTCGGCGGTCGCTTGCACTTCGGCGATTTGTCCGCCTTCGATAAGGACAAAGTTCGCATCGGCATCAGCGCTCGAATCTTCGATATAGTCGAGGTCAAGCACGGGCGTGCCGTTGACGATGCCGCAGCTGATGGCCGCGACGCGGCCGCTGATCGGGTCTTCCTTAATCGCACCCGAAGCGAGCAGGCCATCGACCGCAAGCCGCAAGGCGACCCATGCGCCGGAAATAGCCGCAGTGCGTGTTCCGCCGTCGGCTTGCAACACGTCACAATCGATCGTGATCTGATGCTCGCCAAGCTTTTTCATATCTACGACAGCGCGTAAAGAACGTCCAATAAGACGTTGAATTTCTTGTGTTCTGCCCGATTGCTTGCCTTTCGCCGCTTCGCGCTGGCTGCGGGTGTGTGTCGCGCGTGGGAGCATGGAATATTCCGCCGTCACCCAGCCTTCACCCTTGCCGCGCAACCATGGTGGAAGGCGATCTTCGACGCTTGCGGTGACAAGCACGCGGGTGTCGCCAAAGCAGATGAGGCAGCTGCCCTCTGCATGCTTGGTGAAATGGGTTTCAATAGAAATGGCGCGCATTTCGTCTGGCGAACGGCCTGATGGTCGCATGATAGTCTCCTGATAATGGGTTGAAGGCAGCAATAGCTTGCCCCGCTTGCTTTGCAAGCGCGCTGCGCTAAACCAGCAACCGTGAGCCAAATTCCAATCAATGAATTGAACGATCGCACGCGCGTCATCTTCCGGATGGTGGTCGAAAGCTATCTGGACAATGGCGCGCCCGTGGGGTCGCGAACGCTTTCCAAATTTGCGGGCCTGAATTTGTCGCCCGCCTCGATTCGCAATGTGATGCAGGATTTGGAAGAAGCAGGATTGCTTGCCTCACCGCATACCAGCGCTGGCCGTGTGCCCACAGAAAGCGGTCTTCGTCTTTTTGTTGACGGCATGATGCAGTCGGCTGAACCGTCGATGGAAGAACGCCGTGCGATTGAATCGCAAATCATGGGCGACGGGCCAATTGAGGAAGCGTTGGCGGCGGCGACTTCGGTGTTGTCGGGGCTATCGGCCTGTGCCGGAATCGTGCTCGTCCCCAAACGCGATGCCGTGTTGAAGGCATTCAACTTTGCGCGCCTGTCGCCGACACAAGTTTTGGCCATCATGGTCGGTTCGGACAACAGCGTCGAAAACCGGTTGGTCGCGATTGACCCTGCTGTTTCCGATTCTGCGTTGGTTGAAGCGTCCAACTATATCTCGGCCCGACTGTCGGGTTTGACCTTGTCAGAGGCGCTTGAGCATCTTGATCGCGAAATTCGGGCGGAGCAGGCGGAGCTTGATGCGGCAAGCCAGAAGCTCGTGCGCGATGGTCTGGCGATCTGGTCGCTCGATGCCAATGACCGGCCAGTACTCATTGTGCGCGGTCAGTCGAACCTGATTGACGACGCCGCAGCGGCGGACCTTGACCGGGTGCGCCAGTTGCTCGACGAATTGGAGAGCAAGGAAGAAATTGCGCGTTTGGTCGATAGCGCACGCGATGCGCAATCGACTCGGATCTTCATTGGTTCGGAGAATAATCTATTCTCGCTGTCGGGCTCCTCAGTCATCGCTGCGCCTTATCGCGAGGCGGGTGGCAAGGTGGTCGGTGTCGTGGGCGTCATTGGTCCGACACGGCTCAATTATGCCCGCATCGTCCCGATGGTCGATTTCACGGCACAGGCGCTCAGCCGTTTAATAAAGTGACGCACGGCTTGATGAAACCGAATTGGTTTCTATATGCGCAAAGCAACAGGCGGCATACGTGCCGCAACAATCATGGGTTAATCAGGTTATGACGGACAAGAACACTCAATCTGCAGATGCAGCAGCAGAAAAGGAATTGGAAGGCGTGCCAGAGCATATGAAGGATGACGCCTCAGAAGCGACCGACACTGCCGACGCCAAAATTGCTACGCTCGAAGACGCGCTCGCCACGGCGCAGCAAGAAGTTCTGTATGCGCAGGCCGAAACGCAAAATGTGCGTCGCCGTATGGAAAAGGAAGCGCAAGATGCGCGCGCTTATGCCGCAACCGGCTTTGCCCGCGACGTCCTGTCCGTCTCCGACAATTTGGCCCGTGCATTGGAGGCGATCCCCGCCGAAATGCGTGAGAGTGAGTCGATGAAGCCGCTCGTCATTGGCCTTGAAGCCACTGGCCGCGAACTCGACAGCGTCTTTGCCAAAAACGGCATCACCCGCATCGCCGCAATGGGCATGCCGCTCGATCCCAACCAGCATCAGGCGATGGTTGAAATCCCAAGCGCAGATGCTGAACCGGGCACGATCGTGGCCGAGATGCAGGCGGGCTATATGATTAAGGACCGCTTGCTGCGCCCTGCATTGGTCGGGGTGGCGAAGGCGCCGGAATAAGGGCTGGGGCTTAGCCCCTACGCGGGAATGCCGAAGTTCGGGGGTGGTCTCATTGGTCGCGCTCCGCTATCGCCCCGCCCATGACTACAACGGCACTCTCAACCATAGGCCAATCCCCTTGGCGCGATGAGCTTCGGGCCACCTTGGTTCTTGCGTGGCCGATGATCTTGTCGAACCTGACGATGATGCTCATTGGCGTGACCGACGTCATTCTGCTGGGGTGGCTCGGGCCGCGGGAGTTGGCTGCGGGTGCTTTGGGGCACAACCTCGCCATTTTCTGCGCCATTTTCTGCATGGGCCTGTTGACGGCAACTGCGCCGATGATGGCATCGGAAAAGGGCCGGATGGCGCATTCGGTGCGCGATATTCGGCGAACCTTTCGGCAGGGTCTTTGGGTATGTTGCACGGTCATGGTCCCGGTGTGGGCATTTCTTTGGAATGCCGAGGCCATCCTGATTGCGACGGGTCAGCAGGCGGATCTCGCTGCGGACGCTGGGGTGTTTGTGCGGGCCTATATGTGGTCCATATTGCCCTTCCTCGGATTTCTCGTTCTGCGCAATTTTGTCGCAGCGCTGGAAAAGCCAGTCTGGGCAACCATCGTCGCGTGCGGAGCAGTCCTGTTAAATGCCGTTGTCAATTACGGCCTCATCCTTGGTAACTTTGGCTTGCCGCAATTGGGGTTGGTCGGAGCGGGCATTGGCAGCACGATTACCAATGTCGCGCAGTTCGGGGTCATGGCTCTCGTCGTCAGTTTCCATCCGAAATTTCGTCGCTACCATTTATTCGGACGCTTCTGGCGTGCGGATTGGCGGCGATTTCGCGAGATTTGGCGTTTGGGATTGCCGATTGGTTTTACGATGGGTTTCGAAGGCGGTGTGTTTGCAATCGCCATCCTGTTGATGGGGCTGATTAACGAAGCGTCGGTTGCGGCGCATGCGGTCGCCATCCAGATCGCGTCGCTCACCTTCATGGTGCCCATGGGGCTGGGGCAGGCGGCGACGGTGCGTGTCGGCCTTGCTTATGGTCGGCGCGACGCGGTTGCGATCACACGTGCAGGCTGGACCGCTTTCGTCCTTGGCACCGGTTTCATGGCGGTCATGGCGCTTGGCATTTATCTGTTTCCAGAGGTGCTGATTGGGATATTCGTCACCCCCGTCGATGCCGCAACGCGCCAAGTGTTTGACCTTGCTGTCAGCTTCCTGCTGGTGGCCGCGATATTCCAGATTGTCGATGGCGCGCAGGTTGTAGGTGCCGGAATGTTGCGTGGGCTGCATGATACCAAAGTCCCGATGTACTTTGCAGCGTTCGGATATTGGGTGGTCGGCATCGGTGTCGGCGCATGGCTTGCGTTTCGGGCGGGTTGGGACGGCGTCGGGGTGTGGACCGGTCTTGCGACCGGACTGGCGCTTGTGTCGGTATTGATGCTGGTGCGTTGGTCGATGCGCGCGCGGCTCGGGTTGCTGCCTTCAGAAGCTTAATATGCCGTCATATTGCGACAAAGGTGGCGCGCCTGGAACCTTTGCACCGTTGCGCAACAGGAATATGTGCCGGACAATCTCTGCCTGCTGCTCAATACCATATTGTTCCAGCTTCCATCCGGGTTTCAGGCTGTAATCATAATGACAGAATAAGTGACGCCGCAGCGGCAGGCATATGCCTTTTTGGTGTTGCCACACATGCACCAGCTCGTGAATGAAGTGGCTTTGAACGCCCAGGTCACGGTCGCAAAAATCGGCGCAGAATAGGTCGCTTTTTGGGTGGAACCACAGATGACCGTTCGGGGCCATCGTGACGCGCCGCGGCTGGAACCACCAATATTTGCGATTGTGAACCCGGATGCGCTGGTAATCGAGCGCGGAGCCGAACACCGATTCCGCCAGCGCCCGCTCGCGGACCGTCATTGGCCGGCCGGATTTATGCGGGCCGAATATGCTCATTCCAGATCCATTTCGTCATCCTGAACTTGTTTCAGGATAACGCGCCACCGTTGTTTGTTATCCCGAAACAAGTTCGGGATGACGACAATATTGGAAAAGGGCATGCCCTAGCCGTCGATTGCCTTTTTCTCGTCGGGGACAGTGCCGTCAACTTCTTGTACGCGGGCTTTTACCAATATGCGGACATTGTTGGAGAACAGAAATTCCGCTTCGATCTCGCCAAGCCGGCGGGGGATAAGGTTGACGCCCCACATCATCACATGCTTGCCGCCTTTTTTGAAAGCGACGGTTTCGTCTGCGGGAATGCGGACGCGTTGCAGGGGCACCATCGACACGGCCCCCGTTTTCGGATCCACGGTAACATCGTGCATTTCAACGCGGATGGCGGACGGCGAACTAACGCGCAGCAAATAGACATCTTCGGGGCCGCCATAGACGTTGAAGTGCAATGCCGACGGATTGCTGTCGACCGGCGATAGCGTGAGGACAGCCTCTTTGACTTTTAGCTGCGGTGTAGGGCCGCACGAGCCCAGCAATAGTGCACTTGCTGCGGCTGCAACTGTGAATATCCGTCGGTTCATATGATCCTCGTTTCGGCATTAGCTTTGCTGTTCAAAGCCGGGACTGTGTCTACTTTTTCCCTATCTAGGGTTGCCGAAGTCTTGTGCCAAGAGATTTGGCACCTATATCGCCGCTACAAGGTTGCATTACGGGAAAACACCGGTGCCTGATAGGGCCGGACCGTAAGTGGCCAGTAAGCGTTCAATTTTAAAATTTCGGGGTAAAGTTTTTATGGCTAAAGTTATTGGTATCGACTTGGGCACGACAAACAGCTGCGTTGCGGTAATGGACGGCGGCAAGCCCAAGGTCATCGAGAATGCTGAAGGCGCACGTACGACGCCATCAATCGTGGCCTTTGCGAAGGACGGTGAGCGTCTGATTGGGCAACCGGCAAAGCGTCAGGCCGTCACAAATCCGGAAAGCACAATTTACGCGGTGAAGCGCCTTATCGGCCGCCGCTTTGACGACCCAATGACCAAGAAGGACATGGGCCTCGTCCCCTACAGCATCGTCAAGGGTAAGACCGGCGATGCATGGGTTAAGGCAGGCGGCGAAGAATATTCGCCATCGCAGATTTCCGCGTTCATCCTTCAAAAAATGAAGGAAACGGCAGAAGCCTATTTGGGCGAAACCGTAACGCAGGCAGTTATCACGGTTCCCGCTTATTTCAACGACGCCCAGCGTCAGGCCACGAAGGATGCTGGCCAGATTGCTGGTCTTGAAGTTCTGCGTATCATCAACGAGCCAACCGCGGCTGCACTGGCATATGGCATGGACAAGGATGAGAACAAAACCATCGCGGTCTATGACCTTGGCGGCGGTACGTTCGACATCTCGATCCTCGAAGTCGGCGACGGCGTTTTTGAAGTGAAATCGACCAATGGTGACACGTTCTTGGGCGGTGAAGATTTCGACAGCGTGCTCGTTGAGCATTTGGCAGCCGATTTCAACAAGGCCGAAGGCATTGACCTTACCAAGGACAAGCTTGCGCTTCAGCGTTTGAAGGAAGCCGCTGAAAAGGCGAAGATTGAACTGTCATCGACACAGACGACGGAAGTCAACTTGCCGTTCATCACCGCTGACCAAAATGGTCCAAAGCACCTGGTGAAGACAATCACCCGCGCAGACCTTGAAAAGCTGGTGGATGATCTCATCAAGCGCACGCTGGAGCCTTGCAAAAAGGCTTTGGCTGACGCTGGCCTGAAGGCGGATGCCATTGACGAAGTCGTCATGGTCGGCGGCATGACCCGCATGCCAAAGGTACGTGACGTTGTTAAGGCGTTCTTCGGCAAGGAGCCGCACACTGGTGTGAACCCTGACGAAGTTGTTGCCATGGGCGCAGCCATTCAGGCAGGCGTGTTGCAGGGCGACGTTAAGGACGTGTTGTTGCTGGACGTAACGCCGCTGTCGCTTGGCATCGAAACCTTGGGCGGTGTGTTCACCCGCATGATCGACCGTAACACGACGATCCCAACGAAGAAGAGCCAAGTTTACTCGACTGCGGAAGATAATCAGAATGCGGTTACCATCCGCGTGTTCCAGGGCGAGCGTGAAATGGCGGCGGATAACAAGCTGCTCGGCAATTTTGACCTTGTTGGAATCCCGCCCGCACCGCGCGGCGTGCCGCAGGTTGAAGTGACATTCGACATCGATGCCAACGGCCTCGTCAGCGTAACTGCAAAGGACAAGGGCACGGGCAAGGAACAGCAGATCAAGATCCAAGCCTCGGGTGGTTTGTCCGACGCTGACATCGATCAGATGGTCCGTGACGCCGAAGCTTTCGCTGAAGAAGACAAGAAACGTCGCGAAGCGGCCGAAGCCAAGAACAATGCCGAAAGCCTTGTGCACAGCACGGAAAAGCAGCTCGAAGAGCATGGCGACAAGATTGACGCTGCGCTGAAGGGCGAAATTGAAGCGGCTGTTGCGGAAACCAAGACTGCCATCGAAGGTGGTGATGCAGAAGCGATGAAGGAAAAGGCAACTGCCTTGGCGCAAATCGCGATGAAGCTTGGTGAAGCCATCTACAAGGAAGAGCAAGCTGCGGCATCGCCGGGCGCTGCGACCGAAGAAGCCCCTGCGGACGACAATGTCGTTGATGCAGAATTCTCCGAAGTCGAAGACGACAAGAAAGACTGATGTTGAAAATTCCCGACTGTCGCCGCCGAAACGCAGCGACGGTCGGGAAGCCGGGGGGTTAGTCAGTCATGAATCTTGACATCGATTATTACGAATTGTTGGAAGTTGAGCGGACAGCGGACGAAAAGACGCTGAAGTCCGCCTATCGCCGGATCGCGATGGAATGCCATCCCGACCGCAACCCCGGCTGCGACCAATCCGAAGCCAGATTTAAAGCGGTCAGCCAGGCGTATGATGTCCTGAAAGATCCCCAAAAGCGCGCGGCCTATGACCGTCTTGGTAAAGCCGCGTTTGAAAATGGCGGCATGGGCGGCGGCGGCCAGGGCGGCGCCGGATTTGGCGACTTCTCCGACATATTCGAAAGCTTCTTCGGTGATGCTTTTGGCGGACGTCAGCGTGGCCCCGCACGCGGGGCAGACTTACGCTATGATCTCGAAATTTCGCTCGACGAAGCGTTTCATGGCAAGGATGCCGAGATCACCATCGACGTGGCGACGGCTTGCGGCACCTGTGAAGGTTCCGGCGCAACGCCTGGTTCGGGCAAGCGCCGTTGCAATCTGTGCGCGGGTCACGGCAAGGTGCGCGCGCAGCAAGGTTTCTTCGTTGTCGAACGGACATGCCCGACCTGTCATGGCCGGGGTGAGGTTATCGAAGACCCATGCCGTGTCTGTGCCGGCGAAGGCCGGAAGGACGAACGCAAGACCATATCCGTAAATATTCCCCCGGGCGTCGATGAAGGCACGCGCATTCGGGTTGCGGGCAAAGGCGAAGCTGGGCCTTATGGTGCGGCCGCCGGTGACCTGTACATCTTCATCCATCTGTCGCGGCACAAGGTGTTTGAGCGCGACGGTACGACATTGTTCTGCCGTGTGCCCGTAAGCTTCACCACAGCAGCGCTGGGCGGCGAAATCCGTATTCCGGGTCTAGATGGTGCCGAACACCTCATCATCGTTCCAGAGGGCATCCAGTCGGGTAAACAGTTGCGCCAACGTGGGGCAGGGATGCCGGTCCTGCAAGGACGTGGACGCGGTGACATGGTCATTCAAATCGATGTTGAAACGCCGTCCAAGCTGTCAGCGCGCCAGAAAGAAATATTGCGCGAGTTCCGCGAAACCGAAACCGGTGAGGAATGCCCGCAATCGACGGGTTTCTTTGATAAGCTCAAAGGGATTTGGGACGGCATCGCGACGTGATTGCGATATGGTGAAATGATTGGTCAGATTGCGATTTGATCAATCTCGTTTCGCAACGATGCAATCAGCGGCTGGACATATTTCAGCCGATCTTGCTCCTCATCCAATATCGCATGGAAGACGAGCCTTTTGTAAGCCCGCACCCTGTTTTCGGCAAAGTCATGACCGGCGGGAAGGGACGACACCAAAATGTCGATGAGCCGTTCCGCCCCGTGCAGCCGTCCCCACAGATAATCATTCTCGCGATAGGACCGGCTGAAAAACGCACCGAAATTGTTGAATTCGATGCCTTTCAACGTGGCTGCTGCGCCGCCTTTGCGGATGGAGTTGCAGTCTTCGGGTGAAATGCGGTCCACTTTGACGGGGTCAAATTCGTCGAACCCTTCGTCCTGCAATAATGGCAAGGTCGCGATGTCGTACAGGGCGTAACCCAGATAGCCCAGCAGCATGGCCCGTCGCGCCTCAACGGGCAGGGCGAGGAGCGCTGCGCACAATATCTCATCAACATTGAGGTCTGTTTGGACGAGGTCGCGCTGTGCCGCCAAATGGTTCATGAGCCCGGCCGGATTGGTGACGCCCGCCTTTGCGGCAATGGCGAAATCGACGCCGAGGAATTCCGCCGTTTCCAGATCCAGATACATCGCCAGACAGCGATAAATAGCATCACGGATCTGCGTGATGTTGCTTTCGGGTACGTCGATGACATTTTCGACCTCTTCCGTCAGATGCCGTGCAAGGAAGCGGAGCCGGCGAATTCTGAACCGTAGATCATGCGTGCCAAAAAAAGCGATGGATTGTTTGGTCGCTTGTTTGCCGCTGTCATGCGGCATGCTGTCCAATCCCCGTGTCCTGATTTCGGCCCACAAAGCCGCTCTCAGGTCCCGGAAAAACCCGTTATTTGCATCGGGCAAGCTGCGCCGGGCGGTGGCCACAATATCGTCGACGACGCCCGCAATCTTCAGATGGCCATAAGCACGGTAGCTGAAGCCAGCGGCAAGAATCGCCTTTTCCTGGGCAGATTGACGCCATTTCTGCATACGGACGGCGGTCGGCTGGCTTAGGAACCAGGTCTTGCCCAGCAGTGCCTCCACGGTGGTTTCGACTTCGTCCCGTAGGCTGTCGATCACCTGTCGCATGCGTTCGATCCGTTCCGACCGGCCCGTGATTTTTTCCAAGCTGTCGCGTATCGGTTGTTCCCGCGGGATGTTGGATGTCGCGCCAAATATCGTTGCGAAAAAGCCAGGTGGTTTGCGCGGGTTGTCGGCGCTGCCATCGGCGTTGCGCCGACCGAAGCGGAAACTTGGCCGGCCGGGCTTTGGGTCAATATAGACAAAGCGGCGGTCGACTTCGCGGCGCGCGGGGCGGTTGCGCAGGGCGGCAATCGCCTGATTAAACGGCGCGTTGGCGAGCACGGAACCGTCAATCAGCATTGTGTCTTCCGCTGCATTGGCGGCAAATTGCTGCGGCAATATGCGTTTCAGAAATGCGCTCCGCCCCAGCCATGGTACATTCTCACGCGCAAGCAATCGGTCAAGTTCCCGCACCGAAAAGGGCGGGAACGCTCCCGGGAAGCTCGCGGTCGCGCGTGCCGCAAAGATGAGTTCGGCCATATCGGCAAGGCCCGTCCGCCCGCGTGTCGAAAAGTCGACGGTGATCCGGTGCTCAGACTCCGTCACTTCGGGCGGGCTGTTGAGGCGCAAGATTTGATCATGCCCGTTAAAATCTGTGACCGTCACAAACAGGTCGAGCGGTTGGTTGATGGGCAAAAGCGGCGATCCGGCTTTGCTCGCCGCCATGGCCTTCAACGCATCCAGCAATAGCTTGGAAAAAACATTGCCGCCAAAGGGCGGCGCGAACCAGCGGGCACGGACGAAGCGCGACAGCTTGGTTGCCACCTCGTCCTGTGCTTCCTTCGCAACCGTCTGTTCAACCGCGCCGCCGCGCCGCCGCAAGATCATCCACGCTATCGGTGTTGCCCAAAATTTGGAGAAGCGCGACAGCGGGCGGGCGTCGGGGTCAAGCAGTACGTCGACATCGGCCATTTCAAGCCACATGTCGGTCAGCGGCTCCAGTGACTGCCCTGTGACAATGGCTTGGGACAGAAATATGCCGTTTATGCCGCCTGCGCTTGACCCGGCGATAATATCGGTCAGCACGCGCAGTTTCGTCCCGCTGACCTGCGACATTTCGGCGAGGAGATCGTGATAGACGGACTCGCTGCCCCGGGCGGCGGGCCCTGCATCATGGAACGCGCGGCTGGCGCGAACCATGTGCCAAATCTCGCGCGTGACGCCATGCATGTAAATGGCAAGGCTCACCCCACCATAACAAATGAGCGCCAGCCGAAGTTCTTTTTCACGCATGCCGATGGTGTGACAGCGCCAGCGGTCGTGCGCAAGCACCGATGCGTGCTTTTTACGGCTTGAGTTCTTGATATGTTCTGGTAGTTTCCGTCTATGGCAAAGGCAAAACGCAAATATGTATGTCAGGCATGCGGTTCAGAAGCGAACCGCTGGCAGGGGCAATGTGACGACTGCGGGGAATGGAATACGCTGGCGGAAGAAGCGAGCGCGACGATCTTTGAGCTGAAGCATCATTTGCACTCCGGCGGACGTTCGGTGGAACTGTCGGGGCTGAACACCGACATCAAGTTACCTGATCGCGCCTCGACCGGCATCGCTGAGTTCGACCGTGCGTTGGGCGGCGGCCTTGTGCCGGGTTCAGCGACGTTGCTGGGCGGTGACCCGGGCATTGGTAAGTCTACTTTGCTGTTGCAGGCGGCGGCCAATCTGGCGCGGCGTGGGCTGAGCGTTGCGTATATTTCGGGTGAAGAGGCTGTCGACCAAGTGCGTTTGCGCGCACGGCGGCTTGGGCTCGGCGATGCACCAGTGCAATTGGCGGCCGCAACCTCGGTCCGCGACATATTGACCACCATGGGGAAGGGCGCGCCGCCCGCCTTGCTGGTGATCGACTCGATTCAGACGATGCACAGCGATTTGATTGAAGGCGCCCCGGGCACCGTCAGCCAAGTGCGGGCATCGGCACAAGAGCTGATCCGTTTTGCGAAAGAGCGTGGCTCTGCATTGATGCTCGTTGGCCATGTCACCAAAGACGGAACGATTGCCGGACCACGCGTGCTTGAACATATGGTCGATACGGTGCTGGCGTTTGAAGGTGAGCGAAGCCATCAATATCGCATATTGCGCGCATCCAAGAACCGTTTTGGCGGCACCGATGAGATCGGCGTTTTCGCGATGGCGGAAGAGGGCCTGACCGAGGTTGGCAACCCAAGCGCATTGTTCCTGACGGACCGCGCCGAACAAGTGACTGGTGCGACTGTATTTCCTGCATTGGAAGGGACGCGGCCAGTGCTCGTTGAAATTCAGGCACTCACCGTGCGCCTATCCAGCGGTGCGACGCCCCGCCGCGCGGTGGTCGGATGGGACAGCGGACGGCTCGCCATGATATTGGCGGTGTTGGAGGCGCGTTGTGGCCTTAGCTTTTCGACGGCTGAAGTATATCTGAACATCGCTGGCGGATATCGCATTTCGGACCCTGCGGCGGACCTTGCGGTGGCGGCCGCGCTGGTATCCGCATTGGCCGAGCGGCCCTTGCCGTCGGATGCTGTCCTGTTTGGGGAAGTCGCCTTGTCTGGTGAAATTCGCCCCGTCGCACATGGCGCATTGCGCTTGAAGGAATCCGCCAAGCTTGGCTTTAGCCGGGCACTTGTTCCGCCATCGGTGAAGGGACAGTCGGGAATTTCGACGCAAGAGTTCCGCACGCTGGCCAATCTCGTTGACCATATGCTGGGACGTCACTAAATCTGTTTTTAGGCCATGTCATATGCGACAAAAATCAAGCGGCTTTGCGGCTTGAGTGGCGATATTGGCGCACTGCGGACGAGGTGCGACGGATTATAGATTGGGCAGCAACTTCACATGACCGCATTTGATATCATTGTATTCTTCCTAATCGGCAGCGGAGCTGTTTTCGGCTTATTGCGCGGTTTTGTGCAAGAAACGCTGTCGATGATTGCATGGATATTGGTTATCGCTGCCGTCCGCGTGCTGCATGCCCCTGCCACGTCTGCACTGGCGGAAACCATTGGGTCGGAAACAAGCGCGGCCATTGCGGCATTTCTTGCGATTGTTATCGTCATCTATGCACTTGGTAGATGGATCGCGAAATCGCTTGGCGCGCGATCGCGCAAATCGCTTTTGGGGCCATTTGACCGTGTCTTGGGCTTTGGCTTTGGAATGTTGAAGGGGCTGATGATGGCGACCCTGATATTCCTGTTGCTCGTCATGGGTTACAGCATGTTCTTTGGCGCGGATGAGGCGCGCCCTGAATGGATGACACAATCACGAACCTATCCGCTGCTAAACGCAAGCGGGACAGCCATGTCTGATTTCGTTCGGGAGAACCGCGGGGCCGACAACGAAGCCGCGGGAACAAACGAGTGAGCGGTTCCGCTCTCTACAATCGCGATATACTCCGCCTTGCGACCGCGTTGGTCGCAAATGACCGCCTTGAAAATCCCGAAGGGTCGGCAGAGGTCCGCTCCCCGGTTTGCGGAAGCCGGATGCAGGCCGATGTTTCTACGGACGCAAGCGGGCATATACGCGGGCTGGCCCTGCGCGCAAATGCCTGCGCCTTGGGGCAGGCCTCGGCCGCCATTTTGCGGCAGAACGCCGATGGGTTGAGCCTATCGATGCTAAATGAACTGCGCGATGGCATTGCCCACGCGTTAAAGCGCGAGGGGGACATGCCCGCCATTTGGCCTGAACTGGATCTGCTTTCGGCGGCGAGCGATTATCCGTCGCGACATGCGGCCATCTTGCTGCCTTATGACGCGGTTCTGGCTGCGGCGCAGAATATTAAAGAAAAAAGCTGATGGAGGATGCGCCGCATAATCTTGTTGCGGACGTGATGCTCGGCGGGGTTGTGTTGCTTGGCGCAGCGCTGATTGCCGTGCTCATTTTCCGCCGTCTGGGGCTTGGTGCCGTGCTTGGGTATTTGGTTGCCGGTATCGCCATCGGTCCGGACGGACTTGGCCTGATTGGCGCGCCAGAGACGATATTGGCCTATTCGGAAATCGGCATCATATTGCTGCTTTTCCTCGTCGGGTTGGAACTATCGCCCAGCCGATTGTGGCTGTTGCGCAGGGATATTTTGTTATTTGGTCCGCTACAGGTGACGTTGTGCGGCCTTGGCATGTTTGCGGTCATTCGCTTCGCCATGCCGACCTTCAGCTGGGAAGCGGCATTGGTGCTTGGCCTGCCACTTGCCTTGTCATCCACCGCGCAGGTGCTGCCGCTGCTGCAATCGCGTGGCCGTATGAAAACCGACTATGGCGAAAAAAGCTTCTCCATCCTTTTGTTTCAGGACATTTCGATTGTCCCATTGCTGACGATAGTGGCGGCATTGTCGCGTGCGCCGGCAGATGAAGGCGCTATCACAGGCTGGCGGCTGGTTCTATATGCTATCCTCGCGATATTGGGGTTGGTGCTCGCCGGGCGCTATTTGCTGTCGCCATTGTTGCGGCTCGTCGGCAAGATTTCAGAACGCGAACTGTTCATTGTCACTGGGTTGTTCACGGTTTGCGTGAGCGCCGCGGTCATGCAGTCGATTGGCGTATCGCCTGCCTTGGGGGCGTTTGTTGCAGGCGTCATGCTCGCAGAATCGCCGTACCGGCATGAGCTTGAGGCGGATATTGATCCGTTTCGATCAATCCTGCTGGGTCTGTTTTTCCTTGCGGTCGGCATGTTGCTAGATGTCGACGTCATTATCGCGCAGCCGCTATTTGTTGCGGGGCTTGCGCTGGCGTTGGTTGCCGTCAAAATTGCCATCATCTTTGCGCTTGGCCGGTTCTTTGGATTGAAGAGCAAGCCGTCCATCATCATGGCCATGCTGTTGAGCCAGGGCGGCGAATTTGCATTTGTGTTGTTCACGGCGGCGCAGCAAGCGTTGTTGATTGAGCCGGAGGCTGCGAGCCTATTTGGCGCGGTTGTCACGCTGTCTATGGCGTCGACGCCTTTCTTGATGATTATTGCCGGCAAGCTTGCGGCACATAAGCCCAACATTGCAGCCCAGCTTGATGACCCCGCGTTGGCTTCGCAAGCCAATGTCATCATCGTCGGCCACGGCCGGTTCGGGCAACAAGTGTCGCAGATTATGCAGGCCGCAGGCCGGTCGGTCACGCTCATCGATATCAACCCACGGACAATCGACACAAGCGGCGAATTTGGCGTCAAAGTCTTCTACGGCGATGGGACGCGCGTTGATTTGTTGCAGCGGGCAGGGGGCGAGGACGCGCAGGCGATATTCTTCTGCATCGATGACCGGCATATGACCGCAGAGTCATTGATGCCCGTGCGTGAGACATTTCCACGCACCAAGCTGTTTGTGCGCGCATATGACCGACAACAGGCGCTGGCATTGATGGAAGATGATGGCATCAATATCATCCGCGAGCTATTTGAATCGTCGATCCGCATGTCGGTCGATGCGCTCAAATTCTTTGGTACCGACCGCGAAGCCATTCATGAAATTGTCGCCGAATTCCGTCGGCGCGACCGAAGCCGGCTAAAAGCGCAATTTACCAGTGGTGATTTGCACGCCGGTAAACAGCATAGCTTTGGCGGTGATGGTTCGGATGATTTCCTGATCGCTCAGGATTGAAGTTCGTCGTCGAGAAACGCCGCGACGTCATCCAGTACAACGTCCTTCGACAGGAAGGTTTGGCCTATGCCTCGCGCGAGCAAGAAGGGCAAAGTGCCGCCGCTCATCTTTTTGTCATGCCGCATATAATCGACCAGCAACGCGCCATTCGCGGTAACGCCAGCATCTGAAAGCGTGGTGGGTAAGCCCGCGGCTTTCAGCAGCTGCGATACGCGTTGTGCATCCTCTGCGGCGCATAGGCCAAGCCGGACGGAATAGCGGAATGCCAGCGCCATGCCCGCTGCGACGGCTTCGCCATGGAACAGTCTATCGGAAAAGCCTGTGTCGGCTTCCAACGCATGGCCAAAGGTATGGCCGAGGTTCAACAATGCCCGCGTGCCCGTGCGTTCGGTCTCGTCAGCGGCGACGATGCGCGCTTTGGATTGCACCGATGTTATGATGGCCTGCGCGCGAATGGCGGGGTCACCGGCAAAGAAACTGTCCAGATTGTCTTCGCAATATAGGAAGAAGTCGGGATCATCGATCAGGCCATATTTGACCACTTCGGCAAAACCCGCCGCCAATTGGCGTCGTGGAAGGGTCGACAACAATTCAGGGTCGATCAGCACCAATGCAGGTTGATGAAACGCACCGACGAGGTTTTTGCCTGCCGCGCTGTTGATCGCGGTCTTGCCGCCGACGCTGCTGTCCACTTGTGCCAGCAAGGTCGTCGGGATTTGCACGAACGAACAGCCGCGCTTCACAATATGCGTTGCAAAACCGGTGATGTCGCCGACAACACCGCCGCCCAGCGCGATGACATGATCGCTACGTTCCACATGCTGTGCGAGCATCCAGTCGGTCAGCTTTTCCAGCTCATCCCAGCTTTTGCCAGCCTCGCCCGCGGGCAAAATATACGCTGCGGTTTCCAGGCCAGCGGCGGAGAGCGCCGCGGCAAGCGCTGGCCAGACAGCGCGGGCAACATTTTCGTCTGTGACCACCAACAACCGGTTGTCGCGGGCATAGGGCACCAGAAACTCCGGCGCCTGTGCCATTAAGCCCGCACGGACATGAATGTCATAAGGTGCATTGGTCAGGTCGACGGAAATGACGGTCATTGGGCAAGGGCCTTCAGGATATTTTCAACGGTCCGCATATGCGGCGATGTATCGCTGCGAATATGGATATTGGCCGTCGCATATAGCGGGTTTCGAATCTTGCCAAGCTCGGTCAGGACTTCAACTGGGTCCTTATCCTTTAGCAAAGGCCGGTTGCTGCGCCGACCAACGCGGTCGGCCAGAACTTTTATGTCCGCGTCCAACCAAATCGATATCGCGCGCTCCAATATCAGTGCGCGGGTGTCCGCATTGACGAACGCGCCGCCGCCTGTGGCGATAATCTTTGGCGCGCCCTCGACAAGCCGCGCGATCACCCGCCGCTCGCCATCGCGAAAATAGCCTTCGCCGAACTTTTCGAATATTTCGGAAATGGAAAGTCCCGCGGCACGTTCAATTTCATCGTCAGCATCGGCAAAAGGCACATTCAACCGCGCAGCGAGGCGCTTTCCAATGCTGCTTTTGCCCACGCCCATCATCCCGACAAGAACGACCGGCCGGTCAATTACCGGGTCAGTTATTGTTCGGCCGTTGCCTATTTTTTGTTCATCGTTTCCGGGCATTGCGACACCGCCTATATATCGGCTATTCCTAACCCGAAAGTAATTTGCCACTCATCCGGAAAATTGTGGAAAAGCAGTATATTGCACAATAGTTCAAGAGCGGCGGACATAAAAACCGGTTTTTGCGCTTTCTAATTGTTGCGGCAGTGGCATTTGGCTTGCTACTCTGGCTTGCATATTTAGGCGGTGAATAACTTATGCAGATAAGAGAAATTGCAGTGCAGCCCCAAACATTTGAAACAGGTTCGCGTCATTGACTGATAAAATAACAAAAGGCGGCCTTTTGGCGGCAGCCGCTGTCGTCCTCGCATTTGCTTTGCCCGCATTGGGGCAGCAGGGTCCGGAGTCCCTTCTTCCCGAAGGCTTTGGCGACCCCGCGCCGTCAGCGCCGAATAATCCCGCGCGTCCTTCGTCTTCAACGCCGTCAACCACCAAGACCGGAACATCACCGGCCAATCCGGCATCGGGTGACGTCAGCGCGGACGCTGCGGCTGACGACGCAGAAGAGGATGAAGAAGACGCGCAGGAAATGGTCGTTCGGTATGACGTTCCACCTGCTGCGCGCCGTTCGCTCAATGCGATTGGCATCATCTCCGAAACATCGGGTGGATTTCCAGCATCTTCGTTTGGCGTGACCAATGGCGCTTTCCTGAAACAGGTTGTCGAACGCACATCGGGGCCAATCGCGTCGCGTTGGGGCACGATCATGGCACGGCGGTTGCTCGCCAGCCGGACCAATACGCCACAGGGCGTAAACGGCGCGGACTGGACCGCAGAACGGGCGTGGCTGTTGCTGCGCATGGGGGACTCGGTTGTCGCCCGTGGGCTTGTTCAGCAAGTCGATGCTGGCAATTATACCACACGGCTTCATGAGGTCGCGATGCAGACCTATCTCGCCAACGGCGATCTGGCGGGCATATGTCCTTTGACCGAAGGCGGCGTTCGCCTTGTGAACAGCGGGCGCTGGAAAATGTCGCGGGCTATTTGTGCTTCGCTCGCTGGCGAACAAGGGGCCGCATCGGGATTTATCAATCAGGGACGCTATCAGGGCTGGGTTCGGGGCGTCGATTATCTCTTAACCGAAAAGGCCGTGGGTGCGGGCATCAATGGCCGCCGGTCGGTTAAAATCGAATGGGATGGCGTTGAGGGGATGAACCCGTGGCGCTTCGGTTTGTCCGCCGCCGTTGGTCTTGAGCCTCCGGAGCAGTTGTTCAGCAATAGTGGTCGCCAGATTGATGGATGGCGTGCGCAATTGCCCATGTTTGCACCCGCCATACGCGCCAAATACGCACCCGGTGCCGCGGCGCTTGGCGTGCTTTCCAACCGCGATATGGTCGATCTCTATGGGCAGGTTCTCGACGATCCCGATGCACCTGATGCGATGAAAACGCAGGCGGAAAATCTGGGCAACGCCTATACCGCATCGGACGATTCCGGAAAAGTTGCGGCGATGGCGTCGATTTGGGGCGCAGAGCGGACGGGTGCGGACTATCTGGCGGCGCTCGTCATGACGGCCCGGGCGGCAGCGCTTATAGATCCAAATTCAGACCATGCCGGGCAGGCCGATGGGTTGATTGCATCAATGCTGACGGCGGGACTTGATCGTTCGGCAGCGCGATGGAGCAATATTGTTTCGGGCGGTTCGCTGGGTTGGGCGCTCGTCACCTTGGGCGCACCCGGTCGCGTTACTCTGGCGGATTATGGCGATCTCGATGAATTTTACGGCAATGACGACAGCGATGATGGGCATAAGTCCGCGCTTTTGCTGGCCGGACTTGCCGGGCTTGGTCGCGTTGAATCCGGCGCACAAAGCGATTTTACCGATGATCTGAAGGTAAATATTGCGCGGCAAACGGCGTGGTCAAAAGCGATTACGGCCGCGGCAGGTCGCGGTGAGCAAGGCACGGTCGCACTGATGGCGGTTGCGGGAATGCAGGCACCATCATGGGCTTCGGTGCCTGCGCATCATTTGTACTATATCGTGCGTTCGCTGCGTCAGGTGGGTCTTGAGGCGGAAGCGCGGATGATTGCGGCCGAAGCGGTCACCCTTGCGTGATATTCAAGGCAGCGGCGCCTGATCGACGGATATGAGCGCGACGGACCGTGATCTGATAGCGCGCTTCATTGAAATGATGGCGGCGGAACAGGGCGTCGCTGCAAATACCAGCGCGGCCTATGCCAGCGACTTGCTTGCGGCATCCAGCCTGACCGGTGGAAAGCTCGCGCATGCCAATGCAGATATGTTGGTGACGCTTTCAAGCCATTGGCGCGACCTTGCCAACAGTTCAGTCGCGCGCAAATCATCGGTGCTCCGGCGCTTTTTTGGCTTTTTGCATGAGGAGGGTTTTCGCGATGATAATCCGTCCGCCGCTTTGCCCAAGCCTGCGCAGGTGCGCGCGCTGCCGAAAATCCTCGATACAAAAGAGGTCGATCTTTTGTTCGCCGCAATCGAGGCGAAGCTTGCGCAGCCCGCGCCTGCGTCTACGGACTATCGGCTCTCCGCCTTGATTGAGCTGCTCTACGGCTCCGGCTTGCGTGCGACCGAGTTGGTTGCGCTGCCGCGTAGTGCGATCGTGTCGGACAAGCCGTTCATCATCGTCAAGGGTAAGGGCGCGAAGGAACGGATGGTGCCCATTTCAAATCGTGCGCGGCAGGCGGTTGGGACATGGCTTGCGTTCGTTCCGGAAAAATCACGCTTTTTGTTTCCGTCGCGCGCCGGGCATATCAGCCGCATAAGGCTGTTTCAGATTATCAAGGCGCTCGCGGCCCAATCCGGTCTAGATCCCACCAAGGTCAGCCCCCATGTCCTGCGGCATGCCTTTGCAACGCATCTTTTGGCGGGCGGCGCGAACCTACGGGCGCTTCAGGCGATGTTGGGCCATGTCGATATCGCCACCACGCAAATTTACACGCATGTGGACAGCAGCCGTCTGGTGGAATTGGTCAACCGCAGGCACCCGCTGGCAATGCGCACGTTGACCCGTGGCGCGACAGGCTCTAACCGACAATCATGATGGTATATCTTGAATTCGAAAAACCTGTCGCCGCTTTGGAAGCACGTATTATTGAACTGCAGGATGCAGCGCGCGAAAGCGACGTCGATGTCAGCGCCGAAATTGGCAAGCTGCGCGACAAAGCGGACAAGCAGCTTAAGGACACCTACGCAAACCTGACCGCGTGGCAGAAAACGCAGGTCGCGCGCCATCCGGAACGGCCGCATTTCAAAGATTTCATCGCGTCGATTTTTGAAGATTTCATGCCCTTGGCCGGCGACCGCGCCTTTGGCGATGATCAGGCCATTATCGGCGGGCTCGCCCGGCTCAACGGCCGGCGCGTCATGGTCATTGGCCATGAAAAGGGTGACGACACGCAAAGCCGTATTCGCCATAATTTCGGTATGGGAAAGCCAGAAGGCTATCGCAAAGCCATCCGGCTGATGGAACTGGCCGACCGGTTCGGTATTCCGGTGGTCAGCCTGGTCGATACATCGGGTGCGTTTCCGGGCATTCAGGCCGAAGAGCGCGGTCAGGCCGAAGCCATCGCCCGCTCCACGGAAAAATGCCTCGCGCTTGGTGTGCCGATGATTGCCTGCATCGTGGGTGAGGGCGGTTCGGGCGGCGCGGTCGCGCTTGCGGCTGCGGACCGTGTCTTGATGTTTGAATATGCGGTGTATTCCGTCATTTCTCCCGAAGGATGCGCGTCGATCCTCTGGCGGACAGGCGACAAGGCGGCGGATGCTGCGCAGGCCATGAAGATGACGGCCGATGATTTGAAAGCGCTTCGGATTATCGACCGAATCGTCAAGGAACCCATGGGTGGTGCGCATCGCGACCATGCGCTTGCGGCTGCATCGCTTGGCAAGGCGATTGATGAGGAGATTGCGGCGCTATCTGCCTTTTCGTCGAAAGAGCTTTTGCAGCAACGGCGGGCAAAGTTCTTAGCGATGGGTGCGTAAGCATATTTAGTTGTTGCAAGGTTTGCAGCGGCACAAGAATTTACGTCGGTGCGCAAGATAATGTGATAAATTGGGTTTTCCTGACTTTGGGAGGACATGGATGCGCAATTCGAAAATTGTCATGGCTACTGGCGTTGCAATCCTTGGATTGACGGCAATATTTGGCAGTCTTCCGGCAGATGCAAAAACGAAGCAGCCCAGCGCGCCTCGCGCATTCACCGCCCAGGAAAAGGCAGAGGGCGCTAAATATCATACCGAAATTCTGAAAGAATTTGGCGGTCCGATGCAGAGCCCGCAGACGGCCTATGTTGTGCGGGTTGGCAAAAACATTGCGGCGCAATCCGGCCTTGGCAATTCGCAGGATGATTTTAACGTCACCCTGCTGAACTCGTCCGTGAACAACGCGTTCGCGCTTCCGGGCGGCTATGTTTACATCACACGCCAACTGGTTGCCCTGTGCAATAGCGAGGCGGAGATGGCGGGCGTATTGGGCCATGAAGTCGGACACACCGCCGCGCGCCACAGCGAAAAGCGCCAAAACAACGCCACATTTGCCAATATATTGGCCATAGGCGGCACGATTTTGGGTTCCGTGCTTGGCGATTCTGCAGGATGGCTTGGCGCTGTCGGCGCTGGGCTTAAGCAATATGCGGGGCCGCTGGCACAAGTTTTCAGTCTGAAATATTCGCGGACACAGGAAGAAGAGGCTGATGACCTCGGCATCCGCTATCTGAGCAGCGCCGGCTATGATCCAAGCGCATTATCATCGATGCTGAATGGGCTGGCATTGCAGACGAGCCTTGATTCACGGGTCGCTGGCCTTGGTGACAATGCGGTGCCCGAATGGGCCAGTACGCACCCTGATCCCGCGCGGCGTGTTGTCCGTGCGGCCACGCGGTCAAAGTCCTATCCGGCCAGCAATGTGCGCAACGCCGATGCCCACTTTGCCGCCATTGACGGCATGCTCTATGGTGACGATCCACAGCAGGGGATCATTAAGGGGCAGGCATTTATCCATCCGCAATTAAAAATGCGGTTCACAGCGCCAACCGGTTTTGGCGTTCAAAACGGAAATGAATCCGTCTCCATAAACGGCAACACGGGTAAGGCGATATTCACCGCAGCGGCGTTCGACGGCAATCGTGATGCGTATATCAGCAATGCGTTTAAATCTGTTGCCGGCAAAAACATGTCCATTCCAGTCCGCGAAATCCGCAGGACAACGGTTAATGGCATTCCGGCATTTTACGCCAGAAGCGTCGTCAATACGCAGCAGGGGCAGCGCGCCGTATCCGTCTTTGCGTATGAATGGTCGCCGGGAACGGCATATCATTTTGTGACCATCACCGCCGCCAATGCGCGTCCGTTTGACGGCATGTTTGAAAGCATGTCTCGCTTGAACAATGCGCAAGCAGCAGAAGTGAAACCGCGCACATTACGCGTGGTGACGGTGGGGCGCACAGACACAGTGGCGTCGCTGGCAACGCGCATGGCGTACCCGTCGCTGCAGACCGAACGATTTCTTGCGCTGAATGGCCTGACCTTAAATGCAGCGTTGCGTCCGGGGCAGAAGGTAAAGATCGTCACATATTAAATAAAAAGGGCGGCAACCGCGAAGTTCCCGCCCTTCTATAATTGTTCAGGCTTGGCGCCTGAAAGCTGCTTTTAACTCAACTCATCTGGTCGGCAATTTCGTCAAAGGTGGCATCGACGTCGGCCCCCACTGACTGGATTGAAACCATTGCAGCAACAGAAATCAAGGCCGCGATCAGGCCATATTCAATTGCAGTCGCGCCGTTATCGTTTTTGAAGATTTTTTTGATAAATTTCATCGTACTTCTCCTGTTATTCGTTTATTCACCCGGGCGGTTTTATAAATATTAACCGTCATCAGTTTGATAAATCATAAATGCTTACTAATTCGTTAATGTGTACATTAAATCTAATGCGCAGATACTTCGTTGGACACTTTAATCCAAATATCCTGTGTTCTGTTTGCAACGGTCCCTAGAGAAGGAATCATTGCGATAACGATTAGCGTCACGATCAAACCATATTCCACTGCCGTCGCCCCTTGGTTGCATTTTTGAATGCGTCGAATGAGTTCCAACATTTTATTGGTCCCTCTTCGATCCTTGGTTGCGGGCATCCGGAAAATCCCACACAAGCGTTAATAAATGCTTGCAACATGATGAGACTATGGAAAAAAATCCGACAACATTGTTCGTGGTTGCCGCGGCATTAACCAACGATAGTGGCGCAATCCTGCTGCAAAAGCGTCCGGACCATGCCTCTATGGGTGGGTTGTGGGAGTTCCCGGGTGGCAAGGTCGAGGCGGGTGAAACGCCCGAAGCAGCGCTTGCGCGAGAATTGTTTGAAGAGCTTGAGATCTCCGTAAACCCCCACGACCTTATACCCGAAACCTTCGCAAGCGAGCCGTTGGGCGACCGACATTTGCTGCTATTATTGTACAGATGCGCGATGTGGGAAGGCACGCCCACGCCGCATTTTGCGTCTGAAATTGCATGGGTACATCCGGGCGAGATGGCTGCACTGCCAATGCCGCCCGCGGATTATCCGCTCGTTGAACGGCTGAAGCGTATCTAGCTTTCGGGATTTTTGGACAATATGTCCGCAAGCGAAACTTGCGCACTTCCCCTTTTGGCTGGGCGGGGTTGATTTTCAGACGGCGCCCAACCGCTTAGGAACAGATGCGTGAAATATTCCGGCACTTTGCCTTGGTCGTCTGCGCGTGCGGCGAAAATCCGGTCCAGCCGATTGATCGCGTTCTTGCCGAGATATGCCCGCGGTCCGGCCAAGGCATTGCCTATCCCGGCATCGCGTACGTCGGACACTATGCCGCGCCAGTTGCTATACCGGACCTCAGTCACGTCCTGATCCGCGACGGGCAAGGCAAACTCGGCGCGCACGATCAAATCGGCCGCGCTGCGCAAGTCAATTTGCGGGTGCATATGTGGCCGAACCTGATCGGCGTCGGATTCCA
>JBEDET010000024.1:0-31383 GCA_041175505.1 Pseudomonadota bacterium
GGCACGTTGGTCGCATCCGTCGTTCAGGAAGGTCTGCTGCGGCTCACACCGCCGGCATAACCGCGCAAAGGCTTGCATTATGCCCCCATTGCGGATAGTGGCACCGCTTCCCGGCGCAATAGCGACGTGATTCCGTGTGGGAGGACATCATCTGATGTCTGTTGGACCACTTAATTTGACCCGTTTTCGCTCTTTTAGGGCTGCGCGGCGATAGAATGAAAGGACGCCATTCATGGCAAAGAAAATTGACGGCTATATCGGCCTGCAGGTTCCTGCGGGTTCAGCCACCCCATCCCCGCCAATCGGCCCAGCATTGGGTCAGCGCGGCGTGAACATCATGGAATTCTGCAAGCAGTTCAACGCTGCGACCGCTGACATGGAAAAGGGCACCCCGATTCCAACGAAGATCACCGTGTTCGCAGACAAGAGCTTCACCTTTGCGATGAAGTCGCCACCAGCGACCTACCTCATCAAGAAGGTTCTTGGCCTCAAGTCAGGTTCGAAAGAACCAGGCAAGGTCAGCGCTGGTACAATCACACGTGCGCAGTTGGAAGAAGTCGCAACCATCAAGATGGCCGACCTCAATGCGAACGACATGGACGCAGCAGTAAAAATCATCGCAGGCTCGGCTACCGCCATGGGCCTCGAAGTAGTGGAGGGCTGATCCGATGGCCAAGCTGACCAAAAAAGCAAAATCACTCGCGCATTTGGATGCGGACAAGCTCTACGGCGTTGATGAAGCGCTGAAGCTGATCAAGGAATTGGCAACTGCCAAGTTTGACGAAACCATCGAAGTTGCCATGAACCTGGGCGTTGACCCGCGTCATGCTGACCAAATGGTTCGCGGCATGGTTTCGCTTCCAGCCGGTACCGGCAAGGAAATGAAGGTCGCCGTCTTCGCCCGTGGCGACAAGGCTACTGCAGCTAACGCTGCTGGTGCAGACAAAGTAGGCGCCGAAGACCTGATGGAAGACATGTTGGCCGGTAACCTTGATTATGACCGCGTTATCGCAACGCCGGACATGATGGGCATCGTTGGCCGCTTGGGTAAGACCTTGGGTCCAAAGGGCCTGATGCCAAACCCGAAGCTCGGCACAGTCACCATGGACGTTGCTGAAGCTGTAAAGGCTGCAAAGGCCGGTCAGGTTGAGTTCCGCGTTGAAAAGCAGGGCATCATCCACAGCGGCATCGGCAAGAAGAGCTTCTCCGACGCTGACCTGCGCAAAAACTTCGACGCATTGATCGACGCCGTCATCAAGAACAAGCCAAGCGGCTCAAAGGGCAAATATGTCCGCCGCGTTGCGGTCAGCTCGTCAATGGGCCCAGGCCTCAAGATCAATCTGGCGGACGTCGCTGGCGCTTAAGCCACGGCGTCAAACGAATATCAAAAGGGCTGGAGGGAAACCTCCGGCCCTTTTTCTTTGCGGCTGATGCCGTTATCCAATAGCCTTTCATGATGCGATTATTTTTGACCTTGATTATTGCGCTGCTTCCACTGGCCGCCGTTGCGACTGCGCCGGTTCCGCCAAAAGCCCCAAACCCCGTCAAATCGATCGCCATTCCTATCAGGCAGATCACCCCCGGGATCGAAGTTTTGCTTTCCGACCAACTGGCGTTGCTCAAGGGAAAGCGGGTCGCGCTGTTGACCAACCAGACCGGCGTTGATCGCAAGGGCGTCAGCGACGTCGATCTGTTGCGGGCGCATCCCGCTATTAATCTCGTCGCGCTTTTTAGCCCGGAACATGGCGTGCGTGGCGAGGCGCAAGCCGGTGAAAAGGTGGCTTCGGGCATCGATCCCACATCCGGCTTGCCCGTCCATAGCCTCTATGGCGAAACCAAGATGCCGACTGACAAGATGATGCACGGCATTGATATTGTGCTGGTCGATCTGCAGGACGTCGGCACGCGTTTTTACACATATTCCTCGACATTGCTGTTCATGCTGCGCGCCGCGGAGAAATCCGGAGCCGAAGTCATCGTGCTGGATCGTCCCAACCCGCAAGGCGGGGTGATGATCGAGGGGCCAGTGCTCGAACCTGCATTTGCTTCTTTCGTCGGAAGCTTTGCCATGCCGGTACGCCACGGAATGACGTTCGGTGAGCTCGCGCAGATGTTCGTCGGCGAGCAAAAGCTGCGCACACGCCTTCGCGTTATTCCCATGCGGGGCTGGAATCGCGACTTGGCGCCTTATGTCGCTTGGGATTTGCCTTGGGTGCCGCCTTCGCCCAATATGCGGACACCCCAAACAGCCGCAGTATATCCCGGCACGGCCTTGTTCGAGGGTACCAACATCTCCGAAGGACGGGGCAGCGCAAAACCGTTCGAATATATCGGCGCGCCTTTCATCGATGGCGCGGCGCTGGCGGAACGATTAAATGCAATGGGATTGCCGGGGGTCACTTTCGCGCCCATTTCCATTACACCGGATTTTTCCAAATATGCCGGGCAGCAGTGTCACGGCGTGTGGGTCATCCCCACCAACGGAGCGACATTCCATCCATTCCGCACCGGCATCGCTTTAGTGAAGGCAGTCCACGACTTGTATCCGGACAAGTTTGAATTCCGCGCCGGCACTCCAAGCTTTTTCGACCAGCTGGCAGGAACCGACACGGTCCGTAAAGGCATTTTGGACGGAAAAGCCGTCAGCGAGATCGAAGCTGAGTGGCAGGCGGGACTTGGCGCTTTCATGCAATTACGGGCGCGGTATCTGATTTATCCTTAATATCACGACCTGCGCAGCAAACAGCAAAGGCGACTGCCGTCCCGATACATAGCTGCCATGGGAAGGCCAGCGCCTTCCACGCCGTTGGGAGGCCTAGGCTATCCACGACATAATGCTGCTGCAGCAGGATCGTGACAAAGCCAGCCAGAAGCGCGGCAATCACCGACCATGTCGCCCCACGCTTCGTAAACACGACGGTGCCATAGACGCCCAGCAAGCCCGAATAGGCAAAGACCATGACGCCGAGTACAAATTCGAGCAAAGGCGTGTCGCTGTAATGCTGCCAATAGAAACACAATATCGACATCGCGAACAGCGCGCAGGCGAGCAATATCATCGCTGCGCGTCCGGCGTTGACATAATGCTGCTCGTTGGACGGTGCGCCACGCCGTTCCAGCCAAGGCCGGTAAAAATCGTTCACGACCACCGCCGACATCGAGATTAGTCCGGAATTGATCGCCGCCGCTGCGATGACGCCTACGGTTACCAGACCGCGTAAGCCGGGTGGGATTTCAGACAGAATGAACGACATGAAGACTGTGATTTTTTCGCCCGCGAACGCATTGGTAGCGCCAACGCTCACGCCCATCAGGTCGGGGCGGTTGTAAAAGATGTGGAGCAGCGACCCTATCGCCATGAATAAAGCGACCACAGGGATTGCCGCCCACATGCTCGCATACAAAGCGCGTTTACCCGATTGTGCATTTTCGCATGCCAGAAAGCGCTGCGTCGTGTCCTGATCGAGGCCAGCATTGCCGATATTGAGCAGCACCAACCCGGTCAGGATCGCCCATACGGTAAACGGCCTGGTAAAGTCGAACGACCAGTCAAACAAACGCAGCTTGTCCATTCCGTCCGGTGCAGATTGAAGCGCTGCCCAGATTTCCGGAGCGGGTGCCGGAATTTTCACCAGCAAAAAGATGAGCACCAGCACCGCACCGCCGAGGTAGAGCACAACCTGCACCAGATCGCTCCAGATAACGGCATTCAGCCCGCCGAACAGTGTGAACACAACACCGAAAACGACGAGCACCGCCGACGCGATAACGATATGTTGCGGCTCGACATCAAGGAAGATGATCATCGAAACCGCAATAGCGGCAAGATACAATCGCGCGCCGCTCGCCAAGATCCGGCCGACGAGATACATCCCCGCCGCCGCGCGTCTTGCGGTCGCGTCGAAACGGGCCTCCAGCAATTCATATACCGTGGTCGCACCGATTGCGTAGAAACGCGGGATCAGGAAACGTGCGACGATAAAGGCAGCGATGATCGCGGCGAAGTTACTTGTGAGATAGCTGTAATCACCGCGATAGCTGTTATCGGGGGCGCCGAGAAATGTTGCCGCCGACTGCATCGTCGACAGAACGGATACTGCAACCAGCCAGACCGGTGCATGATGCCCGGCGAGAAAATAGTCATCCGCCGTTTTGGTCCGCCGTGTCGCCTGATAACCGGCAAATGCCAGCAATGCGACATAGGCAAGCAATATGCCCCAGTCATAAACGGTGAATGCTAATGGCATGAATGCTCCCCCAAGGCTGAGCCATTAGCGGAACACACCGGTTTGTTCAAATGCCCTACCGCGCCATATATGCATCCAGCGTTTCGTGGTAATGGCGTATGCGGCTTTCCTGATAGCGCGCCAGTGTCACACCCGGTTTCTTCGACGCGCGCAGACCTTTTTGGATCCGCTTCAGATTGTCGGTGTCCTGATCCGCAACCATGGCTGCCGAACCAAGCTCAGGTGCGTCGGCCCATTTCTGATCCAGCCCCAGCATGGTCATTTTTGCAGGTTCCGGATGCGATCCGTCGGGGGCTTTGGAAAACAGGAACATGATTTCCATGATGGAGCTTTCGGGATCGTCGCCGTTCGGGCGAAAGCGGTAGGTGATGGGCAACGCCTGCCCGCCCCACGGAACCATATTGGGGAAAAGCATATATTCGATCAGGTCGAGCGATTCCGAATCCGATAGGGCGGACATGTCGCGGCCAATCGAGCGCGAAATCTTCTCGCGCGCGCGTTCGGCCAGCTTGCCCCGCGCCGTTTCGCCCTCGCCCACTTCAATAGGCTTGCCCGCAAAAAAGGGCACGTCGCGGCGCATTTCCTCTATGGTTTGTTCAGGTGTGGTTGCGGGCTTCGATGGGCTGGCGACGCCCTGAACACTGATCATCCGGCTGACATGGCGCACACCGGGCCAAACGTCATATTGGGTGTTGCTGTCCCCATAATAGCTCAGCACCTGTCCATGCGCGAACGGCACATGATATGCTTCGACAAAAGCCTCCATCGCCAGTTTCCAGTTGCACGGCATAATCTTGGCCACATGCGCCGCGACATAGCGGTCTTCCAGATTGAACGATGCAAAATGCTCGGGCAAATTTTCGAGATAGGTTTCAAGTGGTTCGGCATCGGCATCAAAATTAATGAAAACAAATCCGCCCCATGTGCCCACGCGCGCTTCGGGAAGGTTCATCTTGTCCTTATCCACATGTGGGAAATCCCATTGGCCGGGAATGACAGATAATGCGCCATCCAGCTTCCAAGTCCAGCCGTGGAAGGGGCAGCGAAACTGCTTAACGCATCCGCCTTCGGTGCGGAGCATCGTTCCGCGATGCAGGCACGAATTGATATAGGCTTTGATCTCGTCGGGGCCTGTTCGCACAACGATGAGCGAGTCATGCACGATGTCATACACAATATGGTCGCCAATATTTGGGATATGCTCCAGCCGGCATGCCAGTTGCCATGTCTTGCGCCAAACCTGCTCGACTTCGCGATCATGCCAATCTTTGGCGAAGTAACGCGCAATAGAAACATCATCACTGCTTTGCCCAATGGCGGGTGATTCCATCCGCATGACCGCAGGCGCTGGATTACGGTCGCCGTCGAACACTTCCTGAACCGATGGGCCTGGACGGCGCGCAATTATGTTGTCCAAAACTCTCTCCCTGATAACTCTTGCGCCATCCTGCCGCCATGGTAGCAACTGTGCAATGAACAATTTACCGCACCGCCACCTCGTCACCATGACGCTGACCGTTGATTTTGCAGGGATGATCAGCATTGGCCAAACCCCCGCCGGCCTGCGCCGCATCGCCCCCGTCACCGGCGGCCACTTTGCTGGCGATCGGCTGAACGGTACGGTGCTGCCCGGCGGAAATGATTGGGTCGTCAACCGCGAAGATGGCGTGATGGTCATCGACGTCCGCCTAACGCTCCAAACCGAAGACGGCGCTTTGGTTTACCTCAATTATCAAGGCCGCTTTCTGACCGAAGCCGAAGCAATGTCCCGGTTCCGCAAAGGCGCATTGCTCGAACCGCACGAATATTCACTGGCAATCATCGCAAAATTCGAATGTGGGGATAGCCGCTATAGCTGGCTAAACAATGTCATCGCCGTTGGCACCGGCGAACAAACCGCTGCGGGTCCGGTCTATTCGATTTTCGAAATAGGCTGAAAAAATCTCGGCCATAAAAGGCTTAACGCCAATCCACCCATGACCAATGCAGCGGCCAGCAATTTCCAGCTCTGTAATGGCTCGTTCAAGAACAATGCGGACGCCCCCATCCCGAATATCGGCACCAACAACGCCATAGGCGCAACGGTCGCCGCCGGATGCCGCGCCAGAAGCCATCCCCAAATCCCATAGCCGAACATCGTGTTGCCAACCGCTTGCCAGACTACCGCGGCCCAAGTGGTCGCTGTTGCTGCGTGCACGCCTGCAATCAAGGCTGACGCGCCTTCAAATAGCAAGGCGAGGGTCAACAGTGGCGGCACCGCAAAGATGCTGGCCCAGACCACATACGCAAGCATGTCGACCTTACCCGCGGCGCGCGAGACCATATTGCCACTCGACCAGCAAAAGGCCGCCGTTATAACGAGCATCAATCCCAATGGCGTCGCACTACCGTCCGAATGGGTTAGAATGACGGCCAGCCCGCTTGTCGCTAACGCAAGTGCAGCCCATTGGAATTTGCGCACCCTCTCCCCCGTCAGCCGCATGGATAGGGCAATGGTGAAGAAGACCTGAATCTGGACGACCAGTGATGCGAGGCCCGGCGTAATATCGCCTTTCATCGCCAAAAACAGCAATCCGAACTGCCCCGCCCCAATCAATACGCCGTACGCCGCCAGATTGGACAAAGGCACCGCAGGGCGTTTTAGGAAAAATGCCGCGGGCAGAAATGCGCACGTAAAACGCAGCGTCGCAAGCCACAAAGGTGGCAAATGGGCGAGCGCCAATTTGATGACGACGAAGTTCGTGCCCCACACCGCCATCACTGCGATCGCGAGCAGAAGGTGCAGGCGTGGTAAGGCGGCATTTTGTGGCATAGAAGTCCCCCTAACCGCTCCGCCCGTTTTTGCGAACAGTTAATCCAGCGGCACAACTTCTACCGGCAGATCGCTGGCAATGGCGCCGCAATATTGTTCGGGCCAATGCGCAAAGGGACGAACGGCCCCTTCGGTGCGCCAACGGTTCACGCGCGCCAGATCAGCGTCTGCCATGACCCACGCCCCCTGTCCCTCGGTCCCTATCGCCACAACGCCGTCGTCCGGACTATCGCCATCAGGCGGAACGAACAGCCCTGCCGCACCGTAATTTTCGTCCAGCGCCGGCGACCATGGGGCCATGCCAACGGTCGGTGCCTGCGCCACAAAAATTTGGTTTTCCAATGCCCGCGCCTGTGCCCCAATCCGAACACGGTGATAGCCTTGCAAGCTGTCAGTGCACGACGGGCAAAGAATGGCCTGTGCGCCAGCTTGTGCCTGCGCCCGCGCGATCATCGGGAATTCGATATCATAGCAGGTAGAAATGCCCAGCATTCCCAAAGATGTGCGAAAAACCCGTAGGCTTTTTCCGCCTTTAATGTCCCAGGATTCACGTTCGAACCGGGTCATCATGATCTTGTCCTGATACGCCGTTTGCCCGTCCGGCATATACAGCGTCGCCCTGTTTACAACCTGCCCATCTTCTTGGCCAAAGGGACGGGTTCCGCCGAGCAGAACGACGCCAAATTGCCGGGCGAGATCCGCATAATGGTCGTCAATTCGTGGCCCCAGGGCAACCACGGCTCGCAACGAAGCATGCAGATCGCTCGCCGTCGCTTTGTCGATCGCGGCCAATTCCATCGCCGCATATTCGGGAAACACCAAAAGCTGTGCGCCTTGCGCGGCGGCATCGCCCACCCACTGCCCGACCTTGCCTTGCCAACTCGCAAAGCTATCGGGTTCCCCGATGGGATATTGGGCTGCCGCTATACGGACCGACGCGGTCACAGGTCGCGCATCCAGAATTGCATGGCATGCGCGCTTTCGAAATCATCACCCAGATCCTGCCATTGTAGCGTCCCGGCCAAACCGGGCACCGGGGCATAGCCGCGGGCGCGCCAGAATGGGTGCAAATCGCGAGGTGCTGCGGGCCGCATCGGATGATCGTCAGGGCGGATCACCGCACAAAAGGCGGTTTTCCTTGCTCCTGCGGCGCGCGCTGCGTCTTCACGCGCGTCGAAAAACTGGTGCCCAATGCCTTGCCCCTGATATTGCGGCAGGAGAACCGATTCCCCGAAATAGAATATCTGCGCAACATCCATTCCTTGGCTACGGAAGGGACTCTGGATGTCCGGCTTTTGTCCCGCCAATGGAGACGCCGTAGCGGCCCCGATGATTGCGTCCCCGTCCCGGGCGACGACAAGCACCGATCCCGGTTCGCGCACAAATTCGGCCATATAAGCGGCTTCATATTCTGCACTGCCGTTATACAGATAGGGCCAGCTGCGAAAAACCTGAATCCGCAGATCAGACAGCGCCGGAATGGCGGCCCAGCGCTCCTCGGGATCCGTCAAGGAACGGACGTCTACGGTCATGAAACCTGGGCAATCCAGTCGGCAAGATTATAATAGACCGAGACGCGCGTGATTTTTCCGTCTGCGACCTCAAAAAAACCGCCCGCTGGTAAGCTGTAGCTCTGGCCATGCGCTGCAGGAAAGCCTTCGTCTGCAACCTTGTAAATGCCGTCGACGATGAATTCCGCCGCCGCGCGCCTGCCATCTTCGCTGGTCATAATGACAATGTTACGCAGCTGTTCGCTATAGGCATGATCCATGCGGCCAAGAAAGGCGCGAAAGGCCAGCTTGCCGGTTTCGCGGTCTCCTTGATTGATATCATGCGCCACATCGTCATCCAGACATGCCAAGATAGCTTCAACATCCATGGCATTGAATGCAGCATAATATGCGCCAATCAGCGCCGCTGTTTGTTCACGCGTGTCGGGCATATATCATTGTGTCCTTTAACCTGATGAATTGCATATCGATTAAGTCAGCGAAGCAAGGATTGTCCAGTAAGATAAATTGTCCAGACTTTCATAGGATTTTGAAACTCTGTCGCAGCGGACAGCGATCAAAGGGGCCGCCGCCCTTGACTCTGCGTCCAACCCTGCTAATGCCCGCCTCGTTCGGTGGGGCGACGGCTCCACCGGCAACCGTCCGAGACAGTTGGTGAACGGAATTTGCCGTTCTTAATTTCCAGCCTAGACGGGGATAGAGATTTCAGGACTGGCTTTTGCCATCCTTCGCCACCGCTCCCGATTTTAGATCGTGTGAGTTCGGCATGAAACTTCCCCACGGACTGAAGTCAGCGGATCGCCCAGCCGGGTGTTTCGCTTTTCGTGTTGGATTTTGTCGGCTTGCCGGCGAAGTCTGAAAAAGGAGTAATGCATGAACCGTTCTGAAAAGACCGAAACAGTTGCATCGCTGAACGCCACTTTCAATGAAGCGGCGGTTGTCGTCGTCACCCGTAATCTCGGGTTGACGGTTGCACAATCGACTGATCTTCGTTTGAAGATGCGGGACGCTGGCGCAAGCTATAAGGTTGCCAAGAACCGTCTTGCCAAAATCGCTCTTGAAGGAACGCAATATGGATCGGTAGCTGAATTGCTTACCGGCCCTACAGCGCTCGCCACATCGTCGGACCCGGTTGCAGCTGCAAAGATTGCTGTCGAGTTCGCAAAGACCAATGACAAACTTGAAATTGTCGGCGGCGCGATGGGTGACACGTTCCTTGATGTAAACGGTGTAAAGGCGCTGGCTTCGTTGCCATCGCTCGACGAACTGCGCGGCACGCTTATCGGGCTTATCCAAGCACCGGCAACGAAGCTTGCACAGCTGTCGACCGCACCTGCTGCGAAATTGGCACGCGTTTTTGGTGCCTATGCTGACCAAAAGGCAGCATAACTTTTTTGAATTAAACCGGCTGCGTCCCATGGTTTTAACCGGCTGGGCGGGCCCTACAGATATGACAGAAAATCGGAGTGTTATTTAAATGGCTGATATTGAAAAGCTCGTAGACCAACTTTCGGCATTGACCGTTCTTGAAGCGGCTGAACTTGCTAAGGCTTTGGAAGAAAAGTGGGGCGTTAGCGCCGCTGCTGCTGTTGCTGTTGCTGCACCTGCTGGCGCCGCTGCACCAGCTGCTGAAGAGCAGACTGAATTTGACGTTATCTTGACCGGCGACGGCGGCAACAAGATTGCAGTCATCAAGGAAGTCCGTGCGATCACCAACCTTGGTCTGACCGAAGCAAAGGCTCTTGTTGAGTCCGCGCCAAAGGCGATCAAGGAAGGCGTAAACAAGGCAGAAGCCGAAGACATCAAGGCGAAGATCCTTGCAGCCGGCGGAACCGTCGAACTGAAGTAATTCGGTCTCCCTTACGGGATATAAAATGGGGCGGCCTAGCGATAGGCTGCCCCTTTTTTATTGCCGCGCGTTCGGCGTCAATAAACGGAAATATTCCGGCCCTTTTCTTTTGAAAATTCTGCAGGTTGCGGGCAGTCATGGCGCATGAATAGCAACGCCGACCTCGCCGCCCTGATTCGCAACATTCCGGACTATCCCAAACCGGGCATCATGTTCCGCGACGTCTCCAGCCTGCTGCTCGACGCACAGGGCTATCGCACGACCATTGATCGGCTCGCGGCGCTGGTAGACCCCGATACGCAGCTTGTCGCTGGCATTGAGGCACGTGGCTTTATCGTGGCGTCTGCTCTGGCTTATGTGCTTGGCCTTGGCCAATTGATGCTGCGTAAGCCCGGGAAGCTGCCCGGCGCGAAAATCGGCACAGATTACACGCTCGAATATGGCATCGACCGCATTGAAATGCATGTCGGCCATGTGCAGCCTGACCAGAAAGTGCTCTTGGTCGACGATTTGATTGCCACGGGTGGCACGGCCCTGGCGGGCGTCGACTTAATCCAGCAAGGCGGCGGCAGGGTTGAACAGGCATTGTTCATCGTTGACCTGCCTGACCTTGGCGGCGCGGCCAAGTTGCGCGCCCAAGGCGTTCGGGTCGCATCGTTGATAGGTTTTGACGGCGATTAAGCGCGCCAGAGAATTCCGTTTAACTTTGCGGATATCGTGCAGCGCATGTCTTAATTTTTGACGGCTCAGGCCGCTTCCCGCTGACTTCAAAACGGGCGATATATCCACCCAGTTTCAATTGTTCGGTAAAACCGGTCAAACGATAGCCCACGGCATCAAATTCACAAAACAATAGCTTCGGCGGAATACCGTGCTGGGCGGTGGGACGATCGCGGTCAACGACAATGACTTGTCCGCCCTTGGCGAGCGCGGGCCGCATGCGCCATAGGAACGCATAAGGCTCGCCTATTTCATGGTACATATGCACCATGAAAACACGGTCAAAGCTGTTTTCTGGCAACCGGGGGTCATCGAGAGCGCCTTCCTTGATCGCAACATTATCGAGCTGTTCGCGCGTGACCCGGTCACCAAGTCGGTCAAGCGCATCCCGATTGATATCCTGCGCAAGCACGCGCCCTTTTGGTCCAACGCGGTCTGCGAGGCGGATGGTGTAATAGCCTTCGCCTGCCCCGATATCGGCCACCGTGGTCCCAAGCTGGATCCCGGCCCAATCCATCACGAATTCGGCCTCACCGGCTTCATCACGCGCGGCCTCAGTCGAAAATTCGGTATCGCCCGCTGTGGACACCAGACGTTCCGCGCGCGGGAATGCTGCGGCGCTCTCGCTTCGTTCGTCTGTGTTGCCCGCTGGTGTGCAGCCGCTCGCAAATAGCAGTGGAACCGCGATGATGGCCAGAAAGCTCAAACGGGCGTTCGTGCGCATCCTCAAACCGTCTTACGCGTCGGCCATTACAGCCGCAGGGGTCGCAGCCTGTTGATCGAAGTTCAGGAAAACATCCTTCACCCAATGTGGCAAGGGAATGGGGCGATGTGTGTCGAGGTCGACATGCACGCTGACGAGGTCAACTGTGGCGCGCAAATCGTCTGAGCCATCTTCTGTAATGCCGTGGATTTCGACGACTTGAGTCATGCTGGTCCGACCAGTCGCAACCGTGCGCGCCATAACATCAATAAGCTCGTCCGGCTTGATCGGCGCAAACCATGTGACGGTCGCCTTTTTAACATGAAACTCCAAAGGCGCGCCATCGGCATAATCGCGGAATTTCACCGCGCGCCAATATTCGGTGACCGCGACATCGGCATAATCGAGATAGCGCGCGTTAAAGACGACGCCTTGCGCATCGGTCTCTGACCAGCGCACGCGGAAACGGTGATGGAAAGCAAACTCGGTGCGCGCCATGTCAGATTGCCTTTGATTGGCCAGGGGTGTTGACCCCCATCGATTGCAGGTAACGCTTCACGTTTCGTGCAGCCTGACGCAGGCGATGCTCGTTTTCAACCATAGCGATGCGGACATAGCCTTCGCCGTCTTCGCCATATCCCACACCCGGCGCGACCGCGACCTTTGCTTCGGTCAGCAACTGTTTGGAAAATTCAAGGCTACCCAAATGTGCAAGCGCAGGTGGCAAGGGTGCCCATGCGAACATCGACGCCTTTGGTGCGGGAATATCCCACCCTGCACGACCAAATGCTTCGACAAGGATATCGCGGCGCTTGTGATAGAGCTGGCGATTTTGTTCAACAATGTCTTGCGGGCCATTTAATGCCGCGCACGCCGCCGCCTGTATCGGCGTAAATGCCCCGTAATCGAGGTAGCTTTTGACGCGCGTCATCGCAGCAATCAATTCGCGGTTGCCCACGGCAAAGCCGATACGCCATCCTGCCATCGAATAGGTTTTGGACAATGACGTGAATTCAACCGCAACATCCTTGCCGCCCTTCACCTGCAAAATGGACGGGGTCGGGTTGCCGTCAAAATACAGTTCCGAATAAGCAAGGTCGGACAATATCCAGACCTTGTTGTCTTTCGCCCATGCAACCAATCGCTCGTAAAAAGCGAGATCGACGGTTTCTGCGGTGGGGTTGGACGGATAGTTGACCACCAATATCGACGGCCGCGGGACTGTGAACGCCATGGCGCGCTCCAGCGACCGGAAATAATTTTCATCGGGCGTCGTGGGTACGGACCGAATGGTCGCGCCAGCGATGATGAATCCGAACGTGTGGATCGGGTAGCTTGGGTTCGGCGCCAAGACCACGTCACCCGGCGCGGTGATGGCGGTGGCGAGGCTCGCGAGTCCCTCTTTCGAACCCATCGTAACCACCACTTCGGTTTCGGGATCCACATCAACCCCAAAGCGGCGCGCGTAATAATTGGCCTGCGCCTTACGGAGCCCGGGAATACCTCTGGAAGCCGAATAGCCATGGGCATCGGGCTTTTGCGCGACTTCGCACAATTTTTCGATGACATGCGGTGGCGGGGGCAAATCAGGATTGCCCATGCCCAGATCGATAATGTCCTCTCCCGCACCACGGGCCGCCGCACGCATCGCATTAACTTCAGCGATAACATAAGGCGGCAGACGCTTGATGCGGTAGAATTCTTCGGACATTGGCTCCCGTTTCCGGTTAGTTGATTACAGAGCCACCCTCATGCGCGAAGTTTTCGTGCATTTCCAGAAAAAGCTTTCGGTCCGCAGATTAGCGCGGCCGATTGCCTTTCGCTTTGTGCCGTACGCCATGCTTTGACGGTGGTGGCCCATCATTGCGGAATGGACGCACACCATCACGGTTCGATCCACCACGTGGACCGCCGCGCGGCGGGCCATCACCGCGCGGTCCATCGCCGCGTGGATTGACGCCCAATTGGGCACGCTGCGGACGACCACCATCGCGGCCTCCGTCGCGACCCATGCGCTTGTTTTCACGCGCAGCTTCACGTGGCGGGCCATTGGCTTGCACGATCTCGACATCATTGTCTTCGTCATGCCCCGGCTGCGCGATTGCCTTGGCAAATTTTGCAACAGCGGCAGCAGCGATACCCACATGGGTTTCGTTCGCCGCAATACGGATGGCACCAATGTCGTTCTTGGTCACACCGCCTCGGCGGCACAGCAGCGGCAATATCCATTTTGGATCTGCGTTGTTGCGGCGGCCAACGTTGAGCGTGAACCAAACAGAATCGTCAAATCCGGCGCGATGGTCATCACGCGGACGTTCGCGCGTGCCGTCATCCAGCATGTCTTCTGCCTGTGGCATTTTGGCGCGATGGACACGGACAAGTGCAGCGGCGATGTCTTCAGCCGACATCGTTTCGAGCAGCTTTGCACCCAATGCACGATCTTCCTCTTCGACTTCGACGGGTGCCAAAAGTGTTTCGAGAAGACGTTCATGGTCCTTGGCACGAATATCTGCGGCAGTCGGGACTTTAATCCAGTCTGCCTCAATCTTTGCGCCGCGCAACATCGATTCAACGCGCTTGCGGCGCTGATATGGCACGATGAGAACTGCCGTACCCTTACGACCCGCACGGCCGGTGCGTCCGGACCTGTGCTGAAGCCCTTCGGCATCGCGTGGCAATTCGACGTGAACCACCAATGACAGGTTGGGCAAATCGATACCGCGCGCGGCAACGTCAGTTGCAACGCATACACGGGCACGGCGGTCACGCAGCGCCTGAAGCGCCTGATTTCGTTCGGACTGCGAATGCTCACCCGACAACGCAACGACATTGAAGCCGCGCTCGGTCAGACTGGCATGCAAACGGCGCACATTTTCACGCGTTGCACAGAACAGGATAGCGGTTTCTGCTTCATGCAGACGCAGCAAGTTAACGACCGCGTTCTCAATGTCCGGTGGAGCGACCGTTACGACCTGATAGCTGATATCGCCGTGGCCGCGGTCTTCGCCAACAGTCGAGATGCGCAGGGCGTCTTGCTGATAACGCTTTGCCAGCGACACGATTGGTTTCGGCATCGTGGCCGAGAAAAGCAAAGTGCGGCGGCCTTCGGGCGTCGCGTTCAATATTTCTTCAAGTTCCTCGCGGAAACCCATGTCGAGCATTTCGTCAGCTTCGTCGAGAATCGCGACCTTCAATGCCGATAGGTCAAGTGCGCCACGCTCCAAGTGATCGCGCAAACGGCCGGGGGTCCCGACAACAATCTGTGCGCCTTGATTCAGCGTGCGGCGTTCTTTCGACGCGTCCATGCCGCCAACGCAGGTCGCGATGCGGACACCCGCCTTGGCATATAGCCACATGAGTTCGCGGCTGACCTGCAAGGCCAGTTCGCGGGTTGGGGCGATGATCAGTGCGGCGGGTTCGCGCGCAAGGCTGACCAGTCCACCATCAAGGATTTGCGGTGCCATGGCCAAGCCAAAAGCAACGGTTTTGCCTGATCCAGTCTGGGCCGACACGACAAGGTCGCGGCCTTCGGCTTCAGCTGTCATGACAGCAGATTGAACAGGGGTTAAAGCAGTATAGCCACGAGCGGTGAGCGCTTCATCAAGAAGCGGGGGAAGATTTTCAAACGTCATTATTGCGCGCCTTTGCGCCCTTTTTTACCTAATGTCCATGCTGCGCCGCACAACAAAACAATCTTCGACAATTTTCTGACATTTGTTATGCATTGAATATGGCCGATTCACCGAAATTCCCACCCTTCATGGATCCCGACCAATTTGCCAAAATGCTTGAGGGTTCGGCCGCCTCTGCGGCTGACCCAATGAAGGCATATCGCGCCGCAATGGACGCGTGGGGGGCGATACTTGCGCCACTGGCCAAGGCGGGTCGCAGCAAAATTGACCCATCGGATCGCCGCTTTGCTGCACCTGAATGGGAACATCCCGTTTTCGACCTGATGCGTCAGGGATATCAGGTTATGTCTGACTATATGCTCGGCGCGGCTGACCAGCTGGATGGCGTCGCCGACAGTGACAAAGCTAAAATGGGCTTTGCCGTGCGTAGCATGATAGAGGCTATGAGCCCCGCAAATTCACCCTTCACCAACCCCGTTGCACTACAACGGGCGATGGAGACCAACGGCGCCAGCCTGATGGCGGGCATGCAGAACCTGATGACAGATGTGCAACGCGGCCAGTTAACACACAGTGATTCTGCTGCCTTTAGGCTTGGCGAAAACATCGCGGCAACGCCGGGCAAAGTTGTGCATCAAACGCCGTTATACCAGCTGATCCAATATGACCCGGCGACCCCGGACGTATTGGCAACGCCGCTGATTATTTTTCCGCCATGGATAAACCGCTTCTACATTCTCGATCTGACGGCCGAAAAAAGCTTCATCAAATATTGCGTTGACCACGGCATCACCGTTTTTGTCGTGTCTTGGAAATCTGCAGACAGTTCGATGAAGGACATCGTCTGGGACGATTATATCGCGGCGCAGATCGATGCGATTGATACCGTACGCGACGGCCTTGGCGTGCCAGATGTGCATGCGATAGGATATTGCGTTGCCGGAACGACCTTAGCCGCGACGCTTGCCGTCCTCGCGGCAACCGGCGGTGCCGACAAAGTGCGCAGCGCGACATTCTTTACCGCGCAAGTCGATTTCAGCACGGGCGGCGAACTACTCAATTTCATCGACGACAACCAGATCGCAATGGTCGAAACGTTGAGCGCGCCGCATGGCTATTTGGACGGCCGCTTCCTCGCGCTGACGTTCAACATGCTGCGCGGCAAGGATCTGATCTGGTCGACGGTCGTCAAAAATTATTTGCTCGGCGAAGATTACCCCGCGTTCGATCTGCTGCACTGGAATGGCGACGTCACCAACCTTCCGGCCAAATGGCACAAAGCCTATCTGGCGGATCTCTATCGCGATAACCGTCTGGTTGCGCCCGATAGTCTATCTGCGCTTGGTACGCCGATTGATTTACGTCGCGTGCAAACGCCTTCCTACATTCAGGCCGGACGCGAAGACCACATCGCGCCTGCCGAAAGCGTTTGGAAGCTGCAGGATCACTTTAGCGGCCCTGTCAAATTCCTGTTGGCGGGCAGCGGACATATTGCGGGCGTGGTGAACCCTCCGGCGCAAAACAAATATCAATATTGGACCAACGAAGGAAATGCCGGCTCGCTGAAGGAATTCATCGACGGCGCCACCGAAACCAAGGGCAGCTGGTGGCCGGATTGGCTTGTTTGGTTGCTGGACAAGGGTGACGATAAAGTCCCTGCAAAGGGCGCCCGCATACCCGGCGAAGGTGCGTTAAAGGCGCTGGAATCTGCCCCGGGAAGCTATGTAAAAGCGCGATGAGATTCAGTTGACGTTTACGTAAACGTCGACTAATTCTGATTTAGCTATTTTTAGGAGAATCGTGATGCAATTGGAATTCAGTCCCGAAGAACTCGCCTTCCAACAGGAAGTGCGCACATTCATCGCCGAAAATTATCCCGAGAATCTCCGTTCGGTGCAAGACGAAGGACATGATCTTTCGAAAGAAGATTTTCTGTCGTGGCATCGCATTCTTGCGAAAAAAGGCTGGATCGCGCCAGCATGGCCTGTCGAATATGGCGGCACTGGCTGGACCGCAACACAACGTTTCATCTGGTCCGAAGAACTCGCCGCTGCGGATTGCGTCGGCACCATGCCATTTGGCCTATCGATGGTCGGACCCGTCATTTACACCTTCGGCACGCCGGAGCAAAAAGCACAATTACTGCCCGGCATCTTGTCCGGTGACGATTGGTGGTGCCAAGGGTATTCGGAGCCTGGCGCAGGTTCTGACTTGGCTTCGCTGCGCACAAAGGCCGTCCGCGATGGCGACCATTATGTTGTGAACGGTCAAAAGACATGGACCACAATGGCGCAACATGCCGACTGGGGCTTCTTCCTCGTCCGCACCGATTCCGATGCCAAGGCACAGGAAGGCATTAGTTTCCTTCTCATCAACATGAAGACGCCCGGCGTAACCGTTCGCCCAATCATCACCTTGGGTGGCGAGCATGAAGTCAACGAAGTATGGTTGGAAGACGTCCGCGTACCCGTTGCCAATCGCATCTATGAAGAAAACAAGGGCTGGACCTGCGCCAAGTTCTTGCTGGCACATGAGCGTACCGGCATCGCCGCCGTTGCCCGTTCCAAGCGTGGCGTTGAAAAGATCAAATCCATTGCCCGCACAGAGCAAGACGGTGACCGTCCATTGATCGCCAACCCATTTTTCAAGCGTAAGATTGCGGAACTTGAAATCGATCTGACCGCGTTGGAATTCACCGAACTGCGTAGCCTTGCCGGCGAAGCGGCGGGCAAGGGCCCAGGCCCTGAATCCAGCCTGTTAAAAATCAAGGGCTCTGAAATCCAGCAACGGATTACCGAACTCGCACTGGAAGCAGTCGGCCATTATGGCGCGCCATATTTCCGCGGATTTGGCGAAGGCGACAATGAACATCCAATTGGTCCGGATTACGCGCATCGCGCTGCTCCGACCTATTTCAACACCCGCAAGACGACGATTTACGGTGGCTCCAACGAGATCCAGCGCAACATCATCGCCAAGATGGTGCTGGGTATTTAATCTAACATTTTGCCGTCACCCTGAACGCGTTTCAGGGTCTTAATTCACAACGTTGAAATTAAGATGCTGAAACAAGTTCAGCATGACGGACCACTGGACAGGATAATTATAATGGATTTCAGCTACACCGAAACGCAGGACATGATCCGCGAAACCCTGAGCCGCTTTCTGGCGGACACATATGACTTTGACAGCCGCAACAAGATGATCGGCAGCGGCAGCGGACGTGATGCCGGCATCTGGAAGGCGCTGGCGCAGGATCTCGGCATGCTTGGTGCATCATTTAGCGAAGCCCATGGCGGACTTGGCGGCGGCCACCTCGAAAATGCTTTGATCATGGAAGAATTGGGCAAGGTCATTGCGATCGAACCCTATCTGCAGACCGTCGTTCTTGGCGGTGGTGCGTTGAAGGCTGTTGGCGGCGCGATTGCCGATGCCGTCATTCCAGAAATTATTGGCGGCAACGTCATCATCGCATTTGCCTATGCGGAACCACAGGGTCGCTATAATCTTGCGAACATTCGCACGACCGCGAAGAAAGACGGCGCAGGCTATGTGCTGAACGGCCATAAGGGCGTGGTGTACGCCGCCCCTTGGGCAACGCATTTGTTGGTCACCGCCCGCACGGGCGGTTCAGGCAGCGAAGCCAATGGCGTATCATTGTTCCTGATTGACGCAAATACCGCTGGCATCGTGCGCCGCGACTATCCAACCGTCGATGGTTTCCAGGCTTCTGAAGTCTATTTTGAAAATGTTGCTATCCCCGGCGACGCGCTGTTGGGTGACGAGGGCGCTGGCCTTCCGCTGATCGAACGCATCGTCGACGAAGCAACTGTTGCCGTCTGTGCGGAATCTTGCGGTGTCACCGCCAAGCTGCATTCGGGCACGCTCGAATATGCGCGGCAGCGTAACCAATTTGGCCAGCCCATTTCGCGCTTCCAAGTATTGCAGCACCGCATGGTCGATATGTTCATGGAAGTTGAACAGTCAAAATCGATGACGACAATGGCGACCTTGAAGCTCGACTTGCCAGCCGCAGAACGTATGGCTGCGGTATCGGCATGTAAGGCGAAGGTTTCGCGCGCAGCGAAGTTCGTGGGCCAAAGCGCCATTCAAACGCATGGCGGCATCGGCATCACGCAGGAGCTGGCCATCGGTCATTTCTTCAAACGCGCGACGATGATCGAAAGCCAATTTGGTTCGGCTGACCATCATTATGAGCGTTTTGAACGCCTGACATTGGCGGATTAACGCGCCAATTCAACTTATTGTGCAGTGCAACATTTTTGTTGACAGTGCGTGCACGAATCTGTATTGTGCACTGCAACACAACAGAAATGGTGCACGCCATGGTACGCAAATTAGCAGCTACGTCTTCGACTAATACCGTTGAACCAACGGCGTCGAAGTCTGCGCCTGCGAAAGCTACACCAAGCACCGTTGCAAAGAAGAAGGTTGCGAAACCTGCTGCTTTACCGGCCAAGCAAGCCGCGTCTGTTGGATCTGAACCGATTGCTCAAGGAGTGACGAATATGACTGACACTGTAAAAGCCACCGCTGAAAAAGCGACCGAGTTTTTCGCTGACGTCCGTGAAAAGGCAAGCGAAGCAACTGAAAAAGGCAAGAAGTTCGCGGCTGAAGCTGTTGAATTCAATAAAGCCAACGTCGAAGCCATCGTTGAAGCTGGCAAGATCGTTGCCAAGGGCGCTCAGGAAATGGGCAAGACCAACATGGAATTCGCCAAGAAGAACTTCGAAGATGTTCAGGTTGCGGTAAAAGAATTGACTGCCGTCAAATCGCCAACCGATTTCGTGAAGCTGCAGGGTGAACTGGCACGCAAGGGCTTTGACACTGCGGTAGCGCAGGGTTCGAAGAACACCGAAGCGATGGTCAAGCTGGTAAACGAAATGTTCCAGCCGATTTCGAACCGCATCGCGGTAACGACTGAGCTTTTCAAGAAAGCTGCATAAGTTTTCCGAGGTCATTGCGCTGGTGCATTTCGCGCCTGCTGCCTTCTCTCTCTCCTCCTTATGGTGGTGGGCAACCGAGATAAGCTAGCGCAATCATAAAAGAGCCGTCCTTTCCCCTGCGGAAAGGGCGGTTTCTTTTTGGCCAAACGAAATTGATATTGAACAGGGGTTGCACAGTCACCCTACCCTGACCTATTTTAGAGTGATGCAGATCCATATGGCACAAGATGACGACGACAAACCAGGCGGCACACCCGGCGTCGGCCTTGCCACGCGTACACGGCCAAAGACGCAAAAGCCCAGCCTGTATAAAGTCCTGCTGCTCAACGACGATTATACGCCGATGGAATTCGTCGTTCATGTGCTGAAAGCATTTTTTCAGATGGACACAGATCAGGCCACCCGTGTGATGCTACATGTCCATCAAAAGGGCGTCGGCGTGTGCGGCATCTTCACCTATGAAGTTGCCGAAACCAAAGTGACCCAGGTCATGGACTTCGCCCAAAAAAATCAGCACCCGCTGCAATGCACGTTGGAAAAAGACTAGGGCCAGGACCTAAGGTTTGCTTGGCGAACCAATTGACCCATATATTGTCTTGCCATCCTTAATCGTCGCAACCACTTTGATGCTGTATATTTTGGCCGCGTCCACGGTCAGCGGGTTTCCGTCCAGAATGACAAGGTCCGCGCGCTTTCCTGCCGCTAGGCTGCCTTTGTCCCCATCTTCTCCGATTTGCCACGCGGCATTGATCGTCACTTGTTGCAATGCGCGATAGGGCGATATCCGCTCCATTGGCCCCAATATGTCGCCGCTCTGCGTCAGCCTGTTCACCGATGACCAGACCAGCCGCATCATGTCGGGCGGCACAACCGGAGAGTCATTATGCGCCGTCGGGCGCAGCCCCAGTGCCCAGGCCGTTGCCTGCGGCGAGATAAAATCGGCGCGCTTGGGCCCAAGCGCTACGTCGCGGTGCCAGTCGCCCCAATAATAAGTATGGTTGGCAAAAAAGCTCGGCTGGATATCCAGCGCCTTCATGTCCTTGAGCTGATCCAGTTGCACCACTTGATTGTGGATGGCGACGGTGCGTTTGCCTGCCAGACCATTGTCCCGGACTCCGTCGATCAAGGCCTGCGCCGCGGCATCGCCGTTGACATGGACAAACACCTGCCAGCCATTTTGTGCGGCATCCGCCAGTTTGGCGTTAAACAATTTCAGATCAATCGCCGGATAGCCGGCATAGCCCTCTTTCTGGCCATGTGGCGGGATGGGCACCGGGTCTTTCAACCAAGCCGTACGTCCCTGCGGCGAACCATCGAGCGTCAGTTTAATGCCGCCAATGCGCACATGCCCGCCCGCTGCATAGGGTTTTCCAATCCGCGCACGTACCGCCGCGGGCCAGTCACGTTCAAAGGAGGTCAGCGCCACGACATCAATCGGGAATAGCCCACGCTTGTCCGCTTCCTCCATCGCTGCCCAGTTTTCCGGCATGATCCGCCCGTCCTGCCCGGTGGTGATGCCGTTGGCGGCATAGATTTTGGCACCCGTCACCAGCGGCGCAATGCTGGCATCCATGCTGGGCGGTGTCAGCACTTTCAACACGGGATACAGCGCCGTTTCCTCCAACACGCCATTGGGCGTTTTGCCATCGCTCTCACGCCGGATCACCCCGCCCATGGGATCGGGCGTTTCTGGCGTATAGCCAACCAGCTTGAGCATCGCCGAATTCATCGCCGCAAAATGCCCGCTGACATGCAGTATCAGAATCGGAACATTGCTGGAAACCGCATCCAGATCCGCCCGTGTCGGATGGCGCCGCTCGGCCAGTTGCGAGTCGTCATAGCCATTGCCAATAATCAGCGGCATGCCGTCGGGGCGTGGATATTGGCGCAGCGCGTCCTGTAACTCTGCGATCGATGTAACGGTCCCAACGGGCGGTGGTTGCAATTGCGCCATCGCTGCATTCTGCCCGACATAGCCCATATGCCCGTGCGCATCGATAAATCCGGGCAGAACGGTGCGCCCTTTCAGGTCCACCATTTCGACCTTCTTGGCGGCAGCTTTTTTGACCGAAACGAGCGTGCCAAGAGCGGCGATTTTACCGTTGCGCAGCAATATGGCCTCAACAAACTCAGGCTGATCGCCAGCCATGGTCAGTATCGATCCGCCCGTTAGAATGATGTCCGTCGTTTGGGCGGGCGCCGCAGCCAATAGCAAAGGTGCAAATGCGCAAATCAGGCCATATTTCAAACGCATCGCACTCTCTCCCAAGATATTATCAGCCGACTATCGGTTGCAAATTCCGGGCTGGCAAGCCATCCAGTCGTGCAAGGAGAAATAATATGGCAGCAGCATTGATCGTTGGCGCAGGTGACGCAACTGGCGGGGCGATTGCAAAGGCTTTTGCCCGCGAAGGCTACACGGCGTGTGTCAACCGACGTGCGCGTAACGCCGACGAATTGGACGCGCTGGTAAAATCCATTCATGCCGAGGGCTATGCAGCCCGCGCCTATCCCGCAGACGCGCGTATCGAAGAAGAAGTCGTGGCAATGGTCGACGCGATTGAACGCGATGTGGGCCCGATTGAGGTTGCCGTGTTCAACATCGGTGCCAATGTGAACTTCTCGATTTTGGATATGACCGCACAGGTTTACCGCAAGGTCTGGGAAATGGCGGCCTTTGCGGGTTTCCTCATGGGACGTGAGGCGGCACGCCGGATGGTTGAGCGCCAGTCCGGAACAATCATTTTCACCGGCGCGACCGCAAGCATCCGCGGCGGAAGCGGCTTTTCAGCCTTTTCCGGTGCAAAAGGCGCGCTGCGCATGTTGGCGCAGTCAATGGCGCGCGAACTTGGGCCGAAGAATATTCACGTGGCGCATGTCATCATTGATGGCGGCATCGACACCGCCTTTATCAGGGGCATTCACCCCAATTTCGAAGCGGCCAAGGCGGCGGACGGCGTGTTGTCACCTGATGCGATTGCGCTGCAATATGTGGCATTACACAAACAACACCGCAGTGCGTGGACGCACGAGATGGATTTACGGCCATGGACGGAGAATTTTTGATGACCAAAATCTTCCAATTTCTTTTCGATTTCGGCGGGCCCAACAGCTATCTCGCGCACAAGATGCTGCCCGATATCTGCGCGCGTACGGGCGCGGAAGCGGTCTATATCCCTATCTCGCTGGGCGGACTGTTCAAGCTTACGAACAACCAAGCGCCGTTCATGCGCTATGCGGAAACGCCCGCAAAACGCAATTATGAGATGCTGGAATTCGACCGCTTCGTCAAAGCGCATGCGCTGCCGTTCAAAATGAACCCGCGCTTTCCCATCAATTCACTGCAACTGATGCGCGGCGCGGTTGCCGCCCAACATCTCGGCTGCTTTGCGCCTTATGTGGGCGCAGTGATGGCGGCGATGTGGGAAGACGGCGCGGACATGAGCGATGCACAGATTGTCGCGTCGGTTCTAGACGCAGCTGGCCTCGACAGTGCAGCATTGGTCGCCAAGGCCGAGGATCCCGCAGTGAAAGCTGAATTGATCGCGAATACCGAAGATGCCGCCAAACGCGGGGCATTTGGCGTCCCGACATTTTTTGTGGGCGACGACATATATTGGGGCAAAGAACGATTGGGTCAGCTTGAGATTGCACTCACGACGTCGTGACTTCCAATTCCTAAGTTGCGCCGCAATCGATTCCCGCTAAATACCCTGCGATGGATAAGATAATCGTACGCGGCGGCAATACGCTCAAGGGCAAGATCCCGATTTCAGGTGCAAAGAACAGCGCATTGACGCTGATACCCTGCGCGTTGCTGACCGACGAGCCGCTGACCTTGCGCAATTTGCCGCGCTTGGCGGACATTGACGGTTTTCAGCATTTGATGAACCAGTTCGGTATTTCCACGACGGTTGCCGGATCGCGCCCTGAAGATTTCGGCCGCGTGATGACGCTCGAAGCGACACGTATCACCACAAACATCGCGCCCTATGACCTTGTCCGCAAAATGCGCGCATCGATTCTGGTTTTGGGCCCAATGCTTGCACGTGCGGGCGAGGCGACCGTGTCGCTGCCGGGCGGATGCGCAATTGGCAACCGGCCAATTGACCTTCACCTGAAAGCGCTCGAGGCCTTTGGCGTCGAAATTGAAGTTGCCGCAGGATATGTGAAGGCGGTTGCCAAAAAAGGCATTCCCGGCGGGACCTATACCTTCCCCGTGGTGTCCGTGGGCGCGACTGAAAATGCATTGATGGCGGCCAGCCTCGCGAAGGGTACATGTGTTCTGCACAATGCAGCGCGCGAGCCAGAAATCGTCGATCTGTGCAACTTGCTTGTCGCGATGGGCGCGCAGATTGAAGGCATCGGCACATCCGACCTCATCATTCACGGCAAAGACCGTCTGCATGGCGCGACGTACCGCGTCATGAGCGACCGAATCGAAGCGGGCAGCTATGCCTGCGCCGCAGCCATCACCGGCGGCGATATTGAACTTGTCGGCGCAAAGGCGAGCGAAATGGACGCAACGTTGGATGCGCTGCGCCAAGCAGGTGTCACGGTTGAAGAAACCGCAGGCGGGATCCGCATCGCGTCCGATGGCAAATTAAAGCCGCTCACAATCTCGACCGCGCCATATCCCGGCTTTGCGACCGATATGCAGGCGCAGTTCATGGCCATGCTGTGCATGGCAGATGGCGCAAGTGTTCTGACCGAAACGATTTTCGAAAACCGGTACATGCACGTGCCTGAACTCAACCGTATGGGCGCGCATATCGAAACCAAGGGCCGTACGGCCATTGTGCACGGCGTGAAGAAAATGACGGGCGCACCTGTGATGGCAACCGATTTGAGAGCCTCTATGAGCCTCGTGATCGCTGGCCTGGTGGCAGAGGGCGAAACGCATGTGAGCCGTCTGTACCACCTCGACAGGGGCTATGAGCGGCTAGAAGAAAAGCTTCAGCTTGTCGGCGCGGATGTTGAGCGGGTGGGCTCAGACTAAAAAGCGGCATGCGAATCGGAACTTCGCTTTGAAGGAACGGTTGCCACATTGATATTTTTGCGGCATCTTCCATAGAAGTGAAAACGAATTTGAATCCGAAGCCAAGCAAAGCCACACGACATCCAGTTTTGGATTCCATCCGCTTTAGCCCCATCGCAACCGTCGTCAGCGACCCCACTAAGCCAGACAATCCCCTGATTGCGGTGAATTCGGCTTTTTGTGCGTTGACCGGCTATGCAGAAGACGAAGTCATCGGTCGCAACTGCCGCTTCTTGCGCGGTCCGGACACCGAAAATGGCCAGACCGAAAAACTGCGTTCCGCCGTGTACGGGCAGCATCCTGCACTGGCAGAGCTTATCAATTACCGGAAAGACGGCTCCCCCTTTCGCAACGCGGTGATGATTGCGCCATTATTCGACGATGATGGGAATCTTGAGCTTTTCGTCGGATCTCAAATCGAAGTCCTGCCCGAAGAGGAAAGCATTGGGCTGGTGCGGCAACAACAGGCTGCACAGATCGTCGACCGGCTTTCGCCCCGCCAGCGCGAGATTTTGCAGCAGATGGCCCGCGGTTTCCGGACAAAGCAGATTGCGTATCGGTTGTCCTTAAGCGAAAAAACGGTCCAGATGCACCGCATGCTGATGTTCAAGAAACTGTCGACGTCGAATGCGGCAGATGCCGTCCGCATAGCGGTCGAAGCGGGGCTGTAACCGACCGGACGGGTCGATGTGACGGAACCCTTTATGCGGTCGCCATCACCCACAACCGAATCGCACTCGCCAACCCGCAGGGTGTGCCCGATTCCAAACGCTCAACATCGATTTGCGCGACCAACGCATTGACGGGCAAATCCTTTTGCTCGGCAGCCCGTTTCAACGCGTCCCAGAAAAGCGGTTCCAGACTGATCGAGGTTTGATGCCCCGCCACCGTCATGCTGCGCTTGACGGGCGGATGATAAATGTCGCTCACCCGCCGACGACAATCAATACATGTGCTGACCACCGTTGATCGACAACGTCGAACCGGTGATGAAGCCTGCATTATCGCTCGTCAAAAATTCGACGCCGCGGGCGATTTCGTCGGGTTGACCCAATCGGCCAACAGGGATTTGCGCGACGATCTTTTCCATCACATTTTCCGGGATGGTCGAAAGCATTTCGGTGCCGATATAGCCCGGCGCGATTGCATTGGCGGTCACACCATAACGCGCGCCTTCAGCAGCAAGCGATTTGGTAAAGCCATGGATGCCTGATTTCGCGGCCGCGTAATTCACCTGACCTATTTGGCCGCCCTGACCGTTGACTGAACCAATGTTTACGATACGGCCCCATTTGCGTTCGCGCATGCCGGCAAAAACCGCCTTGGCCATGTTAAAACATCCGGTCAGGTCGACACGGATCACCTCGTCCCATTGTTCAAATGTCATCTTTATCATCGTTGCATCGCGGGTGATGCCAGCGTTGTTGACCATGATGTCGATTGGTCCGAACTCGGCTTCAATCGCCGCGCAGGCGTCCAGACAGCTTTGATGATCGCCCACGTCCCACTTCCGCACCGCAATGCCGGTCCGCTCTGAAAAAGCCTTTGCAGCCGCGTCATTGCCGCCATAGTTGGCGATGACCATCCGGCCTTTTTCCTGAAGCTTCAAACAGATCGCTTCGCCAATACCTCTGGTTCCGCCAGTAACCACCGCAATTCGTGACATACACCGTTCTCCTGATTGCCAATTTCGCGATGATTAATGCACAAGGGCACAAGTGCAAGTTGCCGTAAACGTTAGCACAAAAAAGCCGCAGCCACGTTGCACCAACGATTAGATCCAGCCAGCCAATTCCTGCCCGATAATCTGTTCAAGCATGTCCATCCCGATATCGCTGTCATTCAAGCACGGCAGATAGGCATAATGCGTGCCGCCCGCTTCTTCGAACTGCTCATGCCCCTGCATCGCCAGCTCTTCGAGCGTTTCGAGGCAATCGACCGAAAAGCCCGGGGCAAAAATCGCGACTTTCTTCGTCCCTTCGCGGGCAAGCTTCATCAGCGTGTCATCCGTGGCGGGTTCAAGCCATTTTGCCCGCCCAAAGCGGGATTGGAAACTCACAACAAGCGCGCGGCCCATGGCCTCCGACAGCAGCCGCGCGGTTTTTTGGCAGTGGCAATGATAAGGATCCCCCAAATGGAGCGTCCGTTCCGGCATCCCGTGGAAACTGATCACAAGCGCGTCGGGTACGAAATCCAGTTTCGCAAGCGACGCTTCAATCGACGACTTCAGCGCGCCGATATAGCGCGCATCATCATGATAAGCCGGCAACGTCCGGATCGCCGGATGCCAACGCATGGCGGTAAGCTTGGCATATGCCTCATCAAGCACCGTACCCGTCGTCGCCCCTGAATATTGCGGATATAATGGCGCGATCAAAATCCGGTTGCACCCCGCCGCTTTCATCGCGGCCAGTTGGTCAGCGACGGACGGATTGCCATAGCGCATGGCGTACCGCACATCGGCAATACCCTCCATACGCGCCTGCAACGCTTCCGCCTGTCCGGCTGTAAAGAATGCGAGCGGCGATCCTTTTTCGGTCCATACCTTGGCATATGCCTTCGCGGATTTTTGCGGACGGGTGTTCAAAATGATGCCGCGCAAAATCGGTTGCCACAGCAAAGGCGGAATTTCGACAACGCGCCGATCCGAAAGAAACTGTTTCAAATAGCGCTTCACCGCTGGCGTGGTCGGTGCGTCTGGCGTACCCAGATTCACCAGCAGGACGCCGACTTTGGGCGTCGCAACGGGCGGGTGGTCAATTGGTAATGTCATTATAGTCCCCGGGACAGCAATGGAAGTTCGCGCAAACGTATTCCCGCTGCAGAGAATAAAGCGTTTGCAAGTGCGGGTGCAACTGGTGGCACCCCGAGTTCAGTCACACCGCCCGGCGCCGCATCACTGCGCGCAAATTCAACGGTGATTTCCGGCACATCGGTCAATTTCGGCAAATCCACATCGCGCAGACGGCGGGCGGTTGGCAGGCCGTTCTGATATTCGGTTGTTGAACCCAATGCTTGTGCCAATCCAAACACAATGCCGCCCTCAATCTGCTGGCGCGCCAGATCGGGATTAATTAGGCGCCCGCAATCCGCCATCGCATGAATACGGTCGACACGCACGCCGGTTTCGCTGGTACGCGCCGTCACGATAACGGCAATGTGGCTACCGCGCATGCTGTGGCAAGCGATGCCGCGTCCGCTGCCCGAGGCGCCACCGTCCCAACCCGCCATATTGGCAACACCCGAAAGGCATCGGGCAAGACGCGTTTGGCCGACAAGCATTTGCATACGAAACGACAAAGGCTCGACGCCAGCTTTCTGCGCAAGCTCGTCAATGAAACCTTCGACGAAAAAGCAGTTGTAGCTGTGCGCTAGGCTCCGCCACGGCCCGGTTGGCATCGGCATGCGCACCGGAAAATGGTCAATCGTCAGATTGGGAATGGCATATGGTATCTCCGCACCGCGCACCGCGAGCGCATCAAATTCGCCGGCGGACGCCTTGCGCGCTGCGTCAACGCTTTGCCCATCGATCCGGTTCGCAAGCTCACGCATGCTGGATGCTGCCGCCACCCGCACGCTCATGGCGGTCACGGCGCCTTCGGCATTTATCGCGGCGGATAAACGGCCCAGCGCCGGTGTGCGGACATGATCCCGCAGGAAATCTTCAGGGCGCGACCAGACCAATTGCACCGGCCGCCCGACTTCCTTGGCAATGACCGCGACTTGCGCGGCAATCACATTGTCAAAATTGCGGTCAAAACTTCCGCCCGCCATGACGGGGTAGAGAACGACATCATTTACATCGATGCCAATGGCATTTGCTGCGGCAACCCGCGCGGCCTGTGGCGCCTGTGATGCGATCCATAATTGCAGACGACCGTTGCGATAATCCGCCGTCGCTGAACGTGTTTCAATGGGGGCGTGCACCGCCGCACCCACCGTATAGTCGGCCTTAAAAATGCGCGTTGCGGTCTCGGGGGCCATTGCAGCGTCAACGTCGCCTGATTTGAAGGCACGGAAGCCGGGGCCTTTGGCGATCGCGTCGCCAAGCGACTGACCGATTTTCTGGCTGTCCGCCAGGCCACCTTTTGTCGCGAAGACGGGCTTCATTGCATCCAACGCCGTGTTGGCTGCCCACCAGTTGCTTGCCACCGCAGCAACCCAGCTTTTGGTGCGCACAATTTGCACCATGCCGCGCATTTTCAGCGCCGCTTTTGTGTTGACCGATTTCAGCCTGGTATCGCCCGCTGGTCCGCCTCTGACAGACGCATAGAGCATATCGGGCAAGCGAATATCGCCCGCAAAGCTTGCGCTGCCATCGACCTTAGCCGACAGATCAAGCCGCGGCGCGTCACGGCCCGAAAGGCGGTTGCGCGGCGAAGAATTCAGCGGAACTGGCGATGGCGGCGCGAGCTCCGATGCTGCAATGACAAGGTCCGCAAATGCGAGGCGTTTCTTTCCAAAGACCACAAAGCCGCGGTCCGTTTGGCATTGTTCCCACGAAATGTCCCAGCGCGCTGCTGCGGCCTGACACAAGACCGCACGCGCCGCTGCGCCAGCTTCACGGCATGGCTGTTCAAATTGCCGAATGGAAGATGATCCGCCGGTCACAACAAACACGTCGCGTCTCGCAAGTTCATTAATGCTGCTGGCAACGGGACCGCCATCTGCGTTGAGCGATAGGTTTTCGGGCATGAATGCCGGGGCCCACTCGCGCGCCAATAATGTATTTGCGAATATCGGGCTTGGCGGCACTGGCTGGACTGCCACCGACCGCCAGTCAGCGCCAAGCTCTCCGGCGACGATCTGCGCCAATGCCGTGTACACGCCTTGGCCAGACTCGCTTTGTGGAACGCCCACGACGATTTTGCCGTCCTCGGCAATTTTAAGCCACGGTCCGAAAAGATGCTCTCCGTCTACCGTCCGTAAATTGGGTGTATAGCGGCGTGGCCACAGGCCCCAAGCCACAAGCAAACCGACGCCAGCGCCGCCGCCAATGAGCAGCTTTCGGCGGCTAATGCCTTCGCCTGCCCCTGTGTCTTCCGTCATGCAGGCGCGGCCTTTGGCGCGTCCATCCATGCGGACACTTGCCGCGCAATCGCGGCATAGGCATCGCTAATGGGGCCTTCATCCAGTGCCGGCGGATTGCCCGCATCGCTTGCCATACGGATTTTGATATCCAGCGGAATGCGGCCCAAGAACGGAATACCCAATTCCTTTGCCGCGGCTTCGGCTCCGCCGGAACCAAAAGGATCGCTCATTTCGCCGCAATGTGGACAGAGATAGCCCGCCATATTTTCAACGAGCCCGATGATCGGAACTTTCGCGGTGTCAAAAAAGCTGATGGCGCGGGTGGCGTCAATCAGCGCCAAATCCTGCGGCGTCGAAATGATAACGGCGCCGACGGGCTTGTGCTTTTGGATCATCGACAATTGGATGTCACCGGTGCCGGGCGGCATATCGACCACGATGTCGCGAACATCACCCCATTTGGCGTCGACAAGCTGCGACAGGGCATTGCCCGCCATGGGGCCACGCCACGCAATGGCTTGACCCGGATTGACCAACTGGCCCATCGACAGGAAAGGCACGCCGCCAGCACCCATTACGGGTATCATATTCTTGCCTTCAGCTTCAGGCTTCACGCCCTCAACACCCATCAACCGTGGTTGCGATGGACCGTAAATATCGGCATCGACAAGCCCGACCGATCGGCCTGCCCGCGCCATAGCGATGGCAAGGTTTGTCGACAGCGTTGATTTACCTACGCCGCCTTTACCGCTGGCCACAGCGATCAGGCGCGGCGTAATCCGCTCCGCCGTCAACATGATCCGAACCGACGTCGCCCCTGCTTGTTCAACGGCGCTGCGAACATCGGCTTCCATTTGCGCGCGGGCATCCGCG
>JBEDET010000025.1:0-31105 GCA_041175505.1 Pseudomonadota bacterium
AAAAAGACCCAACAATCTATCAGTTGTCGCTCGAAGAGCAGTTTAACGCGTCTACAAAAGCCTTGGAAGCATCACGAAAAGCATTGGAAGCAGCTACAAAAGCAATGAAATAGGCGAAAGCCATCTGTAGAGGAAAAGGCCAAAACGATAATGAAACAGCTTTTGATTGCTGCTTTGCTTCTGCCAAGTGTGACGATGCCCTCGTTCGCTCATTCAGGTGGCTTGAATGCCCAAGGGTGCCATAACAATCGGAAAACAGGCGACTACCACTGTCACAGAAGCGCATCACCGCCAGTGACTGACTACGCGCCTGTTAGAGAAGCGCCGCAATTCAATAGAAGCGCGGAAGGGTCTGCCGTAAAAATGTCGCGGTCGGGGATTTGCCACGCGCCGGGGTCTTCATATTATGCTCAAACGATGAACTTCACACCCTACTCATCTCTGGATGCCTGTTTATCAGCAGGCGGAAGATTGCCCAAAAGATAAGGGATATTATCGGTAAACCGTTTCGAGCATCACTGCTGTCCAATGCTTCCGGCGCGTCCTGTCTTGGCAGGCTGTCAAACACATATCCAGCATTGGCATCAGTAAGCACATTAATATTTTCATTTTGATGAGCGCTGTTTAGCTTGTGGGCATTTATGTCCATTCCAGTATCTGTCCCAGCGGAGTGCCCAACCGCCCGCTACCATCGCACAACTGAGGTCAACGCCGTCTTGCCGCTGACAGAACGCGGCTGTCCGTGAGCCGACCCCGTTTCCTTTGCTGGCGCATTTGAGAGGGGGAGAACTAACCTTGATGTGTCCGGTTTGGAGAGTTCCCTTTGGACCTCCCAGCAGGTTTGCAAGCTCATTCCTAGCCTTTAAGCCCGATACGGCCGGGCAAGGGTGTCCAACACTGCAGGTCTCATCCATTTCACGCGCAGCAATCCCGGAAAGCCTAATCCTAGGGCCCTCAGAGCACCAAATTGGGCCATCACCATCCCAAACAGCTATAGGCGTACAAGTGAAGCTTTTGCCCTGAGGAACAACGGGTGTTGTATTAGCCGACGCAGTGGCCAGAGGATAGAACGCCGCGGCAACGCCTGCCACCGCGATGAAGAAGCTCTTAGTCACCGCTTAGGAGGTCTTCCCCCGGCTTTGATGCAGGCGTTCATGCTTGGATATGGGGTGTAGTTCTGTGTCCTGTTATAATAGCTGCCGCCTCGAGGGTGGCATATGCCGGTCTTGGACATCTTCACTGCTGGACCACTTTGGGCAATGGCCATCTGGGGCATATTCACAATGCCACCAAAACCGATTGCGAGCAGCGCAATGGTAAGAAATTTGCTTTTCACAGAACTTCCCCTTGTATTCGGAATTGATATCATCGGCAGAAGCCATGGCAATATATCGACGCCAACCTTCAAAGGGCTCCGGTAGACGCCTGCTTTAACTGATACGTAACACGCCAATCCCACTCCACATCTGGGTCCATTTCCATTCGAATTGCGAGGGGACTAAACGTCCAACCAACCACTCGTTTCATGATGACGTTCGTGCCTGACGTGCCTTTATTAGTTCCCATGGCTTGGTTTAGCTCTGAAGCAATTGAGGCACCGAAGCTATTATCCTCTACCGTCTTGTCACTTTCCGGAGCGCCATATTTTCCTTTTAGTAGACCAAGAACGACATCAACGCATCTGTAGCGCTCTTTGTTTTTTGTCGACCAAGACACTTCTACTGCGTATATTTTTGATTTAATTGATTTAAATGTTAAATCTCCATAACAATTATCGCTAATTTGAATGGAATTATTTGGATACAGAAGCTTTGCATCTTTTTTCATCATTCCATGTGAAATTTTTCCCCACAGATAGATTTTATCGTCATCTTCCTCTGCTATCTTTGGGTTGGCAGCATCGCCCGTATATTGGGCACACGCAGGTGCTACAGTCCCAGCGAAAGCTAGGAAAGCCATGGTGCTCATTACTTTCCATTTTGACAGACGGTTATCTATCACCCTACTGCGCCCCAATCTGAATGCCCACATCGCCAATAACGTTAATGCATTGACGCATTTTCAATCCAGCTTGCACTGCTGCTCTGATAGGCGTTACCATATAATCTTCCCCTGAATACAGGCTTCATATCATCGGGTATAGCAGCGTCAATAAACTTGGATATGATTTAGCATCCCATGGCAATACGCCGCGAAATGCAGAGCTTTGGCCTCTTGCGTGGGGCAGGGGTGTCATATTGATGCCGAAGCGCCCCTCTATGGCGCTATCCGTGGTTGCTCAGAAAAAGGTACTGTGACGAGGATGCCCTTGGGGGTGATTACGACCTCTATGCTTCCGCAGAGTGACGAATTTCGAAAACCAATGCCTAGCTCGGACCCATTGGTTCTGACAGGGTGTGGTTCAAACATGGGTCAAATCTGAGTGAAAGCTTATGCCACTAACGTATCACTTCTCAACGACAATCAACAATCACAACCTCAAATCTGTGCCATAGAAGCTGACGGGGAACAGTGGGATACGCCCTCCTCTAATCGAACGACGAGGATACGCTCCTCCTCTTATGCTTTTCTGTGGCAATTCTTTTCTCCATCAACCGCATGTGACCGAGGTTCGACAAATCCAAGAACATGAGAACCGGAAACAAGCAGAAAAGATAGACAACGGCAACTGCGCCGTTTTGCGGCAATCCAGCTGGCAAGTCGTTAGCGACTACAAATAGCTGATAAATCGCAGCAACGACAGTCGGCACAACAAACGCAGTGCCCCAGCTCAGCTTGGGAAACCAGAAGTACATATTCCACTGACGGAAGCTACGGTCTGGCGTGAAGGCTAGAAGGACGAGAAGCGTACCAAAGGCGACCCAAACGAAATTCGGTACGTCCCAGCCCATATTCACTGCATCTGCGCCTACGTTAACGACGGATGCTGTACCGACAAAGAAACCCATGCAGCCGAGGTTAATGCCAATAGTTTTAAAGTATCTGCCCAAATCGGTGAGAGTGACTTCGTCCATCACTTCTCGCAAGGTAGCTTCTGTATCTACATCTTTTGAGTACTTCATAGTTCTCCGCCCCCAGAGCCTTCGGAGTAGCGAGCCACCTTACCCCAATGACCGCATAAATCGAGGGTAAATTGAGTAATAAAGTCACCTACAATCAATTGTTTTAACACGTGCTTCGCGAGACTGTCTCATAGATTTGGACTTGTAACGGTTTTGAGCTATTCCAAATGGGTTATTGGGGTTTACTGCGATAATGACCGCGCACATACGTGCCGTCTTTTCGATAATAACCTTGCACAGGGACTGTCTTAGCTCTCCCAGTGGTGGTGCTTACATCACCGTAGCACGACCCATTTTCAGCGCAGGCACCCAACGAAGATGAGTTAGGTGCCGTGGTCGCTGGAGATGAGACGCCCGAATTGCTTGGGTTTAAAGTGCTGAAGGGTCTGGAGTAAATACCGTTTGACCAGTAGCCGGACTGAATTACACTCCCATCAGTCGCTCGCTGAATGCCAGCACCATGCGCTTTGCCAAAGAGGAAATTTCCCTCGAAGCTCCCGCCCTTTGAATAGGTGTAAACGCCTTGCCCCGAAAACACCCCATCCTGGAAACTTCCGACGTAGCTTGAGCCGTCTGGATTAAATAAGACACCCTGACCGTGAAAAAGTTCATTCTTAAACGCGCCGTCATAAATAATACCGTTTGGAACTGTGAGGGTTCCGCTAATTAAAAAGTTATCTGCCCATATTCCCTTTATTGTGGCGAACAGACTTCCATCTTTTTGGAACCCAAATTGTATGCCATCACCCTCTGATTTCCCCCGGACCATTTTGCCCGTCCAAGTGAATTTCGTTCCATCGGTGTCGATTGTGGTTTGGGTTCCAAATCCTTCAACCAGGCCATCAACACAGCTTCCTGACCACTCCATTTTTTTGAATTGAGCCGTGCTATAGGCAATCTTGCAACCTGCTGTTGTCGCAACATACCTCTCTGTTTCTTGGGCATTAACCTCAAGTGGAAGCATCAGGCTGCACAAAATAGCAGTCAAAAGCGCTGTGAATTTCCCCATGATTTACTCCCCTCCCAGCTTGAACACTGCATAACAAGCACCGCCAGGACTACTGATTGAATGTCATGCTAAATCGGATAAATGCTAATTTCTAATCATTTTCACATTTATAGGACAAAACGATAATGAAACACCTTTTGATTGCTGCTTTGCTTCTACCCAGTGTGACGATACCGTCGTTTGCTCATAGCTCAGCCGTCGCGGCTCAAAAGTCATCTGGTGACCCATTTAATATCACATATACGGTATCTAAATCTGGGTGGCGAAACCTTAGGAAGATAGACAGCTCTTACGGAGATATCCCCGCCGAATATTGGTATGTTTGTGGAGCTCGCGTAGTCTTGGGTTTACCAAAAAAAGAGCCACTTGGTGACCTTTACGAGTTGGTCGGTCGCACTCCTGACAAAGAGTTTCAGGGTCAAGAATTTTTCACATTGGGGCTAGAGGCGTTTTCGGGCAGCTCTCTGGCTGGAAAACGTTTCATGTCCTCCGCAGTAGGCGCATGCGCCGCTACACCAAATCTGGCGCAGCCGGAGCAAATTAACGCAGGTTATTCTTCGCAAGCTAGTATGGCCGATTTTTATTACCTGCTGCCAAGAGATTTCCAAGTTAAGGGGCAAATTCGTTCTTTTTGGTTAAACGGTTACCCAGCTAGAAAGGACAAAATGAAGTTCCGTAGTGGTGCCATTACAATCTCAGACTTTGATGAGGCCGGTCAGGCCAATCTGGAACCATATGTTTCAGGGGTGGGTAAGTGAAACCCGCAGCTCAATAGCCAGATACGAAATCAATTGCTCTTCGAATGAGATACGTGGCTTGAGTTACACAAAGTATGGAAGTGATGGCTCGCCAAATTACAGCGCCAGCTCGCCAGAAAAATTTGAACCAATTATTCCAGAGACTGTCGCCGACACATGGCGGGAGTTAGTTTGCCTGATAAAATAATAATCGACGCAGCAAACTCGTCCTCAGGAGGAGGCCGCCGTTTGTGTAACGACGAACTTCACACCTTACTCATCTCTGGATGCCTGTTTATCAGCAGGCGGAAGATTACCCAAAAGATAATTGGATGTTAATTCAGTCCGCAAACCGCTTCGAGCATCGCTTCTGAAACGGTATCGGGAGTGACTGCACTCTCTTTTTGCTCGTATGTGTCGAAAGTAAATTTCTCAATTTTTCCGTTGGGATAATAGCTAACAGTTTCAAGAAGAGTGTCCGTTCTCTGCTCACAATCGTATCGATACCGAACTTTTCTCTCGCGCCTCTTTTCAGTCTTATCGCGGGAAAAGTCATACTTTTCCCAGACGGTAACTTGGTTACCGGAGCGTCGGATTGTTTCACTGTCATAATAGTAAACAGCATTACTTGTGCTTTCAGCCACATAAACCCAATTTGCGGCAATGGCAGGCGCTGCCAGTAATGAAAATGACAGCGTTACTGCCGCTACCATCCGTTTTTTGATGTTCATGTGCTTAAAACCCAACATTTTCTAGTCTTCGTTACAAACTGCTTTCAGCTTGCTTTCCGCTATCGTATCAGGCGCAATGTATGTTTCAGTTTGTTGGTTCGGTGACCAACTAGCACTCTCGATTTTTCCATTCGCATAATATTCGGTGTATGAAATAAGCGTATAGGTTCTCTTGGAACAAAAATAACGGATGAGCGCAGTTGTTGAACGAAGTTTGGTGGTCGCATCACGCGAATGGTCAACTTTGTCCCAGATGGTGACTTCGTCGCCTGACCGTTGCAGCGTATCTGCGTCATAATAATGAACAGCTCCATCAACGTTTTTGTCTACATAAACCCAATTAGCCGCGAACGCAGGGGCTATCGGCACCAAGGCAAGGCTCAAGACTTTTTCATTATGCCTCCTCTCCTCTCGTGACTAATTTTAAGGCCTTAAATTAAAGACAGCGTCGCTGAACTCAATGCCATCGGTTGCGTAGTTAGCGACAAATTGCCGGGCAGGTCCGCCCAGTTCCGCCAGGACCTGAATAGCATGGCCCACCTGGTCCTGCATAACACGCGCCGCCCGGTCCGCTATACGCTGGACCACCAGGACCATCATAAGCTCGCCCACCAGGTGCACGTGACATTGGTCCACCCGGACCGCTATATGCTGGACCACCAGGACCATCATAAGCGGGGCCACCTGGGCCTGAATAACAAGCGCCACCTGGGCCGCGGTAAGCAGGTCCGCCGGGGCCGTCATAGGCGGGGCCACCTGGTCCGGCATAGCAAGCACCGCCGGGACCATTATAACCTTTACAATTACATATAGATGGGAGGCTTCGCTGTCCAAAAAGTGGCTGCATAAAGCTTGTTTGCGTAAAGCAGACGATAATTAACGCAGCAACGCCGATAGACTTTTTCATACAATTCCCCCCAATATTCAGACTTGATATCATCGGCCCTAGCAAGGTCAACAAACTTGAATATAATTTGGCATGCCATGGCCATACGCCGCGAAATAGTATAAATATCGTAGTGATGATAACCGCCAAACAGGAAGCTTTTTGCCAAGCACTGCTTGCAGGCAAAAGCCAATCACATGCCTATCGTGATGCTTACAATACCAAGCCATGCTCCACGGCTGGTGCAATTGCGGTGAGCGCTTCTAAGCTGATGGCAGACCCTAAAATAACCCTAAGAATTGCAGAATTGCGAAAGGCCGATGCTGAAGCAGTCTGCTGGTCCCGCCGCCAGTCTGAAGAGGTATTGAGAGACATCGCGTTATCGCAAGTCATCAAGCCGTCTGAACGTATTGCTGCCATTCGGGAACTTAACACAATGTTCGGATACAAAGCGCCCAGTGAAGCTGTGGTGTCGGTGAATGCATTGAAGCCTATTACGGACGAAGACTGGCTTTAGAACTCATTCAACGATGGCTTTGCAGATGCTATTGAGCAGGCCACCTGTTGGTGAGGTAAATGGCCAAATGTTACCCCAGCCGTTACCCCGAAGAAATTAATGGCAATCAATTTTCTGCTAAACCATTGTAAAAAATGGTAGACGCTGAGGGGTTCGAACCCACGACCCGCTGATTAAGAGTCAGCTGCTCTACCAACTGAGCTAAGCGTCCCCATTTCGGGCTGGCCAGATGCGCAGGCCCGTTTGGAGCGCCGCCTTTGATGGGTTTCGCGGCCTTTGTCAAGCATGACAAAGCGACTTATTGGAATTGTCCACGCTTTGCGCCCGGGTGGCGCTCGATGGACATCAGGATTCCCACGCACAGCATCATGGTCAGCATCGATGAACCCCCGTGACTGACAAAAGGCAGGGGAATACCCGCGACCGGCGCGAGGCCCACAACCATCAGAAGGTTGATCATGATATAGAAGAAAATCGTGCAGGTCAGGCCGGCGGCGACGAGTTGCCCGTAACGCGTCTTGCTCTGCATCGCGACGCTCAGGCCCCAGCGCATGAGCAGATAGTACATGAACAGAATGAAAAAGCCGCCCACGATGCCCCATTCCTCCGCCATTGTAGCAAAGACGAAATCGGTATGTCCTTCCGGCAGATAATCAAGATGGCTTTGCGTACCGTTACCAAAGCCTTTGCCGAATATGCCGCCTGACCCGATCGCGATTTTTGACTGGGTGATATGATAGCCGGCACCAAGCGGATCATTTTCCGGGTTGAGGAAGATGAGGACCCGGTCTTGCTGATAGGCCTTTAATCCAAAGAAAAACACCAATGGCGCAAGAACGGCGACGCCCACGCCCGCGCTGATGAAATATATGAGCGGAAGGCCCGCCATGAAGCCAACGACGCCCAGCCCGAAGGCATAGGCAATGGCGGCGTCAAAATCCGGCTGAATGATCACCAAAATGCTTGGCAGCAGCAGGATAGCGCCCAGCGGCCAAATGGCGTCAAATCCGTATATGCGGTTCGGTGGAAGGCGGTCGAAAAACCATGCGGCGGCAAGCACCATGACAGGCTTCATCAGTTCGGATGGCTGAAGTGTGATGATACCAAGGTTAATCCACCGCTGACTGCCGCCGCCGACAAAGCCCATCAGCTGCACCACGACAAGCAGGACAAGCAGCAACAGATATAAGGGAAAAGTCATCGACTTCCAAAATTCAAGCTTCATCCGCGACATCGCGATGGCCATGGCAAGCAGGACGACGAACCGGATGACATGTTTTCCGGCCCATGGGTCAAAATGACCGCCAGCGGCAGAATAGAGTACTGTCGCACCAAAGCCGACCAAGGCCGACAATATGAAAATCACGCGCCACGGCAGAGCGGCAATCGGGGCAGGGACGATGCCGTTCATATCGTGGGGTCCAGCGGCGGGGGTGCCGCCGGTTGACCTTGGAAGGCGGCATATTTGGACGCCATGCGTTGTTCGATATTGCCGCCCCAGCCAGCTTCGAGCGCCTCCAACGACGCCATCGCTTTTTCCCGGTCATATAGGAACGTCAGAACGTCTTTCGCGATTGGTGCCGCGGCGCGCGCGCCGCCCATGCCATGTTCAATGACGACCGAGGCGCCATAGCGTGGGTTATCGACCGGCGCGAAGCACACGAACAGGCCATGGTCGCGATATTTCCATGCACCCGATTGCCCACGCTGCGATCCTGCAATGCGGCGCACTTGCGCGGTGCCGGTTTTCCCGGCCATCGCGATGCCCGGAATGTCCAGCCGACTGCGCACGGCGGTGCCATCGCCGTTGACGACGCGGTTCATGCCTTCGCGCACGACGGCCAAATGTTCTTCGGGGAAGCTGAGCCGGCCCGGCGCGGGGCGTTTTTTGAGAATGATTTCGGGTTGAATGTTCAGACCCGATGCGATCCGCGCTGCCATCATCGCCAATTGGAATGGGCTAACCGAAACATAGCCCTGCCCAATGGTCGCATTCAGCGTGTCAGATTCGCTCCACTTTTGGTCATATTTGCGCATCTTCCATGCGCTATCGGGAATGGTGCCATATCGTTGCGATGGAAAGGGAAGGGGAAATTCCTGCCCCAGACCAAGCGCTTTTGAAAATGGTGCAATCGCATCATAGCCAATGCGGCGGCCCATCGCATAGAAATAGGTGTTGCAGCTTTTCATCAGCGCGTCGGCCATGTTCATCGGGCCATGGCGGCCCAGACATTTGAACACGCGATTGCCCAGCCGGTATCCGCCGCCACACACAACGGTTTCTTCTGGATCGATGCCATGATGCAGCATCGCAAGTGCAGCGGCGGGCTTTACTGTCGATCCCGGCGGATACAGCCCCTGCAATGCTTTGTTGAGCATCGGGATATGGTCATCCGAATTCAGCATTTTCCATTCGACGCGGCCAATGCCATCGGAAAAGCTGTTGGGATCATAGCATGGCATTGACGCCATCGTCAGTATGTCGCCCGTCAGGCAATCGAATATCACCACGGAACCGGATTCCAGCCCAAGTCGGCGCGCGGCATAATTGTGCAGATCGATATCGATGGTCAGTTGAACGGGTTTGCCCGGTATGTCTGGCCGGGTGGCCAAGTCGCGGACGATCTTGCCGCGTGCGGTAACCTCGGTGCGCTTTGCGCCGGGTTCACCCTGCAAGCGGTCTTCAAGCGTCTTTTCGAGGCCATCCTTGCCGACCTTGAACCCCGGGGTAATGAGCAGCGGGTTTTTGTTTTTCTGATATTCTTCGGCCGACACCGTGCCCACATAGCCGATGAGATGGCCGACTGCCGCGCCGCTTGGGTAGAAACGCGAATAACCCTGCCGTGGGCTGACCCCGGGAAGGTCGGGCAGGCGCACGCTGACGGCAGCGAAGCGTTCATAATCCAGCCCGTCTGCAACCTGAACAGGTTGAAAGCCCTGTGCCAGTTTCAACTCACGATGAATGCGGTCCACATCGTCGGTCGACAAGGCCAGCAGCTCCGCCAGCGTCTTGACGGTCTGTTCTTTATTGGCGAGCCGGTCGGGGATGATGTCGACGCGAAAATCCGCGCGATTGGTTGCGATGGGTTTGCCATAGCGGTCAACGAACCAACCGCGACGGGGCGGGATGATGGTAAGGTTGACCCGGTTGCTTTCGGCAAGCAGCTTATATTTTTCGTTATCGGCCACGGCGATATAGGACATACGCGCGGCCACGGTCAGGCCGATCGCTGCCTGCACGCCGCCTACAAAAGCGGCACGGCGGGTGAACGTGAAATCAAGCTGTCCTGATGTAACCTGTTTTTCGACCTTCATGTTGCCAATCGCCAGCTGTCGAGACGTGCGCATATTCGCACGGCCAGCGGATATAGCAATATGGACAATATGATCTGCGGAATCAAAACAGCGGGATCAGGCGCGGCGTGCGCCATGCCCGCAATCCACAATCCGCCCAACAGCACCCCTGCAATTAAGACGGCGGCAATAAGCCAATCCTGAATATGATCGCGCCAGATAGCCCGCGCATCGATAATTTCGATGACAAGTATAGCAAGCGACCACAACAATCCCGCGCTGCCAAAGGGCTGACCACTGAACACATCATCCATCAAACCAAATGGCACGCCGGACCAAACGGGCAGAAGTCCCGGGCGCATCAGACGCCAGCTTAAGAACATCAACAATCCAAGTGGCGGCAGCAGGGGTTCTTCGGTGAATATCGGCAACGCCGTAATCATCGATGCGATAGCGACCGACGCAATCGGAATGGCCAGCATCTTGAGCAGCGATTGTTCGCGGTCAAAGCGGGATTCATATTCCCGTGCCGGACGGGTGGGCAGGCGAATGGTCGTCACCGGAATTTTCATTCCGCAACTTCCTTGGTTTCGCCGTCAGGCGCCACCGCCTGCTGTGCTGCGCGTGCTTCGCCCTGATATGGTCGTATCACCACGGCATAAGGCGTGTTGCCCGGGTCAGCATAGGGTATCGCCAACGCACCATCGCTGGTTTTTTTGATAACGCGCGCGAAAGGAATATTTGGCGGATACAGCCCGCCATTGCCCGACGTCACAATGACGTCGCCGACCTTGAACGGGCTTTCGCCCAAGTTCAACGGCTTGATCAGCACCGTGCCATTGCCAAGGCCCGCCGAGAAGGCGGGCAGGCCATCGCTGGCGCGCATGACAGGAACCAGATTTTCGGCGTCGGTGACGAGCAGGATACGTGCCGTTGTCGGGCCGGTTTCGATAACGCGGCCAATCAATCCGGAAGGGCCGCGCACTGGTTGCGCCCGCTCCACGCCAAAGTTGCGGCCAATGGACAATGTCGCCACGCGCCGGGTGCTGGATGAGGTAGAGCTGATAAGGCGCCCCACGGCGACTTGGCTTTCGCCGTCTTCGGACAATTTTAGCAATCCGCGTAACCGGGCGTTTTCGACGCGCAGCGCTTGCGCCTCGATCAGCTTTTTCCGGTTGGCCTCTGCTTGCTTTTGAAGCGCGGCATTTTGAGAACCTGCGTTGATATAAGCCGCCGCGGTCGCATTCATGTTCTGCGCCGACCGGCGGACATTGCTGAACATACGCGCGACCGGTGCTGTTATCTCTGCCCCTGCTGCACGAAGCGCGGAAAAGCCGGCAGGATCAGCCACCGATATGGCCAGCAACAAGGCAGCAACCATCGTTCCTGCAATCGCGACAACATAGGTCACGAACAGGCCATATTGCGCCTTTCGGGAAAATCCGGGGCGCCGGTGTTTGGGCGGCGCCATGCTGAGACCTAAATCAGGCGGTCAGCAAGACGCCACGGAAGATGGGGTCTTCCATCGCCCGGCCTGTACCGATTGCAACGCAGGTAAGCGGGTCTTCAGCGACCGTGACGGGCAGTCCGGTTTCATCACGCAGATATTCGTCGAGGCCAGCCATCAACGCGCCGCCACCGGTCAAAACAATCCCTTGATCGACGATGTCCGCCGCCAATTCTGGTGCGGTATTTTCAAGCGCGATGCGCACACCTTCAAGGATGGTGCCAATGGGTTCTGACAAGGCTTCGGCAATCTGTGCCTGGTTGATCGTAATTTCCTTTGGCACGCCGTTTACAAGATCGCGGCCCTTGATGTGCAATGTCTGGCCAACGCCATCGGCTGGTGGACGTGCGGTGCCGAAATCCTTCTTGATCCGCTCGGCCGTCGCTTCACCGATCAGCAGGTTATGGTGTCGTCGGACATAAGAGACAATCGATTCGTCCATCTTGTCACCTCCGGTACGAACCGAGGTGGTGTAGGCAAGGCCGCGCAGCGACAGGACGGCAACTTCGGTGGTGCCACCGCCGATGTCGACGACCATGGAACCGATGGGTTCCGTCACAGGCATATCCGCGCCGATGGCAGCAGCCATGGGCTCTTCAATCAGGAACACTTCAGAAGCACCGGCGTTGGACGCGGCATCGCGAATCGCGCGGCGCTCGACCGATGTCGAACCCGACGGGACGCAGATGACGATTTCGGGGTAGCTGAACATGCGGCGTTTGCCGTGCACTTTGTGGATGAAGTGCTTGATCATCTGTTCGGCCACATCGATGTCGGCAATAACGCCGTCACGTAAGGGGCGAATGGCTTCGATGCTGTCGGGGGTCTTGCCCATCATCAGCTTTGCATCGTCGCCAACGGCCTTTACGCGCTTGATACCGTTTATGGTTTCAATCGCGACCACCGAAGGCTCGTTCAGGACAATCCCTTGACCGCGGACATAGACGACCGTGTTTGCGGTGCCGAGGTCGATTGCCATGTCTTGTGATGCGAAACGGAAAAACTTGCCAAATACCATTTAATTTCCACCCAATCCGTTTTGGAGAGACTCCTTTGGAGCGCGTCCAAATAATCGCGCGGTCCTAGCGGAATTTGCTGTTTTTAAAAACAGATATTTGGCTGGAGTGCGAACGATTAAGGAGTCGCTTGGGCTGTGCGCTTGGGCTAGGAACCTGCACATGTCAATAAGAAGACTCCCTGAAAATCTGGTCAACCGCATTGCCGCCGGTGAAGTGGTGGAAAGACCAGCCAGCGCGTTAAAAGAGCTGGTCGAAAACGCCATCGATTCGGGCGCCCGTAATATCTCGGTGCGGCTGGGCGCGGGCGGCATCGACTTGGTCGAAGTCACCGACGATGGCTGCGGCATGTCGCCTGCCGATATGGCGCTGGCATTGGAACGCCACGCGACGTCGAAACTGCCCGATGAAGATATCGAAATGGTTTCGACTTTGGGTTTCCGGGGGGAGGCTTTGCCATCAATCGCCAGCGTGTCCAAAATGACGCTCGAAAGCAGGCCTGCTGGTGCCGAAGGCTGGACGCGGACGGTGGACCATGGCGTGGTGACCGGTGAGGGGCCGGCCGCACTGCCGCAAGGGACGCGCGTTCGCGTTGAAAATCTGTTTGGCAATGTGCCCGCCCGCCGCAAATTCCTGCGCAGCGCGCGCGCCGAATATGCCGCTGCGCTCGACGCCATGAAGCGGCTGGCGATGGCGCGGCCGGACATTGGCTTTACCGTTGAACATGATGGCCGGCGCGTGCTGGCGGTGCAACCCACCAGCGCACGACCCGAACGCGTGGCCGCGCTGACCAGCGGGGAGCTTATCGACAACAGCGTGGCGCTTGATTTCGAACGCGAAGGCGTGCGCCTTGGCGGGGTGGCGAGCCTGCCCACCTATAATCGCGGCGTTGCCGACCACCAGTTCCTGTTCGTCAATGGCCGTCCGGTAAAGGACCGGCTGCTGATTGGCGCTGTGCGCGGCGCTTATGCCGAAATGCTGGCGCGGGACCGGCATGCTGTGGTGGCGCTGTTCATTGATCTGCCGCCAACGCAGGTCGACGTAAACGTGCATCCGGCAAAGACAGAAGTCCGCTTTCGCGAACCAGCGTTAATCCGCGGCATGATCATATCGGGGCTGCGCCATGCGCTGGACCAGTCCGGTTTCCGCGCGGTGCAGCGACCATCGGCGGACGCGCTTGCCGCATGGCAGCAGGAACCGATCCAGACCGCACAAGGCGACATTTTTGCTGCGTCTGCCGCCGCGATTGGATCTGGCTATCAGGGGCAATATGGCCAGCGTCCAACCTATCCATCGGCATATGAAAACCGCAGCAGCTTTGCCGACTTGGGCGCGATCCCCGGCGAAGACCTCGCGCCTTTATGGGGCCGGGCCGCTGTTGCCCACGAACCCGTGCCCGAGCGCGCTAGCCACCCGCTTGGCGTTGCACGCGGTCAAGTGGCGAACACCTATATCGTTGCCGAAGCCGAAGATGGCCTTGTCATCGTTGACCAACATGCCGCGCATGAACGGCTGGTGCTCGAACGGATGCGCAAGGTGATGGCTGCGGCGGGAGGCGCTGTGCCTTCGCAAGCACTGTTGCTGCCGCAAGTTGTTGAGCTCGACGAACCCGCCTGCGACCGGCTGGAGGCGCGGGCCGATGAACTGTCGGCATTTGGACTAGATCTCGAACGCTTTGGCCCCGCCGCCATGCTCGTGCGCGCCACGCCCGCCGTGTTGGGTGACGGCGATGCCAAAGGGTTGCTAGAGGATCTGGCCGACGACCTTGCCGCATATGATGAAGCCCTGTCGCTGAAAGAACGCATCGACCATGTCGCCGCAACCATGGCCTGCCACGGCTCCGTCCGCGCTGGCCGCGTCCTGTCCGTCGCCGAAATGAACGCTTTGCTCCGCGAAATGGAAGTCACACCGCACAGTGGGCAGTGCAACCACGGTCGGCCAACTTGGGTGAAGCTGGCGTTGGGCGATGTTGAAAAGCTGTTCGGCCGGAAGTGACCGAACAGCTTTCATATTCAATGCCCTAAAGAGAGCTTTGCGAACAAGGTGAAGCCCATGGGATTATTGCCATAGGCGGCGTCCAAGGCGTTGGGCTTGGCATATGTTGACACTGTGCCGCCCAAGGCGAGGTTCAGTGGGCCGGTCAGCGGCAGGCGATAGGCGTAGCCAGCCTGCAACTTGCTCACCCGAAAGGGAACTTCGTGCAGCGGATCGTCGTGATCCGGAAAAAGCTCGTCATTTTTCACATTTTCAAAACGGCCAAAGACCGTGTGATGGTCGTCAATGTCCCAATTTGCTTCAACCAGATAGGCAGTCAGCGTTGGTCCGGGATCACGGTTTTTGGCAGAGAAAGCAGCCGTCGCCGTCAGGCCTTTCCCATTGGCATAATGCGCGCTTGCGGTTGTACGATGCTCGTTTTCATCGGGGTGGATCGTGAATTCCGGCTGCTTTAAAAAGCCATGGCTGACTTGCAATGCCCATTCCGGCGAAGGGTTGAATGTCGCGCGGACCGACCAACTATCGAAACGTGGCTTTTCGATATCCCACCGATCCTCATCAGGCTCGCGCCCAGTGAACACCGAACCCTCCAACTGGAATTGTCGCGTCGAAATACCTGCCGTTGCCACGCCATAAGTGATGTGGCTGCTGTCGAACCAATGGTGGGTGATCGGCGCCTCAGGATTCAACTTGGCCGAGCCGCGGTGCATGAAGGCGCTTGGCCCCAAAGCGGGTTCGCCGACAGGGCCACCGTAGAGGAACAGGCTGGCATCCTGCGCAATGTCGACGTCGATCCGTGCAGCGAGCTCCATAAACAGATCATGCGGATGCTGCCGGTCGACCAATGGCGCGCCACCTGCCGTTTCGCCGGTCGCAAACAGATTGGGATAGCCACGATTGGCCATCAAAGGCTCAGCGCTCAACATTGACTTGAATTGGAAACGGCCGCCGTCAAATTGACGTTCGGCGGTCAGCATCGCCATCGACTGCACATATGTCTTGTCGTCGCCACGTGGTCCCGACTGGTCGGTGGTGACGCCCCAGGCATAGCCATGCGCCATGACCATCCAGTCCTTTGCGACGGGCAAATGAAGGCCGTGCATGCCGCCCTCATTGCCGGGCAGGCGAGACGTGCCTGAGCCTTCGGCAGGATTGCCGGAGGTGGCGGCTGGCATTGCCGCCATGTCATGGCCCATCTTTGCATGGTCCATCTTGGAATGGTCAACGGGGCCTGCGTTGGGCGTAGGTGCGGCTGAATGCTGCGCATGGTCCATCTGGCTGTGATCCTGCGCAACGGCAGGGACTGCGTGAAGGGCAAGCGCGCTAACGCCCACCCAAATAATCGGCATTTTCATATAAATAATCCTGTAGATTGAATGACAATAAGGGTCGTTCAAATCTCAGCTTCGCGGCGGGGGTATTGTTGGCCTTGCGATCGTGCCCAAAAGTTCATGGAGCAGGGCGCTTTGCGGAATACACGGCAGTGACGCGGACTGAAATATCGCAAAGCCAGGGGAAACAGGCGCGATGCAGCCGATGCAGCCATGAAGCTGCACAGCTTTGCCATGCTCCTCGGCATCATCGTCTTGTGTGCCCATCGGCATACCGTGACAATCCGCCGGCATTGCTTCGGACGCTGCCACCGGCGCGACCGGCACTGCAAGTGCGGGCAGTGCCAACGCAAACAGGAATATCGCAAGGAAAAGGTTGCGGAGCATAGGCAGTCGGTTAGCCCATTTATCTTCAACCGTCATCCTGAACTTGTTTCAGGATCTTAATTTACTCCTAGAACCACACGCTCTCTAGACATTAAACCGGAAGAGCATGATATCGCCGTCTTTGACGAGATATTCCTTGCCTTCCGAACGCCACTTGCCCGCTTCTTTCGCGCCGGCTTCGCCGTTGAATTGGACATAGTCATCATAGGCCATGGTTTCGGCGCGGATGAAGCCTTTTTCGAAATCGCTGTGGATTGCGCCCGCGGCGTTGGGGGCGGTGTCGCCTTGGTGGATTGTCCACGCGCGCGCTTCTTTCGGGCCGACGGTGAAGAAGGTGATGAGGTGCAGCAATTCATATCCAGCGCGGATAACGCGGGCGAGGCCGGTTTCGGTCAGACCAAGGTCTTCCAAAAACACTTCGCGGTCTTCGGCGGGCATGGTGGAGATTTCCGCTTCAATGGCGGCGGAGACGACAACCGCTTCCGCGCCTTCGGCCTTTGCCTTTTCAAAGACGCGTGCCGACAGCGCATTGCCGTTCGCTGCGCTCGCCTCTTCGACATTGCACACATATAAAACCGGCTTTGCGGTCAAAAGCTGCGCCATTTGGAAATGCCGTTCTTCTTCGGCATCGTCGCGCTTGGTCAGGCGTGCTGGCTTGCCTTCGCGCAACAGGTCAAGCGCACGGCTTAATACCGCCGCGCTGATCTTGGCTTCCTTGTCGCCCTGCGTGCCCTTTTTTATGAGGTTCGGAACCCGCTTTTCAAGGCTTTCCAAATCGGACAGCATCAATTCGGTTTCGACGGTCTCTGCGTCTGAAATCGGGTCAATCTTGTTATCGACATGTTGGATGTCGTCATCTTCAAAGCAGCGCAGCACGTGCACAATGGCATCGACTTCGCGGATGTTGCCCAAAAATTGGTTGCCAAGGCCTTCGCCTTTTGACGCGCCGCGCACAAGGCCGGCGATATCGACAAAGCCCAGCTGGGTTTCGATAATCTTTTGGCTGCCGCCGATTTTGGCGATGGTTTGCAAGCGCGGGTCAGGGACGGCTACGTTGCCGATATTGGGTTCAATCGTGCAGAACGGATAGTTCGCCGCTTGCGCTGCTGCCGTTTCGGTCAGTGCATTGAACAGGGTGGACTTGCCCACATTGGGGAGTCCGACGATACCGCATTTAAAGCCCATATTATCCTCTTGGGAGATTGAATAGCGGCGTCCCTAGGCGACGGCGGGCAACGAGTCCATCCAGCGCTGCAATTCATAGGGGTTTCTCAGCCGGATTATCTTATTCTCATGGCCCTTCAACCGGGCCTCCGTGCGGATGCGCGGTCCGCTGTTCCAGCGGATCAGGTAGAAAAGGAACGCGATGTCGAAACGTTCGGGGCACCCCTCGGTCATGTCGGGGCGGCTGCGCCCGCGATAGGTCCAGATGCGTTTGAGTAAGCGGCGGACGCATAGGCTGATCGGGAAATCGAGGTAGATGACAGTGTCGGCGCGGTCGAGGCGGGGCCCAAGCGTTCCGCCATAAGTGCCATCGATGAGCCACCGGTCAGTTGCGACAATGTCATGCAGCGTGGACGTTATTTCGTCTTTGCTGCTTTCGATCCAGCCGGGTTTCCAGTTGAGTTGGTCCATATGGAACACAGGCAATTTCAGGCGCGTTCCAAGTGCGCCAGCCAGCGTCGATTTGCCGGCACCGCATGGGCCAATGACCAGCACGCGTTGCACGGGTTTAGTCCTGCTGCAAACGCATGGCGACATCGTTCATGAAGCGGACGTCATCGCCCTTGGCCAGCCAATCGGCTTCGGCCGACACAGCGCCCAAAAGATCTGCCAAATCGTCAATTTCGCTTTTGTGGAAATTGCCAAGCACATAGCCCGTGACGCGGTCTTTATTGCCGGGATGGCCAATGCCGAGGCGGACGCGGCGGAAATCGGCGCCAATATGGTCGGTTATCGAACGGATGCCGTTATGGCCAGCCGCGCCGCCGCCAAATTTGACCTTCACCTTGAACGGCGCGAGGTCGAGCTCGTCGTAAAAGACGGTGACGTCTTTGGATTCAAGCTTATAAAAATCCATCGCGGCGCGCACGCTGCGGCCGCTTTCGTTCATGAACGTCGCGGGTTTGAGAAGAATGATTTTTTCGGAACCGAGCCGAAGTTCCTGCACCCAGCCCAAAAATTTCTTGGCGGGTAATGGCAGGTCGTGAATTTCGGCGAGCGCATCAATCGCCATGAAACCGATATTGTGCCGGTGCATCGCATAGGTGGCGCCTGGATTACCGAGACCTACCCATAATTGCATCGCGCTTGTCCCTTGGGGGAATATCCGGGGCGGGCCGAAACCCAGCCCCGGAGATGAATTTAAGCTAAGCCTTTGGCTTACGCGCCCTTAGCGGTGCGCAGGAAGTCAACATGTATCGGACGATCGCTGACAGGATGAAATGCAACATCCTTTGGAATTGTAAGCTGTTTTTTGCCACCAAGGTCGATCTCGACAACGCTTTCGGAAAAATGGCCAGTCATCAAAAGTTTGACGAGAGCCTTTTCCTCAACGTGGATGAGTTCGGGTTCTTGCTTGTTGCCGTAAATTACGGCGGGCACTCGGTTTTGACGACGCAATTCGCGGGAGGCTCCCTTGCCTGCCCCATTGCGAGTCTCTGCCGACAAGGTCAGCTGATCGCTCATGTTAATTCTCCAAAAAAAGTTACTTTGCCGCCACGCCTCCAGGGATGACCATGCACGGCAAGGGCGCGTCTATATGCAGGTTATGCCAGAAAAGCAAGCTTCGTGCGGAATTAGGCCAATGCTTTGTAGAGGCTGAATAGGCTGGTTGCGATCAGGACGATGCTGACGGCGAACAACAGCATGCGTGGCTGGATACGCTTGGCAATCAGTGCGCCGAAGGGAGCAGCCAGCAACCCACCAATCAACAGCCCTCCCGTGACGACCGTAAACGCCTCTAACCCAATCGTCAGGATGAAGGTCATCGACACTGCAACCGTCAGGAAAAACTCCGCGGTATTAACGGTACCAATGGTTTTGCGGGGATCAGCGCCTTGGATCAGCAAGTTGGACGTGACCACTGGGCCCCAGCCACCGCCACCTGATGCATCCAAAAATCCACCGATCAGACCAAGTGGCATTGTAACCTTTGGATCGCGTGGCTTGTGCTGATGGGTGAAGTCCCATGCCTTATACAGCAGGTAAAAGCCGATCAGCGTCAGATATGCCATCACAAACGGGCGCGCTGCCTCTGTATGAATGCTCGCCAAAAGATAAGCGCCGGTGCAGCCGCCAATCACACCTGGAATAGCAATGCGGGCAAACAGCTTCCAATCGACATTTTTGTGCAACACATGGCTGATGCCCGATGCGCCCGTTGTGAACATTTCGACAAAATGCACGCCAGCAGATGCGCGGGCAGGGGCGACGCCCATGACGCTGACCAACAATGTGCTGCAAATGACGCCAAACGCCATTCCAAGCGCGCCATCGACCAACTGCGCGGCAAAACCGACCGCGACATAAGGCGCGACGGCAGACCAGTCGATACTGGCAATATAGTCAATCATCCAAGTCTCGCCCTTTGCGCTGGAACGGTGAATGCATAATCGGGAGTCACTTCTTTAGCCACCGCTTTGTATCTCACGAATTTGTTTGGAGCGCCCAAGAATGTGTTTAGCGCGGTGAGTGGATTATTCTGCCGCTTGTGCAAATGCTTCAGCATCAACATTGTCGCACAGATTGATTCCGTCCAACAGGTCAGCGGTCTTGTCGCGTACCTGAAGCATGAGAGCGCGGGTGCGGCAATTTTCTTCCTCGACGCAGTTTTTGCATGTTTCATGCGCATAACGGCTGGCACAGGGTACCAAGGCCAAAGAACCGCGCATGATGCGGATGAGATTGCCATAGCTAATGTCGATGGGGGCAACGCCCAACCAATATCCGCCGTCCTTGCCGCGTTGCGATGCGACGAGCCCCGAACGTGTCAGTTCAGACAAAATCACGGTCAGGAATTTGGGCGGAATCTTTTGCGCCTCGGCAATATCGGCGAGCTGCACAGGCCCTTTGCCGAAATGGTCCGCAAGATGCTGCATGGCGCGTATCGCGTAGCGGGTTTTCTGGGACAGCATGATTTACTTGTGCGCCGGATGGCCCCTTTTTTCAACCCGACAAGTAGACAAAGTGACAATAGTTTGAATTTCGTGCCGAAATTCTGGGCGATCTGCGTTCAAATGCAGTTGCATTGCAACAGGTGTCGGCATAGCGTGTGATGGTAAACGAGGCTCAGGGGTGAGCTGAAATAAACGGGGGATAATATGAAATATTCAAAAACCGCGATTCTTTTGTTGGCGACGTGCCTGACAGCGCCTGCCTTTGCGCAAGATGCATCGCCGCCAGCCGCGGCTGAAACCGCCGATGACGGTGCAGCGATTATCGTGACGGGTTCGCGGATTAAGCAGGATCCGGCCAAGAGCGCGCTGCCTTTGCAGATTATCAGCACCGACGATTTGACACGCGAAGGCATTAACAGCCCTGAACAGCTCATCTCTTACCTGTCGACCAACGGCAATGGTGCGGACAACCTTGCGTCCAATGCGGACGTAACATCAGGCGCGCAGCGCGGCACCAACGGTCTGTCGGCAGCCAACTTGCGTGGCCAGGGTTCGGCATCGACATTGGTGCTGCTCAACGGACGCCGCGTCGCAGCGCACGGCCTGACGGGCTCGGCGGTCGATGTGAACCAAATTCCGATGGCCGCGCTTGAGCGCGTCGAAGTCCTGAAAGACGGCGCTTCGGCCATTTACGGAACTGATGCCATCGGTGGCGTTATCAACTTCATCACCAAAACAAATTTCCAGGGCCTCGCGCTTAACGCCTTCACAGACATGGCCGAAGCAGGTGGCGGCGCGATTTACCGTCTGTCCGCGACGGGTGGTTATGGTGACCTGAACGAAGACGGCTTTAACATTTTGGCCACCGTTAGCAGAAGCGTCAGTAAAGCACTGAACGGTTCTGACCGCAGCTTTGTAAACGGTAACCAGCCCAATCGCGGCCTTTCGGTCGATACGCGCGGAACGCCAATTGCGACAGCGTTCGCCACCGGTTCAAATGCGCTCTTCGCTCCAACCGGTTCGCTTTTAAGCGGTGTTACTTTGCTTGAGGCAGGGGCCACTGTTCCTGCGAACGGTGGTATCAACATCCTCGATCTTCCCGGCGGCGCAGGTTGCGCATCCATGGATGGTGGCATGGCATATGATGACCAATTGTGGGCCAATACCTCGGCACGTTTTGCCTGTGCGTGGGATACCGGCCGCGCAGCCGTTCTTCAGCAGCCATTGGAAACGCTGACTTATTATGGACGCGCAACGGCGAAACTTGGCGACCATCAATTTTACGCGGAAATCACCGGTTCAGACGCCGATTCATCGAAGCGTTTCTCGAACAACCAATATTCCGGCAACGCCACGACCTTGCCGTTATATTATCCGCTGAACAGCACGACGGCGTCGACATATAATGATGTGTATAACAAGCTGCTCGCCGTTTTCCCACAAATCGCCGTCAATTATGGCAAGCCGATTTCGTATCGCTGGCGTTGTACGTCATGCGACGTGCGTGAATATGAAACCAACACAAAAACCTTGCGCGCCGGTTTGGGCGCTGAAGGTCCATTGTGGGATGGCTGGGATTATCGCGCTGGCGGTTCATATGCCCGCAGCCAATCGACGTCGGTATTGGGTACCGGCTACCATTATCGTGGAACCTTCGCCTCGGCAGCAGCAGCGACTGCGTCGGGCGTTGTCGGCGCTGTATCTGGCGGCATTGATCCACGCGCACCAACAGCGCCCGGCGCAGCGCGTCCCGGTATCGTTGGCTTGCTGAACAGCGGTATCCTGAACCCGTTCTCGTTGACGCAATCTGAAGCGGCCCTTGCTGGACTGGACGCCATCTCGGCCGAAGGCGTAACGCTGTACGGCGGTAAATATGAAGTGAAGCAACTCGATGGTTCGGTTTCCGGATCGCTGTTTGATTTGCCCGGCGGTACTGTTCAGGTAGCGCTTGGCGTGGATTATCGCCGCGAAACATATAGCTTCAACGGTTCGCCAGCTGCTATCGCGGGAACGCCTGACATTTTCAACGTGGCCTTTGACAATAACAATGCGCTGACCGCGAAAAACCGCACGGTTAAGGCGGCTTATGCCGAAGTTCTCGTCCCAGTCTTTGAAACGCTTGAAGTCACTGGTGCCGTTCGTCTGGATGATTATAGCGGCTTTGGTTCGACGGTTAATCCCAAGATTTCCGCGAAGTATCAGCCTCTTGACTGGCTGATGTTCCGTGGTTCGTTCAATACAGGTTTCCGCGTTCCTGCGTTCAACCAGATTTTCAACGGCGTGACGCAATCGCCAAACCCAGGCAACACGCTGGTGGATCCAACCACCTGCGCAACAGGAGCGGTCAGCACGCTTCCGGGCTGTGCCGCGATTACGCCAGAGACGCTTTCAGGCGGTAACCTCAACCTTGGACCAGAAACATCGAAGCAGCACAGCATTGGCGTTGTCCTGCAACCATCGAGCCGTTTCAGCGCCTCGTTCGATTACTGGTCGATCGCGGTTGACGATACCATTGGTGCCCTGACGCTGCGTCAGTTGCTCGATAATATCAGCTACTTCCCTGATCGCGTGACGCGCACGAACAACATCATCACGCTCATCGACCTGCGCGCCGACAATATCGGTTCGCGCCGGACAGAGGGTCTTGAAGTTGCCTTGCGTGGCGGCATGGATGCGTTCGGCGGTGTCATTACCGGTGGTTTGGATGGAACCTATCTGCTGAAAAAGCGTGAGAAGTTTCTGCCGTCGGCACCGTTCGGATCAAGCTTGATTGGTCAGTTCACCTTTGCAGGCGATTTGGGCCTCAAGTGGAAGCACAGCGCCTTTGTTTCATTCACAAAGGATGACTTCACCTTCAACTTCTCGCAAATCTATCGCGACGGTTACAAGAACCAAGCATTGCCCGGCATTGCCAATGGCACTGTCGTTCGTCCCGATTTCAACCCGATGGTGAAATCTTACGTCACGTATAATACGTCGGTGAGCGTCGATCTGCTCAAGCAATATCGTTTGACCGCTGGCGTGCGGAACGTGTTCGATACCGATCCGCCATTCGCGATCACCTATGACAGCAACACCGGTGCCGGCTCCAGCTGGGAACCACGCGTTGCTGACCCACGTGGCCGTTCGTTCACATTGTCGATCGAAGCGAAGTTCTAAGCAAAGGAACGCCGGGTATGGATATGAATGCAACTCGGCGTCAGATTATGGCGGGGCTGGCGGCAATGCTGTCGGCCCCACCGCTTTTAGCGGCTTCGCCTGAAGCAAAAGGCGCGCGTAAGCCATCGCGCCTTCGCGTCGGCGATACCGTCGGGCTGATTGAACCGGCGTCGGCCAGTGACGAGCCGTTCCAGATCCAGCTGGTTGAAGAAGCCATCACCGCAATGGGGCTGAAGCCCAAACGGGCGCCGCATGTGTTGAACCGTTACGGCTATCTTGCCGGGCAGGACAAGGACCGCGCGGCAGACATTAATGCGATGTTTGCGGACAAGGACGTGAAGGCGATATTTGCGGTGCGCGGCGGATGGGGCAGCGCACGGCTTCTGCCTTATCTCGATTGGAACATCATTCGCGCCAATCCCAAGCTGCTGACGGGCTTTAGTGACATCACAGCTTTGCACATGGCGATTGCGGCCAAGGGCGGTTTTGTGACCTTGCATGGGCCAAATGCGGGCAGCGCATGGGGCAAGTCTTCATGGGACATCTACCGCGAAATCGCATTTGATGCGGGCACACCCGCATTTGTTAATCCAGAGGGCGATGAGGACCGGCTGACCCAGCGTCGCTGGCGCACACGCGTTTTGGGCACGGGCACGGGCAAAGCGCAGGGGAAGCTGCTTGGCGGTAACCTAACCGTGCTGACCGCGCTTGCCGGAACGCCGTATTTGCCCGATTTTTCCGGTGCAATCCTGTTCCTCGAAGATGTGGAAGAGGCCGAATATCGTATCGACCGGATGCTCACGCAATTGGGGCAGGCAGGCGTGCTGAAAAACCTGAAAGGCGTTGTCTTTGGTCAATGCACCGACTGCGTCAACAAGGGCACCAGCTACGGGGCGTTTACGTTGAATGATGTCCTTACCCAGCATCTGGGCGGCTTGGGCATTCCTGCCTATCAGGGGGCGTGGTTCGGGCATATTACCGACCAATTCACGCTGCCCGTTGGCGGCATGGCGGAAATTGATGCCGATGCCGGAACGCTGCGCTTGCTGGAGCCTGTCGTCGTTTAATTGAAAATTTGGGATACCAACAAAGCCAACGCATTGTTCGCCATGTGCAGAATGATGTTCGTGCGCAGCGATCCTGTGCGGTGGTAGAGATAGCCAAAAGCGATGCTCAGCGACATCAATCCGGGGATGGCATAAAGCTGCATATGCACGACCGCGAACAGAAATGATGATAGCAATATTGCCGCCCAAAACGGCACATATTTCGCAACCGCATTTTGCAGCATGCCCCGGAACAGCAATTCTTCGACAATCGGCGCGGCAATCGCGATGGCAAAAAATATCGCCGCAATGTTCACCGGCGTGTGCGGTATGGAGGCGAGGATTTTGGCCATTTCTTCCTGCATTCCGACACCCGGAATGACATAAGTCGCGTAAACATAATTGAACGCCATGGCCGCCATGATCACAACGACCGCAAGCACCGTTGCCTGACGCAGCGGGAGTTTGCCGAAACTGTTGAGCCCCAATATCGCCATCCGCCCTTGCTTGCGCAGATACAGCCACATCAGGAACAGCTGCACAATCGCGGCTGCAAGAAGGCCGAAGATAATGACGACGGGCATTGCGCTGCTCGTTCCCGTCGCGGCCATGATTAGGCCCGTACACACCGCCTGCAGCACAAAATACAGGACGATAAAGCCGATGGTCGGCCAAAGACCCGGATAGTTCGGGCTTTCCAGTGACCCGGCATAAGCGGCATCAGTGCGTTGCATATTGTCCATTGCGATCCCGCTAAAAGTTGAGCGCCCGACCGAATATCGCCGGGCCCTCACACTCGTGACACATCAAAACTTAATAGGCCACCCGTGTTGCGCTCAGGCCATAGGCAGGAAGCAGATTTTGAACGCTGGTTGGGCCAGCCAAATGGCCTGCGCCCACCGCCATGAATGCCACGCCGGGCTTTGCCATGCGCGCCGAAATCCATTTCGCCCAATTGGCATTTCGCTTCGTCAGCAAGGCGTCGTACAAGGTGCGACTGGTCAGGCCCTCGTTCATGAGCTGGCCCAGCTTTTCGGGGTCAGGTGCGGCCCACATGTCGACCATCTTGTCCATCATGCTGCTGGTATCATCAATCATCTTTGCCGCTTCGACCAAGAAAGCGATTTGTTCCGCCTCCGGCAGGGTATCAAACACCCCAAGCTGAAACTCCATGGTTTCAAGTCCAGCGATGGGTTTGTTGCTAACCTTCGCCGCTGCCGTTAGCTGTTTTTCAACGCCGCTATTGGGGTCAAAGCCGGATTTTTGCATTGCGACCAGCGACAGCGTTACCGCGGCTGCCCATGGATCGAACGGGTCGAAAGCAGGTGCCGGAATACCAAGCTTGCCCATCGCCGCCTCATACACCGCGCGGTCCGCATCGTTCATTTTGGAACGCAGGGTCTTGCCCTGCTGGTCCATCGCCAGCTTGCCAAACAGGGCTTGGACTTCGGCGGCGGGTGGTTCGACCAGTTCCAATACCAATTGGTCCGAACTGTCAAAAGCCGTCTTTACGCCGTCGTCAAACCAGCCAAGGCCTGGTTTCAAAAGATGGACTGAACCGAACAGATAGACGGTGGTGTCTTCGTCCTTCACCACCCACAAAGCGGGATCGACATCCTTGACGGTAACGGCGGGGGGCTCAGTTGGTGTGGTCTGCGCTGCGGCAGGTATTGCCCAGGCCATCGCACATGCTGCGGTCGCGGCAAGCACGGACTTTAAACGTAAACGCATAGATATTCTCCTTTAAGTCGGGGTAACAAAAAACCGTAAGTAAATGGTTTCGATATCAGCGATATTTTTTCCAGAGCCAGACCGCCGTCCATATTGAAGCAAAGAGCATGAATATGGCCACGCCATCGGGCTCCGGCACAAAACCGCCGCGCCACAGCATCCACCAAGTCGGCGCGCCAATCAGCAATGCGTATGCGGCGTAATAGCCACCGTCACGATAGGCGCTTGCTTCCTGTTCATCGATTGCGCGCTTGTGCCAGAACCAGGCGACAATCGGCATAATCACTGTCCAGAAAAAGATCAGCATCAGGGCGATGACTGGCGGCATTGGGCTGTCTGTAAAGATTGGCAAAGCTCCGGCATCCGAAGTCACAATGCGTGTGTCGTAAAACGCAAGGAGGAGACCGATTGCACCGCCGGCCAGTCCCAAACCCCAGACAATGTTGCGATTCAGTTTTTCGCGGCGCGTGAGCCCCTCATTACTGGCCTTCATCTTTGTGACATTCCTCCAGATTGCATAAGCAAGGCCGATGATGATGGCGGCAAAGCCGAACAATGTCACTATTCCGGCGGTCCCGAGTGCGCCACCGCCCTGCGCCGCATGCGCGTCGAGAAAACCCGCAACGGCACCTGCAGTCATCACGATGCCAAGGCCTGAAACGATTACCCACATCATGCGGCGCAGGTTTGAACCGGCGATTTCATCACGATCGATCATGTTAGTCTCCTTCAAATTCGTCATCGAAAATCTCCTCGATCGGCAATGCAAACAGCCGTGAAATTTTGAACGCCAGCGGCAGCGACGGGTCATATTTCCCCGTCTCGATGGCATTCACCGCTTGGCGCGATACATCGAGATGCTCGCCCAAATCGGCTTGGCTCCAGCTCCGCATCGCGCGGAGAACTTTCAGCTGATTTTTCACCGGCGATACCGTTCGAAAAAGAAACGGATGTGAAATGCCATGGCGACGGTTATCGCCAGTGTTTCTGATGAGAACCAGTCGTTTGGTCCTGCCGTGACATTATCGTCCGGTAGACCTCCTCCAGCCCATTCTCCGATAAGTTGCGCGCCGTTTCCGATGTGTATGATGGCGGCGAGACAAAACCATATAGCAATGATGCCCATAGCAAATCTGCTGGCAACAGATGACATATGACGAAAATAATCATCGTTACGAGACGATAGTACCGCCACCAGCAACGATGTCGCAACGGCGAGAATGCAGCCGCGGGAAACCAAAGACGAAAACGGCACCCATTGCGTCGATAGCAACACAAGATTGGCGGCTGCGCCGACGCCGACGATATAATAGGCCGCGCTCCGTTCGCTGGGTGTCGGCGCCATGGGATCGTAAGGCATGAAAAATGACTCCCAAAAAAGTCGATGCTACCTGACATTGTGTCATGGAAACCTTACTATTGCGATTCGCGCAATATGTCAACAAAACCTTACATAATGCTATGCGTCACTGACAAAACGGCGCGCGCGCTTTTCAGAACCTTGATTTAGCCGCCTATCTCCGCCAAGGGCTGGCCATGTCCGACATCGCACCACTTAGTTTTCAGGACCTGATCCTCACCCTCCATGATTATTGGGGCAAGCAAGGCTGCGCGATATTGCAGCCTTATGATATGGAAATGGGTGCCGGTACCTTCCACACCGCGACCACTTTGCGCGCGCTTGGCCCTGATCCGTGGAACGCCGCATTTGTGCAGCCGTCGCGTCGCCCGACCGATGGTCGCTATGGCGAAAACCCGAACCGGCTCGGCGCATATTATCAGTATCAGGTGATATTGAAACCAAGCCCGCCGGACCTTCAGGAACTGTATCTGGGCTCGCTCAAGGCCATTGGCATTGATCCGTTGCTGCACGACATCCGCTTTGTCGAAGACGACTGGGAAAGCCCAACGCTCGGTGCATGGGGCCTTGGCTGGGAAGTCTGGTGTGACGGCATGGAAGTCACGCAGTTCACCTATTTCCAGCAAATGGGCGGGTTTGATTGCAAGCCGGTCTCGGGCGAGTTGACCTATGGTCTGGAACGTCTGGCGATGTATATCCAGAACAAGGACAGCATTTTCGACCTCGCGTACAACAATGCCACCGCTGATCGCCCCGCGATTACCTATGGCGACGTCTTCCGCGAAAATGAGCGGCAGATGAGCACTTATCATTTTGAGGTTGCCGACACCGATATGCTGTTCGATGCCTTTAAAAAGGCGACCGCGGAGTGCGAAAGCTGCCTTGCGCGCAGCCTACCCATTCCCGCCTATGAACAGGCGATCAAGGCCAGCCATATCTTTAACATACTTCAGGCGCGCGGTGTGATTTCCGTGCAGGAACGCGCCAGCTACATGGGCCGCGTCCGCGACCTCGCCAAAGGCAGCTGCCAGGCATGGATGGAAAAGAACGGATGGACGGCATGACCGATTTTCTGCTGGAACTTCGCTCTGAGGAAATCCCTGCGCGCATGCAGGTGAAGGCTAAGGAAGATTTGGCGCGCTTGTTCAACGATGCGCTGGCCAGGGCCGGGCTTGCTGCGACTTCGGTTGAAACCTTTGCCACGCCGCGCCGTTTGGCGTTGATTGCGACGGGGCTACCGCTGGCGACAGACGCGGTTTCCGAAGAAACCAAAGGACCAAAAGTCGGCGCGCCGCCGCAGGCGATGGAGGGTTTCCTCCGCAAAGCCGGCCTGACGCAAGACCAGTTGATCGAACGCGATGGCGTGTATTTCGCGGTCGTGGAAAAGGCCGGGCGTCAGACCGCTGATGTTCTGGCCGAGGCGATTCCAGCGATTATCCGCGCGTTTCCATGGCCAAAGTCGCAACGCTGGGGCGCGGGGTCGGCTTCGACGGAAAGTCTGCGCTGGGTCCGCCCATTGCAAGGCATCGTCGCGATACTGGGCGATAATGTCGTGCCATGCGAAATTGAAGGTATCGTCAGCGGCGCGGCGACGATGGGACATCGGTTCCACCACAGCGGCCCTGTCACTATTGGCAATGCAGGCGATTATGCACAAAAGCTGCGCGACGCCCATGTTCTCGTCCATTTCAGCGAACGCTGCGCGATCATTCGCGACGGCGCAAAAGCGGCTGCTGCGGCTGCCGGTCTGACGTTGGTTGAGGATGAAGGCCTGGTTGTCGAAAATGCCGGGCTGACCGAATGGCCCGTGCCGATGCTTGGTCGTTTCGACCCAGCTTTCTTGGAAGTGCCGCAAGAAGTTATTCAGCTAACCGCGCGCGTAAACCAGAAATATTTTGTCTGCCATGACAGTGCGGGCAAGCTTGCCAACGCCTTTGTCTGCACCGCGAATATCGCTGCACATGACGGCGGGGCAGCGATTGTTGCGGGTAATGAAAAGGTGCTCGCCGCGCGCCTGTCCGATGCCAAATTCTTCTGGGAACAGGACCTGAAGGTCGCGTTGGACGATCAGGGAGCGAAGCTTGCGCAGATCACGTTCCACGAAAAATTGGGCAGCGTCGCCGACAAGGTCGAACGCGTTGCGAAGCTGGCGCGCTGGTTGGTTGACGAAGGCATTGTCGGCTCGCGTTCCCCGGCGCAGGCCGGGGCCCAGCCCGCAAACAATGATTCCTCTGATAAGGTTCTGGACCCCGGCCTTCGCCGGGGAACACAAGAGCTAGCCGACCAAGCCGAACGTGCGGCGCGGCTGTGCAAGGCTGACCTCGTCACCGGCATGGTTGGCGAGTTCCCCGAATTGCAGGGCCTCATGGGTGGCTATTACGCCCGTGCGCAGGGCGAGGCTGACGCTGTCGCCGACGCGGTACGCGATCACTATAAGCCCGTCGGGCAGGGCGATGACGTCCCCACCGCGCCGGTCACGGTGGCGGTGAGCTTAGCGGATAAGCTGGATACACTTGCACAATTCTTTGCCGCCGGCATGCCGCCCACGGGTTCGAAGGATCCGTTCGCATTACGCCGCGCTGCCATCGGCTTTTTGTCACTGCTGCTTCAAAACGACCTGCGCTGTTCGCTCAAGGACATGCTCTTGGCAACTGGAGCCGGAAATAGCTTCGACAGCTTGGAAGAGTTTTTGGTCGACCGCCTTAAAGTCCAACAACGTGAAGCGGGTGTGCGGCACGATTTGATTGATGCGGTGTTTAGCCTTGGTGGTGAGGATGATCTTGTCCGGCTGCTCGCCCGGGTGAAGGCATTGCAGGCATATATTACAACCGCCGAAGGCGCGAATTTGTTGGCGGCATATAAGCGTGCGGCGAACATATTGAAGGCAGCGGACGGTGTTGACGCCGCTGCACCCGCTCCGGCGGATTTGGTTGCTGAAGAGCGCGCACTCCTCACCGCGCTCGACACCGCTGCACCCAATGCCGCGGCCGCCGTCGATGCCGAAGATTTCGAAGGCGCCATGGCAGCGCTAGCCAGCCTCCGCGCGCCCATCGATGCATTTTTTGAAGGTGTGATGGTCAATGACGAAGACCCCGCTAAACGGGCGTTTCGTTTGGGCTTGCTGGCAAGGTTCCGTGACGCGGTAACGCAAGTGGCAGATTTTTCGAAGGTTGAGGGGTGACGCGAAACTCCCCTCCCGCAAGCGGGAGGGGTCGGGGG
>JBEDET010000026.1:0-30993 GCA_041175505.1 Pseudomonadota bacterium
CGGTCGCCATGATCTCAACCAAAACTTCACCAGCCTTGGGACCCTCAAGGTCAAGCTCGACAATCTCAAGTGGCTTCTTCGCTTCAAAGGCAACAGCTGCGCGCGTCTTCATGGTATTCGGGTCTCCCTATGACTGGAAACGGCTTTTCCATTAACCGCGCGGACACGCAAGCCTAGATTCCGGCATACCACTCATAGTCGCCCACATCTTCCCAATATCCACCTTTTCCACCATGGAATTTTGTCAGATCGTCGGTCGCTTCGATACGCATGACATATTTGGCATGCTTATATCCCAGCTGCCGTTCGACACGCAGGCGCACAGGTGCACCATATTTCACCGGCAGCATGTCGCCATTCATCCCCCACGCCAATATCGTTTGCGGGTGAAATGCATCGATCAAATCGATGGACTCATAATAAGGCCGCGCGCCGTAATTGTCCGCACAATGAAACACGATATATTTGGCGCGCGCCGACAAACCGGCTTGCTGTAACAACAGCCGCAGCGGCGTGCCCTGCCATTTTGCAATCGCGCTCCAGCCCTCAACACAGTCATGCCGTGTTATTTGGGTGCGCGACGGCATCGCCCGCAGCGTTTCCAGACTGACATCCATCGGCTTGGCCACCATGCCATCAATGCGCAGCGTCCAGTCGGCAAATTTAGTATCGAGATGCGCCAGATATTCCGCCGAGGTGCCTGTCAATGAGCCGTTGGTTTTGAAGACTGGCGAAATATCGGATGCTGGGAATTCCGGTGCAAGCGCCGCCCTGTCCATCAGGCTTCTGTGCACCGTCTGATTCAGCGTTTCTGCTGTGCGCAGCGCCGACCGGAACATGTCGCTTTCATTCATCGCATCGCAACCGCTTAAGATGAGCGCGCTGCCACCCAAAGTTGCGCCGCGCAAAAGTGCACGCCGCCCGATGATATCGCGGTCATCCTTCATGACGTCACCTCCGTCACGTTCACGTGGCGTGCCGGAGCAACTTTGCCCGTAATCATGGAACGGATTCCGTTGATTGGCCCTGACAGGAAAACCATGACCAGATGCACCAGCACAAAGATGGATAAAAGCGCCGCGCAAATGAAGTGGATCGAACGCGCCGATTGACGACCGGCAAATATATCATGCAGCCATGGCAGGGCTGCGTTCATGGCCGGTGACATGGCTAGGCCCGTGAAAATCATTAGCGGCAACAATAGGAAAATTACGCCGACATAACTGAACTTTTGCAGGATATTATATGTCCCCGCATTGTGCGCGTCAAAACGCCATCGGGCATGGTTTTTAACATCACGCCATATATGCTTTGGGGCCCATTCTGCCGTGCGGATATGCAAATGCTGGCGGATGTGGCCGTTCAACAACGATGCCGCCATGAAGCCAGTCAACCCAAGCGCGAACAGCCATGCAAAGGCAAAATGCCAACGCCGTGCTGCGCCAAGATTGTACCGGGTGGGAATCGTGGCCCATCCGGGGAAGGCCACGCGGCGGACTTTATTGTCTGCGCCCAACGACAGTCCTAACACGCCCGTTGTCTCGAGCGTCGTTGAACCGATTTTTACAAATCCAGTTGTTCTTGTGTCGTCAATTTCCAACCATGCGCGGTCTTCGCGCGATCCATATTCGCCCCAATACAAACGCGGGTGCGCATTGAAAATCATCAGGCCGCTCATCAGCAACACCGTAAACGCAATGGCGTTCAGCCAATGCCAAATCCGTGTGGTGGCTTTGTGCCGCTGTACCAGATTTTCCGCCATTGACCGTTTGCCCTGTGATTGATCACGCGGGACATTATGCCAATGTGATACTGACCACAACTGATACCCAAGCATCAGGCCATTGGATGCGCGTGGCCGTTCTAAGGGGACTGTGCGTTTCCGGTCCCATTGTTCGGCATAGCCGCAATTCGCGGAACGGGGCGGGCGATGATAATTCCCATATCCACCGTGCCACTGGATTTGTTCAATGCAGCGACACCTGACAATTCTGAAACCACGCCAATGATGTTGGCCGACAGTGCTGCAACCCTGACCTTATAATCCCCATATGGGATGAACTCGAAAAGGAAAAAGCCGTCAAACTCACTACGCGTGGACTTCACGACGCGGCCATTTTTATCGACAAGCTCAAGATCAACACCGCTCAGCGGCTTGCCACCCTCGCGCTGCAAAGTGCCGGATATCTCGCCTGCGGACACGAGCGGCAGTTCAATCATCGATGGAATACCTGGCCGCGGCGTTACCACTATTCCGCTATTTGCGGGCTGAACGAAGGGATCGGGTAAGCTGGATGCATCAATGCCGATCAGTATCTGCTCATATGGCTGAAGGCCGTCGATGACCGTGCGGCCATAGCGATCGGTTGGCAGCCCCCGGCCCGATGAACCAGCGGTAAGTTCAACGTCCTTTTGCAATATTTCGCCCGGCTGACGGATACCATCCGCATTATCATCTTGAAAAACGACAGCAAATGCCTGTCCCGATGACGCAAGCTTTTCAGCCGCAACGCGGATACTGTTATTATGCGGATTTGGTCCAAGGCTGAACGCAAGGTTTAATCCAGCGGCGACGGACCCATCGCTGCCCGCCTCTATCTGTCCCGTAACGGCAAAATATCTGAAGCGACGACTATGGCCCAGTGACAGGCGCGCGCGGGAATCATCGACCGAATAGCCTGCTTCCACTTTCCAGTCGGAATATTCGCCGGCGCGCCACTCGCCAATGAATTTGGATTGTCTGAAGCCAGCGTCATCTGAAAGCGCGAATGTCGCCTCCCCACGCAGACGCAAACCACCAACCCGCCCCGATAGCCGAAGCGCCGAGTCCAGCCGCGATGTGGGCATGCCACCACGCCCGCTGTGTTCCTGCGTCCATTCAAGTTCAGTGCTTGCATTTAATCTATTGATATTAAATGAAATTCTTGATGCAACTTCCATTCGGTCGCCGCCATCCGCACGCTCAATGTAACGAATTTCGCCGCGTAGCGGGATATATTGCCGCCCCAACTTGACCGCATGATCCAGCGATAGGCTGTTGAAGCGCCGAACGTCACGCTCATATCGCTCACTTTGATAGTTACCAAAAAGCCAGGCGCTCTCTCCGGCGATGAGCGCCTGTCCGACCTGCGCCAATGCTTGCCCGCGGAGGGCATAGCCACCAACAAGATTTGCCGCGCCAGCCAATTCAATCAGCGTTGGCCCAACTGCCCGGCGGACCGATGCTTCAAGATAATGTTGGCGCTGCCCGCGCAGCTCGGACGTAAACAGCGAAGCCCCGATTGACGTCTTGGGGTCAAGTCCGCGCTCAAGTCCGAAGCCGCCGCGCCAGCCCAAAAAGTCGCTTAATTCAACATAACCCAGGTCGATAAGATCGCGTCCTGCGTCCTGCACCGCCGCCCAATAATAGGTTTCACGCGGCGGAATGGAGTCGAGCCCGACCGGGATCATTTTTGTTTCGCGGCGCACCTGACCCTGCGGGCCATAAAGGACCACTTCGAAACGGTTTTGACCGTAGGACAATTGCACATCAAGAAATTCAAAGCGGCCGTCACCCCGGCTTTGGACATAAGCAATCAGCTGATCATTACGGTATAGTTCGGCTTCCCAACCATCGGGCAATTCCCCACGAAACACCGTTCGGTCAAAGCTGGCGGGCCGGTTAAGTGGCCGGTTGGTGACAAAGGCACCACGCCCCGTTGTGGTTTGGATGCCCAGTGCAGTTGCATTTGTCGCGACATCACCAAGGCCAAAATGTGTGGCGACCAATGGCCCCAACAGGGCGCCAGCCGGGTCGGTCCGATACGCGCGTAGGCGCAAGTTTTCAGGGATGCCGCTGCCGTTTGAGGACAAGCGGGCATCGAACGACGCGCCCGCAATTTCGCCGCTCGCGTAGATTTCATATCGCGCGTCATTACGGTTCCCGGATCTTTTGTCGCGGGCAGCGCCCATCGACGCCACGACGTCAATGGATGGTATGCGAAAGAATTTATACGGATCATGCGCTTGCGGCAGGCTGCTGAAGTCAAAATCTTTCGATGGTTTAACTTTGCCGGCCCGTGCCTTGCGTTCTTCGGCAAGCTCAAATGGTAATTTGCGGTCAGCGCTGACAAGAATGAGTGCATTGGACTGGTCAGCCTTGATATTCACATCAAGCCATTTTGCCATGACATCAACGTCCACGCACCAGCCTTCCGGGACATCGCGGACATCGGTGGGCTTCAGGTTTTGCGCCTTGTTCACGATTTGCACGATGTTGGCTTCGCGATCGAGCGTGAAGGTGCGGCTTTCATCAAACAGCCATCCAGTTGCGCGACGCGACTTTTTGTCCAATCGCACGGGCAGGTCGAACGCCATGATGATGTCCGCCAGATCAATGCAGACGCCGGTATCGGTCTGATATCCACGCACGCCGTCACCCACGCGCCACTGGCCAACGCGGACATCAAACAGCAGCGCATCATCTTCATTTGCTTGCCAGCCAGCTGCAAATGCAGGCGCAACCGGAGCCAAAAGGACTCCGGTCGCAACGGCCATTGCCGTTAGTGCCTTTACGGCCTGTTGAAATATGCGGCGCATTGATTTTTCGTTGACCCAGCGGTCAGGGAAGTACGGTACGCACCTGGCTGATAAGGCCGCCACCCGCTTCCGGCGCTTCATAATAGGATATGACGATTTCGCCGCGCACCTGAGCAGCCAGCTCGGGTGAAAGCGGAATGGACACCACACGTTGGTTAATCTCAGGATAGATGGCGATGCCCTTGCTGACATGCAACGGTTCGGAAACACCGGGCTTCGTCACGTGAATTTCGCCGAACAATGACCGGTTGCCCGACCGGTTCATGTCGAATTCGAGCGTTGGCCCTTCATTGTCCTTTCCAATTCGGACATTCGCCAATGCAGCCGTGGCCGTGACATTGCCCTTGCGGACAATGACGGGGATGCTGATCCCGTAAATGGGAATAATCTGGATCTTTAAACCCTCAGCCGGGCCGGCAGCGGGAGCGACTGGTGCGGCTTTTGGAATAGCGCGAAACAGCATGTGCGCGCGATATTCGCCGTCTGGCAGCCCATCATTCGGCTGAAGCCCGATCCGGATAGATTGCGGTTGGTTCGGCGGAAGCGTTACCCGTCGCGGTGCATATCGAATGACATCCAAAGCCGATTTTTCTTGATACGTCGCTTTTTCTAAATCGACATCTTCAAGCCGCCCCTGCGCGTTCATACGACGCAGTTCGAGCGTAATGCGATAGGTCGCCTCTTCATCGCCGATATTGTTCAATATGACTTCTGTCCCACGACGACCGTCGAGAACCACCCGCGTCGGCGCAATGAGCAAGTCACCGGCCGCGTGCGCAGATGTTGAAGGCATAGTAAATGAAACTGGGAATAGGAGTGCTAACGTGACGCCCTTAAGCGCAGTTAGCCACCGTGCTTTTGCAACCAATTCAATCATAAAATTACATCCACATTGATGCACGCGGGGTTCAAGCCGCCGTGCTGGTCCACATGCCCTTGTCACTCAATATGGTTACCATCCCGCTAACGACGTTGTGTTGTAGACACAAAAAACCCCCGAAAGCTTGGCCGTCGGGGGTAAGATGCGCGGTGATAACGTCGGAAGACGAGCGCGTTTTACTGATAATCGGCAGAAACGTTGTAAGAGCCCGTGTACGTTCCGGCAGCTTGGTTGGCACCAACTGCAAGTGATCCGCCGACAAAGAATATTTGCGACGCGCCAGTTGAATTGAACGATGTCATCGATGGTGTGAGCGTCAGCACCATGTTATTGCCAGCGGAGGTCAAGGTTGTTGACGCTGGAACATTGATCGCGACCACGTAGCCGGAGCTTGCACCGCCAACAGTGAAGCGGCCACGGAGCGCCGTGCCGAGGCAGGAAACGCCCGTCGAGCAAACGCGGGTGTCGGAGCTCGTTGGCAGTAAAACCGTTTCGGCCGTGCCACTTGTTGCAACAATGCCAAGATCGAGAGCGTTGTTTTGTGCGAGAGTAACGGCGGCGACAATATCAACTTCAGCTGATGCCGTTTGCGTAGCAGCCTGTGCGCCAGTCGAAGCCATTGCAGCGGCAGCGACAACACCCAAGAGCGCGAATTTCGTCTTTTTCAACATATTCTGGTCCTTCGTGACTTAGCAGATTCGGAATGCCCCCACAGCATTCACCACCCTCTATGCACATCGAATCATAAGGTTTTGCTTGCCATTAAGGTTAACGCAGGCGTTGAGCCACGGCTTTGATCCCGCCATTCACCGATCAAAAATCATCGTGTTTTCGCCAAAAATGACGACACCGAACAGCGCACCAGATATTAACATCCGGCTATACGGCTGAAAAAATATTAGAATTTTTCACCCGTCAGGCGCTGACACAGCATGTCGAGCTGGTCCAGGCTGCCATATTCAAATGTCACCGCTCCCGCGCCCGTGGCATTTTTCTGAACAATTCGCACGGTCAAGCCCAACAGGTCGCCCAAATGGGTTTCGACGGCCCGAATATCCGCATTGTCACTTGGGCCCGTGCTTTTGCCTTTTTTAGCGGTTGGCGCGCGTTCTTTTTGCACGAGCGCTTCCGTAGCGCGCACCGAAAGGCCGTTCTTGATCACCAGCATGGCCAATGCCACCGCGTTCTCGCTGCCCAACAAAGCGCGGGCATGCCCCATGGTCAATTTCTCTTCGATGACCAGATCGCGCAACGGCAACGGCAAATCGAGCAGGCGCATCATATTCGCAACATGGCTGCGCGACTTGTGCACCAGCTCCGCCAACTCCGCCGCACTATGCCCGAACAAATCGGTCAGCTTTTTATACGCCTCGGCTTCTTCTATCGGATTGAGATCCTGACGCTGGATATTTTCCAGCAATGCAATTTCAAGCGTTTCGGCATCGTCAAAATTGCGCACGATGGCAGGCAAATCGTGCAGCTGAACCCGCTGCGCCGCGCGCCAACGGCGTTCGCCGGCGACGATTTGATAGCCATCGTTGAACGGACGCACGACGATTGGTTGAATCACGCCATGCTTTGCAATGCTGGCCGCCAATTCATTCAGCTTATCGTCGGAAAAATGGCGGCGCGGCTGATCGGGGTTTGGACGTATCTCGGCAACGGCAATTGTCATGACGCCAACGCTACGGGAATCGACATTTCCGGACGCGCGCGCAGAAGCGGGGTCGCCGCGCAATGCTTCACCAAGCAAGGCGTCCAGGCCACGACCCAATCCCATTTTTTTCTTCAATGGCGATTTTTCAGATGGATTATCATTCGTCACGCTGCGAGCTCCCGGGCCGGTAAACGGCCAATCAATTCTCTTGCCAATTTCATATACGCCTCTGAACCCGAACAGCGGTGGTCGTACACCAACGCGGGCAGTCCATGGCTTGGTGCCTCCGACAAACGTACGTTGCGCGGGATGACTGTTTGGAACACCAGATCGCCCAAGCAACTGCGCACGTCGTCCGCAACCTGTTCGGTCAGCTTGTTGCGTTTGTCGTACATGGTCAACGCAACACCCATGATCGTCAGCGCCGGGTTAAATCGGCCCTGTATACGCTCAACGGTCTGTAATAGCTGACTTAAACCTTCCAACGCAAAAAATTCGCACTGCAACGGTACGAGCAGTGAGTCGACGGCGACGAGCGCGTTGATTGTGATGAGCCCCAGCGACGGCGGGCAATCGATGATGCATATATCCCAGTTGGCATCCGATTTGTCGAAAGCCGCCTTTAACCGCCCGGTGCGGTCCTCATATTCGACCAGTTCAATTTCGGCGCCCGACAGATCAACCGTCGCTGGGACCATGTCGAGATTGGGAATCAAGGTCGGAATGGCCGCATCCTTCAACGAGGCGTCGCCCAGCAAAAGATCATAACTGCTATGGACGCGCTGCGCTTGTTTCAGGCCTAGACCGGTGGAGGCGTTCCCTTGAGGATCCAGATCGACCAGCACGCACCGCCAACCGCTTGCCGCCAATGCAGTAGCCAAGTTGATAGCCGTGGTGGTCTTGCCAACGCCGCCCTTTTGATTTGCCACTGCAATTCGGATCATGGTTTTTGTCTCTTTGCCCCGGCGTTGCCGCCACCTGTACGCTTACCGGCCAATGTACCGACAAGAATCCCGGCATCTGCATCGGTTATGCTTTGTTTAACGCTAAACGCGCCATCCCACACTGTTTTAACGTCATCCCACTCTGTTGCTGCGTTACGCCCCTTTGGCAGCAGCCACAAAGTATTATTATGAGAGAAACGCGCCGCCAGTTCAAACAATTTGGGCAAGGGCGCAAATGCGCGCGCGCTGATGACCGAAAATGGGGCTGTTTTCATGCGCTCAAGCGGCATACCCATGACCGTCACACGGCCACTGATATCGAACATGTCCACCGCACGCTGCAAATATTCAATACGCCGTGTGCGCGATTCTACCAGCGTCACTTCAAAATCCGTGAGCAACGCAATAATCAACCCCGGGAAGCCCGCGCCTGACCCAAGGTCCAACCATTTTGTTTCAGGTCGGCTCTGATCCATGAAGGTGAGCAACTGCGCACTGTCGACGATATGGCGCGACCAAATATCTTCTATGGTCGATGCCGCAATGAGGTTCTGGCTGGCCGACTCGCGCTTTAAGAACGCAACGAACGCCTCGAGCGATTCCATTGTTTCACGTGAAACACCCAAGGATGTCGTCAGCCACTCTTTCGCTTCAGCTTCGGTCATGCGGCTTCCGTCACCGCGCTGCGGGCTCTTTTGGCGTGGACCAATATGGCAGCCAGTGCCGCTGGCGTAATGCCACGAAGGCGCGACGCAGCAGCCAAATTTTCGGGCTTTGCGCTTTGCAACTTCTCTACCATCTCATTGGACAGCCCTGCGATAGCGGCATAATCAACATTGCTGGCCAGCGTTATCTTCTCATTTGCGGCAATGTCTTGAATCTCGGCCTCTTGCCGCGCGAGATATGGTGCGTAGCGACCATCCTGCTCAATCTCTAACAGAAGCTCACGTGACCATTCGGGCCCATCTGCGTCCAACAAGTCCATGATGGAAACATGGGGGAAACGCAGCCATTCGAGCTTCGACATTTTGCCTGCATCGGGTTTGACTGGCACACCCTGCTTCATCAACACATCGGCACTTATGTGCGCCGACATCATATCGAGGGCAGTCGCCTTCATCTGCTCTCGATGGTTGAATGCATCCATACGGTCCGTGCCAACGGCACCCGCTTCAATCGCCAAAGGCGTAAGCCGCGTATGGGCATTGTCAGAACGAAGTCTCAAACGATATTCTGCCCGCGCCGTGAGCATCCGGTATGGCTCCGTAACGCCCTGCAGCGTAAGATCATCGATCATCACGGCAATATAGCTGTTGGTGCGGTCCATGGCGGGCATGGGTCGGCCGAGCAATTTGCAAGCAGCGCCCAGCCCGGCAACCAATCCCTGTGCCGCAGCCTCCTCATATCCCGTCGTGCCATTGATCTGACCCGCGCAATATAGTCCTTCAAAACCGCGGACGGCGAGTGTGGAATCCAGACAACGCGGGTCGATATAGTCATATTCCACGGCGTAACCAGGGACGATGATTTCGCATTGCTCAAGGCCCGCCATCGACTTGACCATAGCTTCCTGAATATCTGTGGGCAGCGACGTGGATATGCCATTGGGGTACACCAAATGGCTGTCTAAACCTTCGGGTTCCAAGAATATTTGGTGGCCATCACGATCGCCGAAGCGGAATATTTTGTCTTCAATGGACGGACAATATCGTGGACCCCTGCCCTCAATATCGCCGCCGAACAAAGGCGACCGGTCCAAACCGCTGCGGATGATGTCATGTGTCACCGCGTTGGTGCGCGTCATGGCGCAGAATATCTGGGGCACCGACCGCCGTTGATTTGAAAAGGACATCGTCCAATCGTCATCATCGGATGGCTGTTCTTCCAGCATTGCCCAGTTAATGGTCCGGCCGTCAATGCGTGGCGGGGTGCCGGTTTTTAGCCGCGCTATCGGCAGTGCCGCATCACGAAGTTGATGGGACAACAGCATTGCGGAGGCTTCACCGACCCGCCCGCCCTCAAACCGCTCTTCGCCCCGAAACAGCTTTCCTCCGAGGAAAGTTCCCGTCGCCAATATGACCGCCGAAGATGTGATGATGGAGCCATTTCCAAGGACCAAGCCGCCGACTATGTTGGATGACCCTGGAATGAGGTGGAGCGCCGCGGCCTCAGCCTGCACTATAGTCAAATTTGCAATTTGTCCGAGTTGGCGCTGGATCGATGCCTTAAACAAAGACCGGTCCGCCTGAACGCGGGGGCCCTGCACGGCCGCGCCTTTTGACGCATTGAGCATGCGGTAGTGGATCGCCGCATCATCTGCCGCCCGGGCAATAAGGCCGTCAAATGCGTCGACTTCACGCACCAGATGCCCTTTTCCAAGGCCGCCAATTGCAGGATTGCATGACATCGCGCCGATCATGCTTTTGTCGAAACTCACAAGCGCGACGCGAACACCCATACGCGCGGCGACGGCTGCGGCTTCAGTTCCCGCGTGCCCTCCGCCAACTACAATGATGTCGAAATCGGTTGTCATAAGTCGCGCATAGACGAACAAGTCGCATCGGTCAAAACTCTGCGTGGGATTGTTTCACGTGAAACAGCGCGTCATTTTCCGACGCAGAATTTGCCAAATAAATTATCGAGCAGTTCTTCGGTATGGGCGCGCCCCGTTAATGCGTCCAATGCCAGCCGCGCTTGCCGCAAGCATTCTGCGACGATGAGCCAGTCATCAGTCGCCTGGCATGCGCCAAGCGCATCTGCGCAGTCTGCGAGCAACGTTCGCTGCCGCTGGTTCACCGAAAACTGGTCGGGTGGCGGCAATAGCTTTTTCGCGATATCGGCGACGGCGGTTTTCAGGTCGGCCATGCCAAATCCTGAGACGGCCGACACCTGAATGGCCGCACCCGATTTTTTCAAGCCATCGGGACTATCCGACTTGGCCGCCACTTCAATGATGTGCGGATGGTCGGGCCCAGTACCTTCGGGCCCAAGCCATAATATGATATCCGCCTCCTGCAACGCCGCCTGACTGCGGTCGATGCCCATGCGCTCAATCACATCGTCGGTGTGATCCCGTATCCCTGCCGTGTCGGTAAAAACGAACGCGATGCCATCAATCCCAATGGGAACTTCGATCATATCACGCGTAGTACCGGCAATGTCCGACACGATCGCCGCGTCGCGTTCAACCAAGGCATTCAACAATGTCGACTTGCCGCAATTTGGTGGACCGCCCAGTACGACGCGCAACCCATCCTTCAATTTTTCAGCAGCGGGATTGGATAATATATGTTCGATTTCGCGCTGAATATCTGCGCAAGACTCTGATATTAAACGATTATTTTGCGCATCCACATCGGATTCATCCGAAAAATCAAGTTCAGCCTCGGTCAGCGCCGATAGGCGCAGCACGTCCTGCCGCCACGCCTCGATCGCTGCGCTAAAACTGCCGCCAAACATCAATGTTGCGGATTTGCGCTGCCACTCGGTCTCTGCCGATAACAAATCAGCAAGACCCTCAGCCTCGTTCAGATCAAGCCGGCCATTGGCAAAGGCCCTGCGCGTAAACTCACCGGCCTCTGCCGCGCGCACATCGGGAAACTGCGCGATGGATTTTTCGACAGCGCGAACGACGGCACGCCCACCATGAATATGAAGTTCAGCGAGATCTTCGCCCGTTGCACTATCGGGACCCGGAAAGAGCAGGACAAGCGCTTGGTCGAGTGTCTCCCCGCTGTCTGGCGCCCTCAATATAGCCAGCGAAGCACGCCGCGGCTTTGGTGTCCGTCCTGCGATTCCGTGCACCACTTTAAACGCCGCGGGGCCGCTGATGCGGATAATCGCTATGGCAGCCGGCGGCGCACCGCTGGACAGTGCAAAAATAGTATCGGTGGCGGACATCAGGGTGCTATTTTTTGTCTTTGCTGCTCACGCCCGACATGGCGGCCTTTGCACCCGTTTCAATCAGTTGTTGAAACAGCTGCAACCCCATTTGTCCCATTGGCGCGATTTGTTTGCCAAGTTCCTGAAGCTGGTCAATGCCGCCGGCGCCGTTCATCAGGTTCGTGACCTTTTCAACATAGGCCTCATTCGCCTTGGTCACGTCGGGCAAACCCAAAAGCGCTCGGGCCTCTTCTGGCGAACAGTCGATCTCTATGTTCATCTTCATGGCCGGGACTCTCCTCTTGATGGTAAGACATAGTATAAAGACAACATCGAATCACGCAATTGCGGAGAATGACCGCGCAGGAGCAATATATGGGCGACATGATAAAGATTGCGGCATTGAATGAAGATGCCTTGTTTCCGGCATATCTCGCCGCTCCGGTTGGCGCAGCGAAAGCGGCTATTATCGTTATACCTGAAATATTCGGCGTAAATGCGGGCATTCGCCAAAAATGCGATCGCTTAGCTAATGATGGATATCTGGCGATTGCACCCGACATTTTCTGGCGTTTCGCGCCCGGCGTTGAACTTAATCCCGATGTGGAAGCACAGCTTCAAGAAGCGTTCGGCTATTTTGGCCAATATGATGCCGATGACGGCGTCAAAGACATTGAGGCTGCTATTCACGCGGTACGTGGTGGCATTTCAGGGCACGCCCCCGTTCAAAATGTCGGCTGTGTCGGCTACTGCCTGGGGGGACGGCTTGCCTATATGGCGGCGACACGCACCGATATCAGTGCATCCGTTGGCTATTATGGCGTCATGATTGATCAGATGCTCGGCGAAAGCCATGCGATTGCCCATCCACTCATGCTGCATATCCCGACCGCAGACCATTTTGTGGGTCCAGAGGCGCAGGCGGCGATCCATGCAGGATTTGGCAATCACCCAAAGGTGACTTTGCACGATTATGAAGGCCTCGACCACGGCTTTGCCGCCGAGATGGGCAACCGCCGCAACGAAGCTGGCGCGGCACTGGCCGATTCACGCACAGCAGCCTTTTTTGCAGAACATCTAAGTTGAGGGCTATCTGACGATCGTCAGATGCCCTCAAAAATTAGCGGCTGATCAGCGCGATGACGTAACTGCCAACGCCCAAATCGGGGTCGGTCCAGCCTTCATAGATCATCTTGAGCGCAACATAGACAATCACAGCCATGCCCAGCCATGCAATCCATTTATAGCGTTCAATATATTGGGCGATGATATTCGCTGCGATACCCATAAGGGCCACAGCAAAGATCAGACCGACAATCATGATGCCTGGATGATCCTTGGCAGCGCCTGCCACGGCCAGAACATTGTCGAGGCTCATCGATACATCGGCAACCGCAACCGCCCAAGCCGCAGCAGCAAAGCTTTTGGCAGCGGGAATACCGCTATTTTCATCACCTAAAACTTCAGGAGAGCCGGGCGATTCTGTTGCTTCACTGCGTTGAAGGTCGCGGTACATTTTCCACGCAACCCAGATCAGCAGCAATCCGCCGACGAAGATGAGGCCAATGACACCCATCAACAAATTGACCATCAACGCAAACACCACACGCAAAACAAGCGCAGCGATAACACCGATGAAAATAACCTTTTTGCGCTGTTCCGGGGGCAGACCGGCGGCCAAAGCGCCAACAACAATCGCATTGTCACCGGCAAGCACAAGGTCGAGCAAGATGACCGAACCCAAAGCGGTCCACGCGCTCGTGGTGTTCAGATTGGAGAAATCATTGACGATATGACCCCAAATTTCGGCAGGTCCGCCAAATGACATCGCCGATGACGCGGTCGCAATTAAAAATTCAAACATCATGATGTCGCCTATCGCTTACTGATTCATCGAGTCGAAGAAATCTTCGTTGGTCTTCGAATCCTTCATCTTATCGAGCAGGAATTCCATCGCATCGATGGTGCCCATTTGCATAAGGATACGGCGCAGGACCCACATTTTCTTGAGCTTGCCTTCCTCGACCAGCAATTCTTCCTTACGCGTACCGGACTTGCCGACATCAAGCGCTGGGAAGATGCGCTTATCCGCAACCTTGCGATCGAGGACGATTTCGGAGTTGCCGGTACCCTTGAACTCTTCGAAAATAACTTCATCCATGCGGCTGCCGGTATCGATCAGCGCGGTTGCGATGATGGACAAGGAACCACCTTCTTCGATGTTCCGGGCCGCGCCGAAGAAACGCTTTGGACGTTGCAATGCGTTCGCATCGACACCGCCGGTCAACACCTTGCCCGATGATGGAACGACGGTGTTATAGGCACGGCCAAGGCGGGTGATCGAGTCGAGCAAGATGACAACATCATGCTTATGCTCAACCAGACGCTTTGCCTTTTCGATAACCATTTCAGCGACTTGCACGTGACGCGTTGCGGGTTCATCGAAGGTGGAGGACACAACCTCACCCTTCACCGACCGCTGCATGTCGGTGACTTCTTCTGGACGTTCGTCGATCAACAATACGATCAAGAACACTTCCGGATGGTTTTCCGTAATCGCCCGGGCAATATTCTGCAGCAACACAGTCTTACCGGTACGTGGCGGCGCAACGATGAGCGCGCGCTGGCCCTTACCTTGCGGGCTGACAATATCGATAACGCGGGCTGACTTGTCCTTCACCGTTGGATCAAGCGAGTCCAAAGTTAGCTTCGAATCTGGATACAGCGGCGTCAGGTTATCGAAGTTAACGCGATGACGGACGGCGTCCGGATCATCAAAGTTGATCTTCATCACCTTCGTTAGGGCAAAATAACGTTCGCCATCTTTCGGCGCACGGATTTCGCCTTCGACGGTGTCACCGGTGCGCAGACCAAATTGGCGAACCATATTTGGCGATACGTAAATATCGTCTGGCCCTGCGAGATAGTTCGCTTCTGGCGAGCGCAAGAAACCAAAGCTGTCGGGCAGAACCTCAATCGTACCAAGACCCATGATCTGCTCGCCATCTTCGGCCAGCTCTTTCAGGATCGCAAACATGAGATCCTGTTTGCGCAGGGTCGACGCGCCCTCGACACCAAGCTCTTCAGCCATCGATACGAGGTCAGCGGGGTTTTTGCTTTTCAGCTCTTTCAAATGCATAGGTAATTCCGTTGAATGGACCATTGGCCCCGATTGCAGGTGGACAATTGTCCGATTGAGAGCCGGTTTTTAAAAAGACAACCGACAAGATGTTGAAAGTTGGTGGCGCGGTTGTTGTTGCGTTCGCGCCTCACGCCCAGGACGGACTTGGACGGACAAATAGGCTGCGATGCTTCCGCCGTCAACTGTTCTGCAAAAACGCGTGGCGTAATCGTTAGAACGGCTTGGCCACGACCAATATAACAATAATGGCAGCCGCAATGCCCGGCACTTCGTTCAACAGGCGCAATTGCTTGCCCGTTAGCTTGCGTTCACCGCGGGCGAGCTTCTTTGCATAGCCAACAATCCAGCCATGATATCCGGACAGGCCAAGCACGAAGAGCAATTTGGCATGAAACCAGCCTTCCGCCATCGCACCGATATTCCAGGCCAAAAATAGTCCCACAACCCATACAATGATGATCGATGGATTGAGGATGATTTTGATGAGTTTGGACTCACGGTCCACCCATTTGATAGCCTCTTCAGACCCTTCAGCACTTTCCTGATGATAGACGAAAAAGCGCGGGAGCATAAACAGCCCCGCCATCCAGAAAATCACGAAAATGATATGGGCAGACTTTAACCAGATATATAGCACAGATAGCGTTTCCGTCATGAAAACGGCCTTTATGGGTTAACCCTTGCGGACCAGTTTAAGAAGCATTTCGACATTTTCAATCGGCGTGTCCGGCAAAATACCATGGCCGAGATTGAATATATGGGGGCGGTCGGCAAATGCCGATAGAATATTATCGGCGGCCTCTTTCAATACCTGACCACCCGCAATCAGCGCGAGTGGATCAAGATTGCCCTGCACAGGAAGACCCTTGGGCAGTTCCCGGTTTGCCCAATGCGGATCAACCGTTTCATCCAATCCCAATGCATCAACGCCCGTGCCCTCGGCATACGCAGCAAGCTTACCGCCCGCGCCTTTGGGGAAACCAATGATGACAGCATTCGGATTGCGCGCTTTCAAGCGACGCACGATTTCCGCATTTGGCGCGATGACCCATTTTTCGAATTGTGCTGGGGACAAAGACCCTGCCCAGCTGTCAAACAACTGAACCGCATCAACACCGGCATCAATTTGATTGGCGAGATAATCGACCGTTGCCGAAATGATCGCTTCGATCAGACCACCAAACCGCTCCGGCTCTGCGTGAGCCATTCTGCGGGCCTCTGCTTGGTCTTTGCTACCCTGACCATGCACCATGTACGTAGCGACCGTCCACGGGCTTCCAGCGAAGCCCAGGAAGGTTGTTTCTGCTGGCAGTGCCGCCGATACTTTACGCACGGTGTCGATAACAGGATTGAGCCGTTCAGGCGCTGGCACAAAGGCTTCAAGCCGTGATTCCGCCAAGCGCGGCGCCAGCCTTGGACCTTCGCCCGTTTCAAACCACAGATCCTGACCCATGGCGTGCGGAATGACGAGAATGTCTGAGAATAATATGGCGCCATCAAAACCAAAGCGCTTGATTGGCTGCAGCGTTATTTCCGTCGCAGCATCGCTGTCATAAGCAAGCGCCAGAAATCCGCCCTTTTCAGCACGAAGGGCGCGATATTCTGGAAGATAACGGCCTGCCTGTCGCATGAGCCAGATAGGCGGTACTGCCTCTTGGTTGCCCTTCAGGACGTTAAGCAGTTTTTTCGAGGCTTGCGCTGACATAAGCGGCCGAGATCCAATCAAAATATATATTTATATAAAGGATGATGAAAGATGATGTGCTGTTGATATCGCAGGCCTTAAAAGCTTTTGCGGATATTGCCAACATCTTGACGTTCAACGCCAAACGCAATCCAACGGAGTCGCAAATTCCATCCCCATTATTCACAGGCTGTGGATAGCGAATTGCCCCTGTGGATAGGCTGTGCCCGAATCGAGAGGTTATTCGGCGATAGTGGGGAAGATGGGGTGGGTGAAAACTTGTCCCTTGATTTATCCCCAGCCTACCAACAAGACTGTGAGTCATGAGCCAACGTTTTCATCTTCATCTGCTTTCGGACTCCACAGGCGAGACGCTTGAAAACATTGCGAAGGCTGCATTGGCGCAGTTCGATGGTGCCGAAAATGTCGTCAAGCATTTTTGGCCGATGGTCCGTTCGGAAAGCCATCTCGATCGCATTTTACGCGACGTCGCGACGAACCCCGGCCTTGTTCTGTTCACATTGGTCAATCGTGACACGCGGCGCAAGCTGGAAACACGGTGCCGTGCGATGGGCTTGCCAGCGGTTGCCGCGCTTGATGCGGTGAGTGACGCTATGTCGAATATGCTTGGGCAAGAGGCAAAGGCGCGCCCGGGCCGGCAGCACGCGATGGACGCAGCCTATTTTGCACGCGTCGATGCTATCCAATTTACCATTGCCCATGACGACGGCATCAATGCGCAAAATTGGGAAGAGGCGGATATCGTCCTTGCTGGCGTGTCGCGGACATCCAAAACGCCCACGAGCATTTATTTGGCCAACCGCGGATATAAGACCGCGAATATCCCCATCGTCCCCGAAGCACCGCCACCACCGATATTGTTTCAGTTGAAACACCCGATGGTGATTGGCCTTGTCACCAGTGCCGAACGGCTGGTTCAGGTGCGGCGCAATCGACTGCTATCGTTGAATCAGGCGCCCGACACCGATTATGTCGATGAGGAAAAGGTGAAGGCTGAAGTGGCGCATGCGCGGCGTATGTTTGCCGATAATGGCTGGCCGGTGCTGGATGTGACGCGGCGTTCGATTGAGGAAAGTGCCGCGGCGATCATCAATCTCTTCAATGAACGCGAACTGGCCGAGGCCGCAAAAACATGACCCTCATCCTCGCGTCACAAAGCGCCGGGCGGATCGCGATGTTGCGCGCTGCGGGTGTTGATGTTGAACCGTGCCCTGCGCTGGTTGATGAAGACAGCATCAAAACGGCGCTCATGCAATCGGGCGCTAAACCGCGCGATATTGCGGATGCACTTGCCGAAGCCAAGGCGCTGAAAATATCACGCAAACAACCGACGGCAATGGTGCTTGGCTGTGACCAAATATTGCTGAGTGCCGACGGAAAAATCTTTGATAAGCCTGAAGATAAAGATGAAGCACGCGCACATCTCGCGGCATTGTCGGGTGCATCGCACAGACTGATCAGTGCTGCGGTCATATGCGAACAAGGCAAGCCTGTCTGGCGAATTGTCGACAGCGCGCAGATGACGATGCGCGCGCTTAGTGCCGCATTTATCGACCAATATGTCGATACATATTGGGATGAAATACGGCATTGTGTGGGCTGCTATCGTATTGAAGCCGAAGGTGCACAGCTGTTTGCCAGCGTAAGCGGCAGCCAATTCACGATAATTGGCATGCCCTTGCTTCCCATTCTTGACTATCTGCGGGTGAGAGGTCTTTTGCCGACATGACTATTTATGCCGAAGTTATCGGGCACCCGATTTCACACTCTAAATCACCGCTGATCCACGGCCACTGGCTGCGGCTTTTGGGCATATCGGGGGAATATCGGGCGCATGACGTGTTGCCCGGAAATCTGGAGCAATATTTTGCGACCCGCGCAGCCGATGCCAATTGGCGCGGATGCAACATCACCATACCCCACAAGATTGCGGCGCTGGATTTTGTGAATGACCCGGGGGACGTTCGTTCGTCTATTGGGGCCATCAACACTGTGTTTCGCAGTGAATCGGGCGCTTTGGTTGCAACCAACACCGACGCAGGGGGCTTTTATGGTCCAATCGCAGATGTGCCTATTGTGGGCGAAACCGCCATTGTCATTGGTGCGGGCGGTGCTGCACGTGCGGTGCTTTTCGCTTTGGCTCAGGCAGATGTTGGCGAAGTTGTTCTGGTGGCGCGCAATGCGTTGAAGGCTGCGGGTTTGCTTGCCCATTTTGGCCTGAAGGGCAAAGTGATTGGATTTGACGCACGGCTGCCCGATGCTGCTTTGCTTGTGAACGCAAGCCCGCTGGGCATGGTGGGGCAAGAGGCACTTGATATCGACTTGTCGCCTCTGCCTGAACATGCGCTGGTCTATGATCTGGTATATGCACCCATTGAAACGCCTTTGCTAAAGGCCGCGCGCACACGAGATTTGGAAACGGTCGACGGGCTTGAAATGCTTGTGGGTCAGGCCGCCATCGCCTTTGAATTGTTCTTCGGTGTTGCCCCACCAGAAGAGGGCGAAGATGAACTGCGCGCGTTGCTGCTGAAATGAACAAGCCACGCATCATAGGTCTCACAGGCTCCATTGGCATGGGCAAATCGGCGGTGGCGGCGATGTTCGCTGATGAAGGCGTTCCTGTTTTTGACGCCGATGCTGCTGTGCATGATATGCAAAGGGCAGGCGGCGATCTTGTCGCAGAGATTGAGGCGGCTTTTCCCGGAACAACCAGCGTGGATGGTGTCGACCGCAAAGCGTTGGGCGCAGCGGTTTTTGGCAATCGCGAACAGCTCGCAAAACTTGAATCGCTCATTCACCCTGCAGTCGCCGAACGCCGCAAAGTGTTTCTCGCGGGCCATAAAGACGCCGATATGGTCGTGTTCGATATACCCTTATTGTTTGAAAAGGGCGGACAAAACGGCGTGGATGTGACCGTGGTGGTATCTGCGCCCGCGTCCGATCAACGCGCGCGCGTGCTGGCGCGTCCCGGCATGGTCCCTGAAAAATTCGAACAGATATTAAAGTTACAAATGCCGGATGCCGATAAGCGCGCGCGCGCCGATTATGTCATTGATACCGGCCAGGATATTGCAGCGACGCGCGAGGACATACGCTCCCTCGTCAAAAAGCTGCGCTTGGGTCTTGCATAAGGCTGCAAAGAGGCTCACATCTCATCATAGAATGCGTGAAATTATATTCGATACCGAAACGACTGGATTTGACCCCGCAACCGGGGATCGCATGGTCGAAATCGGCTGCATTGAAATGATCGGCCGAGTCATGACCGGCAATCATTATCACGCATATTTCAATCCACTCCGTCCAATGCCCGCAGCCGCCGAGCAAGTGCATGGGCTTTCCGACCGCTTTTTGTCGGATAAGCCTGTTTTTGCGGACAAAGCAGACGAGCTGCTCGCGTTTCTGGGTGACAGTCCGTTGGTCGCGCATAATGCCAGTTTCGACTTCGGCTTTTTAAACCATGAATTGCAATATTGCGGCCGCACACCCGTTTCGATGGACCGCATGGTGGATACTGTCGCGCTGGCACGCGTCAAAAACCCTGGTGCCAAGCTGTCTCTCGATGCGTTGTGTTCGCGTTACGGCATCGACCGCAGCCACCGTGTCAAACATGGCGCTTTGTTGGACGCAGAGCTGCTGGCGCAATTATATATTGAACTCACCGGCGGCCGGCAAATTGGTCTTGGCCTCGCCGATAATGGCGTTTCGGATAAAGGCTTCGATCAAACCGACGATAGCAGTGTTCAGACAACCAAAATTTTCCGACCCGCGCGCGCGCATAGTGCTTCGACAGAAGAATTGGCGCGACATGCGGATTTTGTAGCGAAGATTAAAGACGCGCTTTGGCTTCAGACGGGGTCATCGCTTTAACAAAGGAGACAGGCATTGGATATCAGGGTTTCAGGACATCAGGTTGACACGGGTGAAGCGCTCCAGACCCATGTGGAAACACGGCTTGGATCCATTGCTGAAAAATATTTCTCAAAAGCCTTATCTGCGCATGCGACATTCGGACGCGCGCCGCATGATGGCTTTACCAGCGACATTGTGATGCACGTGATGCAGGGCCTTGTCCTGAAGGGAAGAGGTGAGGCGCAGGACGCGCATGTCGCCTTTGACCGCGCTGCCGAGCGCATTGAAAAACAATTGCGCCGTTATATGCGCCGTCTGCAGGATCGCCATGTCCAGACGGCCTATGCGGTGGCGCAGGAAGAAGCAGCCTATACCGTCTTTGACGGCAGTGACGACGATCTAGAGACACCAGCCCCCGACGCACCAGTAATTGTCGCCGAAATGCGGACCGATATCCCTGAATCTACAGTGTCGGATGCTGTTATGTTGATGGATTTGCGCAATACGCCGGCATTGTTATTCAAAAACGCTGGAACTGGACGGCATAATATGGTTTACCGCCGCGAAGACGGCACGATCGGTTGGGTTGAACCAAAATCCGCGCCATAAATACCGGTCACATTCGTTTAGTTTTCTTTACCATTTCAAATATTTAGGGATTGTGCTGCTAGGTGAAGCAGGCGCATTTGAAAGAAATATGATAAGACTTTCTACAAGGCTCGTTGAAGGGGCCGTTGCTGTTAACATGGTATGTTCGGGCAAATCCGACCTGCTTGCGCGCCTATCGGTGATTGCAGCCGAAAATTATTTTCTCGATTCCCATGCGGTGCTTGAAGGCATGGTGGAGCGTGAGCGACTTGGCCCGACGGGTTTTGGCGGCGGTACCGCGATTCCCCATTGCAAGGTGTCCGGCATTGATATGCCCGTTGCCGTATTTGCCCGGCTTTCAAAGCCCGTGCCCTATGATGCGGTGGATGATGAGCCCGTGGACCTTGTCTGCGCGCTGATATCCCCTGCGCAAGACGGTGCGTCGCATTTGCGCGCATTGGCGGAGGTTTCCCGTCTGTTTCGTGACGAGAAATTCCGTGCCCAGTTGCGCGGCGCAGCCGACTCGGCGGCCATGTTCGCCGTTCTGACCCTGTCCGAAGAGCGCGACGCCGCTTGATTGAACCGCGGCTTGCAACGGATGTGCAGATATCTGCCATGCGGCGATTGGCAGAGGCTGACGGCGGTTTTGCGACCGTTTTAAAAAAGGGCGACGCCACATCAGGTGCCATCCTGCTCATTGGGCAGATCCGTGGCGCAGAGCCGCGCCTGTATGATCGATATCCGTCATTGGACGGCAAAACCGCCTGGCAAAGCATTGATTTGGGCGTTGATTTGGCTGAAACCGGTGGTGCTGCCATCCAAAATTATTGGCAAAAACGCTGCGCCCGCGACCCAGATTTGTGGGTTTTTGAACTGGATGTCGCATCCGCTGCACGGTTGGACGGACTCTTGGCCGCGTTTAATTGACTTTGCTGCGGCGCATCATAAATGCGCGGTCATCGAGTAGCGAAGGTTGTCGACCGGGAACGCATTAGGGGTGACCAGACAAACACGCGAGTCGGACGCAACAAAAGACGAATAAAAACATATATATAGCATTTCGTCCGCTGTTGTTGCCGCTTTATTGTACGTTTAATGTTGAAATTTTTTCGGGCTGCTTCTGTTGCGGCCGTAACGTTTACCCTGGCTTCAGCGGTCATTGCCGCAGATGCCGGTTTCGCTGTTGGGAATAACCAAAGCACTGCCTTAAACGCGACCACCATCGTTGTGGACGCTGCGCAAATCTCCGCTGATCAGGTCCAAGCAGACCTGGCAAAAAGCGGTAAGGTTACTGCGACCCTCGCCGACAATGGCGACATCATTTTCACTCCAGGCATCGGCGAACCTTCGAACAGCGATGATAATGAAGCCATCGCGGCTTCGTCGCTATCCGATCTGGTGCGCCAACAAGACACCAATGAAACGCTGAGCGCTGAACAACGCTGCCTCGCGAGCGCGGTGTATTTCGAATCAAAGGGTGAATCACTCACCGGACAGCTTGCCGTTGCGCGTGTCGTGATGGCGCGTGCCAAGTCCGGTCGTTTCCCCACCACATTGTGCGGTGTGGTTTTCCAGAAAAGCCAATTTTCCTTTGTACGTGGCGGCGGCATGCCACCGATCGCCATTGGCAGTGCGCACTGGCGGAACGCTGTCGCGATCAGCAAGATCGCGCTGGACGACCGTTGGGAAAGCCCCGTTGAAGGCGCTTTATATTTTCATGCGCGGCATGTCTCGCCGGGGTGGCGCTTAACGCGCCTTGGCAGCATCGATAATCATATCTTCTATCGTTAAACGACGATGAAATCCGACAATAAGCGCCCCGAAATGGGGCCTTTATTTTGTTCTTCTTTCGTTCTATTCACGTGCCATGAACCCGCATACTTCAATATTGCCGATTGGGGCCCCATCGGTTGCCCGCGGAACATCACGGCTGTTTCTGCGCAACCAGATTATGGTTCAGCCCGAGGTAAGTCTTCGTAACGGTCGGCGCGCAGACCTAATGGGTCTGACGACCAAAGGCGAAATCATCATCGTCGAAATCAAATGTTCACGCGCTGATCTTTTGGGTGATCAGAAATGGCCCGAATATCTCGAATATTGCGACCGCTTTTTTTGGGCAGTGCCCGCAGGGTTTGATATCGGGCCATTGCACGGCGATGCATTCATGCCTGAACGGGCAGGGCTGATCATCGCAGATGCTTATGACGCCGAAATAGCCCGCCCTGCGGCGCTCGTCCCCTTGGCCACCGCGCGGCGCAAAACCGAAACACAAAGGCTGGCACGGCTCGCCATGCGCCGCCTGATGGGCATTGCCGATCCTGACCCTATCCTCGCCGAAATCGAAGCCGAGTAAAGAAAGCCTGGCTTAGCTCTTCTTCGGATTAAACCAGATCGGCGAAGAATAAGCCCGCTCTTGCGCCTTCAACTCTGTACCGGGCAGCAGCTTTGCACCGTAGCGCAAGGCATCGAACAGCACCCATCGTGGCGTCGGAATTTCAATCACGCGCACATAATAAAAGGCGCGGATCGAAGGGTTAAACTCGGGATCCGTCCAAATCGTCCGTAGTTCCGGGTCACCAATGCTGTTGGTGTAACTGGCCTTCGCGATATTGACGGTGTCGCCGACGGGCGTAAGCTTTCCATTGGCGCCTTTGGTGCGCTTGTCGGCGTCCGACCACACAACATCGAAGACTTTTTCTTGAAGTGCGCCTGATGCATTTACCCAGCCTTTGACGACCTGTACCCGATCAAGGTTCGCACCCATCGGATCTTTCAGTGCAGAGATCATGAATTTCGGCGCGCCGCGGCCGGGTTTCAAATCTGCGCCCATGGGCACACCGCGCGCATAGCCTGCCTTAACCCAGTCGCGCGTGAATTCATTCTCGGTAAAGTCCCAACCGCCAAAGAAGCGCAATTTAATGCGCGGTCCTGTCGTGGCATAAACCTCACGCCGTGTCATGGCATCGAAAATAGCCGCGCGCGTGTTGGCCGTGGCCCACACTGCGGCATATCCTCCGGCGAGATAATGCCACCCCATACGGCCTTCGCGGGTGCCCAGATTCTGCGGGTCGCTGGCGCGCTTACGGTTTGGTTCACCGCCGGAATGTTTGCCGAAGAAATTATTCTCGTCAGCGGTAGCAAGGCCGGTATGGCTGTCGGTTGAACCGATGACACCAAATTTATAGGGATTCACGCCCGTGCGTGCCTCAATCGCAAGCCCGCGCTTCAATGCTTCACGAATATACTCGCCGGCATAATCCTGATTTTTCTTTTTTATCTGCATGGTCAGGTTGCCGACGTCCCAACCCGCCGTACCAAAGCCGGCAAATTCATCATTTGGCGACAGGAATGGATGTGACTCGCTATCACCCTTAATTTGGGTGATTTCCGTCACCGGTTCGCGCGCTGCGCGCCGCCGGGCATATGCGGCGGTCATCGGTCCGCCATCTGGACCAACCAATTCAAACATCAGGCCATTGGACAGATTGCTGTTGTGCGGAATGGCCAACACCTTGCCGCCCGTGACCTTTTCATAATTGTCCATATAGTCCCACAGCTGGCTGACGGGTGTGTCGCCTTGCCCTGGATCATAAGGCAGGACCTTGTCGGTCCGGCTTTTGCCATCGCGGAACATGACGACACGGTGCAAATTGTTGCCGCTTGGCATCAGCGTATATTCAAAGCCCATGAACGCGGTGAACTTGCCCGGTTCATTATACCGCTCGACGAGTGCGCTGTGGCCTGTCCAGATGCTTGTCGACGTTTTTTTCTGCTTTACTGGGTTTGTCAGGGCGGCTGGCAAAGCATTGCGGCCAGCCAGATCGATCAGCTCTCCTGTCACGCGTTGCATGCCCTCTGGCCCCTTGTGCATTTCTTCATGCCAGCGTTTCAGGGTAGGGTCGCGGACAAGAAAGCCGGGTGCGTCATATAATGCTTTGGTCGCGCCCAAGCCGCCGGAGTGATCGGCGATCACCAGAAAGTCGAGTGGACGTTCCAGCTGTGCCTTCAGCCCGCCGGTCGAGGTGACTTCTTCACCGCGCGCAAAACGCAGCGCATCTTCAGGCCCCAGCTTTACGCCAAAACCAAATGCGTCGATCGAATTTGCCGTATGCAAATGGGTGTCGCCCCATAAAAGCTTATCCGCGGGACCCGAGGTCACTTCGCTATCGGATGCTGCTTGTGCGGTACGCGCGTCATCCATGATGCTTTTTTCGCGATATTGCTGCCAACCATAGGTCAGTCCGGCACCGACCGCGACAACAGCCACGGTGCCCAAAATGATGTTGCGCAATTTTGCCATGATATAATCTCCCCGCGTCGAAAATGCGTCGGAAAACTGGGTAGGTCAAGTGCCGCGAAGCAACCGCAATATAATGTTACGTCAACGGCTGCTTCATGCTCCAGACAAATGCAGATGGCTGCTGACCATCGAATTGGGACAGACCGATTTTCTGATTTTCCGCACCGACAATGGATTCTGCACAATATGTCCCGAACAATCGGTCCCAGATCGACAAAGCAAAACCGAAATTAGTTTTTTGTTCGGCCACCACGATGCTGTGGTGCACCAGATGCGTGTCCGGCGTTACAAAAAATATCCGCAACATCCGGTCGAGTTTTTTGGGGAGGCGGATGTTGCTGTGATTGAACAGCGCATTTGCATTGAGCCATAATTCAAATGCCAGCGCCACGACGAGCGGCACGCCCAACAGGGCGACTATTGCCGATTTATAGAATGTCGACACGATCAATTCGAACGGATGAAAGCGCAGCGCGGTGGTGACATCAAGGTCGCGGTCGCTGTGGTGTACCGCATGCATGCGCCAAAGAAATGGGAAGCGGTGCATCGCAAAATGCTGAAACCAGACGGCGAAATCGAGTATGATAAAGGCACACAATACCTCAACCCAGAAGGGCCAGTTTAAGACGTGCAGCATTCCGAAGCTGTGTGTGCTGGCCCATGTCGCCGCGACTCCCACAACAACGAATAACGACAGGATCCTGCCGACCACTGCGTTGGTTGCGAAGAATAAAGCATGCGTCCGCCATCGCGGATAGCGGCCCAAGACCAAGGCGCGGCGTGGCCAGATATATTCTGCGCCGGCCAACACAAAAAGCAGCAAAGCGGGGATGGCTATTGCGTATATGCCAAGCCCCGCTTCAATCATGTCCTATGCGTCCGCCGTTTTCAGGAACGGATAGTCGGTATATCCTTCGGCGGCGGGTGCGTACCATGTTTTGAAATTATCAGGGGTCAGTTCAGCCCCAGACCGCAGACGTTCAACCAGATCAGGGTTGCTGATGTACGGACGGCCAAAGCTGATGGCGTCGGCCAATCCAGATGCCAGATCTTCGTCTGCGAGTTCGCGTGTATATTCCTGGTTCAGCACCAGCGGGCCCTTGAACACTTTGCGGATTTCGGGGGAGATGCGCGGCACATCGGTCTGCCCGAAATTGCCATATGCCTTCACTTCACGCAGTTCCAAGAACGCGATGCCGATATCTTGCAATGCGGCCGCGGCAGCGGTGAACAACGGCACTGGATTGCTATCATTTGCACCCTGTGTTTCGCCATTGGGCGACAGGCGTACCGAGGTTCGCTCCGAACCAATGGCGTCGACCACCGCTTGCGTGACTTCGCGCAACAGGCGGATACGGTTTTCAATTGGGCCGCCATATGCATCGGTGCGCAAATTGGTGTTGTCGCGCAGGAACTGGTCAATCAAATAGCCGTTGGCAGCGTGAATCTGGACACCGTCAAAGCCGGCGGCCATCGCGTTTTTCGCCGCGTTGACATAATCCGATACGATGCGGGGAATTTCCGAAGCCTCAAGCGCGCGCGCCTCGGTATATTCCTTTTTGCCTTCTGCGGTGTGCGCATAACCCGGCGCAGTCGTTGCAGATGCGGACACTGGCTGTGCACCGCCCAAGAAATCCGGGTGTACAAGCCGTCCCATATGCCACAGCTGCAATATGATCCGGCCGTCGGCCTTGTGTACGGCTTCGGTCACTGGCTTCCATGCCGCGATTTGTGCATCTGACCAGATACCGGGCGCTGACGGCCATCCAAGGCCTTCTTGGCTAATGCCCGTTGCTTCAGCGATAATCAGGCCAGCCGTGCTGCGCTGGGTGTAATATTCTGCTTTCAAATCCGACATGGGAACATGCCCTTCCACACTGCGGCCGCGGGTCAGCGGCGCCATGAGGACTCGGTTGGGCGCGCTGATGGCGCCGAGTTGAATCGGATCAAACAAAGTTGCAGTCATGTGATATCCTGTCATTAAGCGTTTCTTTGCAGCCAAGATGCGGATGAAAGTTGCAAAATGCAACGGGGGTTTATGTCGCAGAAGATTTTACATCAGCAACCACCCAGCTTGCTTGCCTTTGTGGCATTGCTTGCGGGAAATATTGCCATCGCTTTTGGGCCGTTGCTGGTGCGTTTTGCCGACAGCGGACCCATTGCGACCGGATTCTGGCGACTGGCGCTGGCGACGCCATTTTTGTTTGTTGTCGGATATCGATTTGGTTTTCGTTTCTCGGCGCTTGGCACATCAACAATCTGGCTGGCGACTATGGCGGGGCTGTTTTTCGGCGTTGATATCATCTTGTGGCATATTGGCATTTTCCAAACGAAAATGGCCAATGCGACATTATTTGCGAACTGCGCCAGCCTGATCCTTGTGGTGTACGGGATATTTGTCGCGCGCAAAATGCCTAGCAAATGGGAAAGCGCGGCGGTGCTTTTTGCATTTGTGGGCGCGGCACTTTTAATGGGGCAAAGCCTTGATCTGTCCCCGCTGCATTTCCAGGGGGATATTTTATCGCTGGGCGCGGGCCTTACATATACGGTGTATCTGGTGCTGATGATGCGCGTGCGACAGAATACGGAAAGCTGGGGCGCACTGGGCATGGCCAGCGCTGTTGCGGCGGTCATCTTGCTTACCGGGTCGATTGTCGCGGGGGAGCAGGTTATCCCGACAATGTGGTGGCCAGTTGTGTTGCTTGCGTTCACGTCGCAGTTTTTCGGGCAAGGGTGCCTGACCTATGCCTTACCGCATTTTAGCCCGCTGGTGATTGGTTTGGCCTTGTTGTTTCAGCCTGCACTGTCGGCTGCGGCTGGGTGGCTTGCCTTTGGTGAGACGCTAACCGCGATGGATTTTATCGGCAGTGCGCTGGTGATGATCGCGCTCGTGCTGGTGCGTAAGCAATAGACCTTTTCTTGAGGGCGCCGAACGCCTACACATTGTGCATGTCCATATCACCGCTTCCTGCTGACCCGACGCTCGACGAAATTCGCGCCGCCCTTGCCCCAATCATCGCGCGCAATGCGGGATTTGATGGCTGGTCTGATGCCGCTGTTCATGCGGCCGCTGATGAAGCCGGCGTGGACCGCGATGTCGCGAAACTTGCGTTTAAGGATAACGCCATCGACATGATTGATGCGTGGATCGACAGCATCGATATGGAGCTTGCCCATCGTTTGCCTGCCGAAAAACTTGCGGCGATGAAAATCCGTGACCGGATTACCGCATTGCTTGCAACGCGGCTGGAAATCATGGCGCCGGACCGCGAATCCCTGCGGCGCGCGATGGCGATCATGGCCATGCCGCAAAATCTGGTGCGCAGTGCAAAGATTGGCTGGCGATCTGCCGACCGGATGTGGCGTCTGGCCGGAGATACCGCGAGCGATTTCAACCATTATACCAAGCGCATGACATTATCGGCAGTGTATGCGAGCACGCTGAGTGTGTTCGTCAACGATGACAGCGACAATTTCGCCGATGCGCGGGCTTTCCTTGATCGTCGCATCGACAATGTGATGCAGTTTGAGAAGGTGAAGTTTCAGGCGAAACAGCGTCAGGAATATGTGCCAAGCCTTTCCCGTTTCATCGGCCGCCTGCGCTATCCGGCGCGTTAACGCAGATCGCTATTGATGTTATTGCGAATCGGTTGCAAATAAGCGTCCGTGCAACTTGACCATCTTCCACTAAACCGCGCCGCGGTTATTCGGGCCATCGATTGGGATGTTTTGCCCGATCAGGAAGGGCATCGTCTGCGCTCACTTGGCTTTGAACCCGGGGTCACCATCGAAGCATTGCACAAGGGCATTTTGATGTGGCGTGACCCGCTTGCCGTGCGGGTTGGCCGAATGACCGTGGCCTTGCGCACTAATGTTGCAGCGGCCATCGATTGCGAGCTTAAGCCATGACGCAAATGCCGCCTCTCGTTGCCCTTGTCGGAAACCCCAATGCCGGGAAAAGTGCGTTGTTCAATGCGCTGACCGGTGCACGGCAGAAGATTGCGAATTATCCCGGCGTAACGGTTGAGCGCAAATCGGGGCGGGCGACGTTTGACGATGGCCAACCCGTTGAAATGATCGACTTGCCGGGCGCGTATAGCCTTGATCCCGATAGCCTTGATGAAGCCGTCACCCGCGATGTCGTGTTGGGAAATCTGGAGGGCAATCGCCGCCCGGACGCACTTGTGATCGTGCTGGATGCCGGCAATCTCGATAACCATTTGCGCTTCGCGCTCGAGCTGATCGCGCAGGGCCTGCCGACCGTGGTCGCGCTGAACATGGTCGATCTTGCCGAACGCGATGGCTTGCAACTGGATGCAGAAAAGCTTGCCCGCGCATTGGGTGTGCCCGTTGTTGAAACGGTCGCGGTACGTCGTCGTGGTCTCGCGCCGTTGATGGCAGAGCTTGAACAAACACTCAAAACGCCGCGGCCCTTGGTCGAACCTGTTGCTGTATCGTTCGGAGCGAAGAACCAGCAGGCACGCGACATTGCACGCTCGGTGATTGTCAGCGAGACCGCTGGCCGCCAGTGGACGCGCCGACTCGATTCCGTATTGCTCCACCCGGTCGGCGGCGTGGTCATTCTGCTCGCTTTGTTGTTCCTCATGTTTCAAGCGGTGTACGGCTGGTCTGAGGCACCGATTGGTTGGATTGAAAGCGGCTTTGCCCTGTTAAGTGATGCCATTACCGGCGCGCTGCCGGATGGATTATTCCGGTCATTCTTGACCGATGGTGTCATTGCGGGCGTCGGATCGGTGATCGTCTTCCTACCGCAGATTTTGATCCTGTTCCTGTTCATTTTGCTGCTTGAGGCATCGGGTTATATGACCCGCGCTGCGTTCGTTATGGACAGGGTTATGGCAGCGGTTGGGCTTTCGGGGCACAGCTTCATTCCGCTTTTATCATCCTTTGCCTGCGCCATTCCCGGAATCATGGCGACGCGCACGATCATGGATCAGAAGGAGCGGCTGGCGACCATATTGATTGCGCCGTTGATGACCTGCTCCGCGCGGCTACCGGTATATACGGTCATCATTGGGGCATTCATTCCTTCAACCACTGTTGGACCGGGCATCGGGTTGCAGGGCCTTGTTCTCTTTGGCCTGTATATCGCAGGCATATTGGGTGCGATGTTGGCAGCGGCCGTCATCCAGCGCTTTGTTACGCAAAGCCGGACAAGCAGCTTCCTCATCGAAATGCCCCGTTATCAATGGCCACGCTTGCGTGATATTGCGCTGAGCCTGTGGCAGCGGGCGTGGGTGTTTCTGCGCCGCGCGGGCACCATAATCTTTGCTGCGACCATCATCTTGTGGGCGCTTTTAAGCTTTCCCAAGGCACCAGAAGGCAGCGGCATTTCGCAAGTGGAATATTCGGTCGCCGGACGCATTGCAGACGGACTTGAACCGATTGTCCGGCCGATTGGCTTTAATCATGACATTGCCCTCGCGCTCATTCCGGCGATGGCC
>JBEDET010000027.1:0-30625 GCA_041175505.1 Pseudomonadota bacterium
GTCGGGAAGCCAGCGCCACCGCGACCACGCAGCCCTGATGCCTTCACCTCTTCGATAATGGCGTCTTGTCCGGCCTTCATCAAATTGGCAGTTTTGTCCCAATCGCCGCGCGCTTGCGCAGCTTTCAGGCCGAAATCTTGATAGCCGTAAAGGTTGGTAAAAATGCGGTCTTTGTCAGCGAGCATCAGCCCAAACCTCCAAGAAGAAACCATGCGCCGCCGGCAATCAAAAGCCCAATGACGGCAAGTTTAATGATGCCCTTGAGCAGTTTCCATGCCACGAACGCAGCCACAAGAACGCCGATGAGGGGGAGAAATTCCATCAATATTCCCCCCGATAATCATGGTTCTTATCAACCATCGCCTGCAAAGTCGTAGCGCCGCCATAAGGTTCAACCGTGTGGCGTCCGGGCAGCTGTGTGCCGACCTTGGGCTGCTTGCCATCCGACAAGTCCTGCAAAATGGCGGTCATGCTGTCGTAATCGAGATCTTCGTAATTATCGTCGTTGATCTGAACCATCGGTGCAGACGCGCAATTGCCCATGCATTCAACTTCGTTCAGCGTGAACATGCCATCGGGCGTTGTTGCGCCTTTCACGAGGCCCCGGTTCTTGCATGCCGCCATGATATCGTCCGACCCGCGCAGCATGCACGGCGTTGTACCGCAAACTTGCACATGGAAACGGCCAACGGGCGCGAGGTTGTACATGGTGTAGAAGGTCGCAACTTCATAGGCGCGCATATATGGCATGCCCAGATAGCTTGCGACATATTCGATAACAGGAACTGGCAACCAACCCTGTGTGTGCGTTTCTTGGCCCACTTGACGTTGCGCCAGATCAAGCAGAGCCATCACCGCAGACTGCTGACGCCCGGCAGGATAGCGCCCGATGTACATGTCGGCTTGCGCCTTATATTCCTTCGAAAAGGCAAATTTACCCCATTTCGCACGGGTTTCGCCTTCGTTGGGGATTGCTACTGAATCAGCCACCACACACTCCGTCACCCTGAACTTGTTTCAGGGTCCATTTATCCGCACGCTCAATTTTTGAAATCGAACGCAATGTTTCCGATTCAGTTTGGCCACTGCACGCGCCGGATTGGCTGCACGATGGACCCTGAAACAAGTTCAGGGTGACGAATGAAGAGAGCGGAGGATTTGTCATCGCACAAACTCCACGCGACTGACTTTGTCGCCTTCAAAACTGTAGATGGACATCACTTCAAATGGCTCGGCAGTTGCGGAACGAAATACACGCTCATGCAGCGCAACAAATTCGCCCAGTTCATAGCCTTTGAGGATTTCTGCCCGGTTCTCCGGATATTCCGCAAACATCGCGTTCAGCCCTGCCCGCGTGCCTTCCTTGCCTTCACGGACAACGGCACCGCGATAGCCCGCTTCGCAGGCATCATCGGTCATCAGAGACACATAAGCATCTGCATCCTGTGCATTGTAATGCGCGATCATTTGGGTGGCGATTGCCAGCTTGCTCACCGGTCACACTCCCCAAACACGATGTCGAGCGCGCCCAAGATTGCGGTCGTATCCGCAAGCATATGCCCACGGCTCATGAAATCCATTGCCTGCAAATGCGAAAATGCCGTCGGGCGAATTTTGCAACGATATGGCTTATTGGTGCCGTCGGAGACCAAATAGACGCCGAATTCACCCTTGGGGCTCTCTGTCGCGACATAGACGCTGCCGGCAGGAACCTTGAAGCCTTCGGTGTAGAGTTTGAAGTGATGGATCAACGCTTCCATCGACTGCTTCATTTCCGCGCGCTTTGGCGGCGAAACCTTGCGGTCGTCGCTGCAGACAGGGCCCTCAGGCATCTGCTGAAGACATTGCTTCATAATGCGGACGGATTGACGCACTTCTTCAACGCGGACCATGAACCGGTCGTAACAATCACCGCGCGTGCCGACAGGAATGTCAAAATCCATTTTGGCATACACGTCATATGGCTGGCTCTTGCGGATATCCCACGGGATGCCTGCGCCACGGATCATTGGGCCCGAAAATCCCCATTTGATCGCGTCTTCTTTGGAAACAATCGCGATATCCACGTTACGCTGTTTGAAAATACGGTTGTCGACCACCAATGACATCGCATCTTCAAACAGACGCGGCATCCGATCATCGAGCCATTCGGCGATATCGGTCAAAAGCTTTAACGGCACATCCTGATGCACACCACCTGGACGGAACCAAGCCGCATGCATACGCGCACCGCTCGCGCGTTCATAGAACGCCATGCAGTCTTCGCGGATTTCATACAGCCACAAAGGCGGCGTCATCGCACCAACGTCGATGATGTGGTGCGCGATGTTCAGCGTATGGTTTTTGATACGCGTCAATTCGGCAAACAATACGCGCAGATATTGCGCGCGGATGGGCACTTCGAGATCAAGCAGCTTTTCGACAGCCAGAACATAGCTATGCTCCATCGCCATCGGTGACGCATAATCCAACCGATCAAAATAAGGCAAAGCCTGAAGATAGGTTTTATACTCGATCAGCTTTTCAGTACCGCGATGCAACAGGCCGATATGCGGGTCTAGGCGCTCGACGATTTCACCATCAAGTTCCATGACCAGACGCAGAACGCCGTGCGCGGCAGGATGCTGCGGACCAAAGTTGATCGTATAGTTCTGGATGACTTCATCGCCAGTCGTCGGGGCGAGATCTTGCTGCATGCTCATGCTTTGTCTCCCGTCGCCTTTGGCTTGCGAACCGTACGCTTTACCGCTTCCTTGTTCGCAGATTTGCCCGCACCGGTTTGCGCGGCGGTGTCCGTCGTCTTTGGTGTCGGCGGTGGTGGCGAGCTTGGCTTCACCTCGTCTTTTTTGACTTCGTCCGCAGTCATTCGCTGGGTCGCGCCTTTGCCAGCGCCCTCGCCGGTTTTTTCGTCGCCGGGCAGAACATAATCTGCACCTTCCCATGGCGAGAGGAAGTCAAAGTTACGGAAATCTTGCGCCAGTTGGACCGGCTCATATTTCACGCGCTTTTCTTCTTCGGAATAACGCAGCTCAACATAACCCGACAGCGGGAAATCCTTACGCTGTGGATGCCCGGAAAAACCATAATCGGTCAAAATGCGGCGCAGATCGGAATTGCCCGAAAACAGCACGCCATACATGTCGAACACTTCGCGCTCCAACCATCCGGCAACAGGCCAAATACCCGTCACCGATGGCACAGCATGATCTTCATTGGTGGCCAAATGCACGCGAATACGATGGTTCTTGGTCAGGCTGAGCAAGCAATAGACAACTTCAAACCGTGGATCACGATCAGGCCAGTCAACGCCGGCAATCTCCATCAATTGCTGATAGGCGCATTCGTCGCGCAGCTTGATCATGCATTCTACGAGCGAGTCACGGTGGATATGCACGGCGACTTCGCCATTGGCTTCCTCAATGGATACCAAATTGGCACCAAGCGCTTTGGTGATGGCTGCAATCGTGCCATCAGGCGTGTGAATAAGGGGCGCGGAATGGCTCACCGTTCGATTGTCCCTACGCGACGGATTTTGCGTTGAAGCTGCATAATGCCGTACAACAATGCCTCTGCCGTTGGGGGGCATCCAGGTACATAAATGTCCACAGGAACCACACGGTCGCACCCACGCACAACGCTATAGCTATAATGATAATAGCCACCACCATTGGCACAGCTGCCCATGGAAATGACATATTTCGGTTCCGACATCTGGTCGTAAACCTTACGCAAGGCCGGGGCCATTTTGTTGCACAAGGTACCGGCCACAATCATCACGTCCGATTGGCGCGGTGACGCGCGCGGTGCGATACCGAAACGTTCAAAGTCATAACGCGGCATATAGCCATGAATCATCTCGACCGCGCAGCAAGCCAGACCAAAAGTCATTGGCCACAAAGAACCGGTGCGCGCCCAGTTGAACAGATCTTCGGTCGAGGAAACGACAAAGCCCTTGTCGTTCACTTCGCTCTCAATATCCTTGAAGAACGCTGCATCGGGCGCCTGCGCGTCCGTCAGTGCGGGTGTGATTACTCCCATTCGAGTGCTCCCACTTTCCATGCATAAATGAAGCCGATAACCAGTTCGAACAGGAACAGCATCATGGTGCCCCAACCAATCCAGCCCGTTTCACCCAAGCTCACGGCCCACGGAAACAAAAATGCGGCTTCAAGGTCGAAAATAATGAACAAGATCGCGACAAGGTAAAAGCGGACATCAAACTGGCTGCGCGAATCTTCAAATGCGGGGAAACCACATTCATATTCGGTGAGCTTTGCCTCGGTCGGTTTATGTGTGCCGGTCAGGCGCGATACGCCCATCGGCAAAAACACAAACGCCGACGACAGCGCGAGCGCGACCACCAGAAAAAGCAGAATGGGCAAATATTGCGACAAATCAGTCATATCAGACTCGCTTCCGGACCCCGTAAGTTGCGGCGCTTTTAGGCATAAGAATCTCGCCCCGCAAGGCCAAGACTCGGCATTTTTTCAGCCTTCCTAGTGCTTTATTTTATCGCCCCAACAAGCAGCTTGTGCAGCTTACTATGCAAGATGTCATTTGCCGCCAAAACCTGTGTGTCCGCGATATGCGGGCTACGTCCGCGATAGTCGGTCACAAAGCCGCCTGCTTCACGTACCAGCAGGCATCCCGCGGCCGTATCCCAAGGCGACAAACCGCTTTCCCAAAAGCCGTCATAGCGCCCTGCGGCAAGCCATGCGAGATCGAGGCTGGCCGCACCAAAACGACGAATTCCGGCAACCGACGGTCCGATGGCAGCAAAAATCTTGCCCCATTCGTCAAAGTCGCCATGACCCTTATACGGTGTGCCCGTGGCGATAAGCGCTTCGTTCAGCTGGCGGCGCGCCGACACCCGAAGACGACGGTTGCCAAGCCAGGCGCCCTTGCCGCGCTCCGCCCAAAAGCTTTCGTCGGTGATCGGATTATAGACCAAGCCAGCGAAGATATCGCCCCAACCCGAACCATCGGGCTTTGGATCCTGCACCGCGATCGAAATCGCAAAATGCGGAATACCGTGCAGAAAGTTGCTGGTGCCATCAAGCGGATCGACGATGAAGCGCGGTTTGCCCTCTGCCCCTGCGATTTCGCCGCCTTCTTCCATCAAGAAGCCCCAGTCAGGACGCGCGATTTCCAGTTCACGGAAGATGGTATCTTCTGCGCGTTCGTCCGCCTTCGACACAAAGTCTGCCGGCCCCTTTTGCGAAACCTGCAAATGTTCGATTTCGCCAAAGTCACGGCGCAATTTGCCACCCGCTTTACGGGCAGCTTTTTCCATAATGGTCAACAGACCGGTAAGCGCTGGCATTAGTCGGCCTTCCGGACATATTCCCGTTCGTACACGTCGACGACAATACGCGTACCCGCACTGATAAATGGCGGCACCATAACGCGCACGCCGTTATCCAAGATCGCTGGCTTGTAGCTCGACGACGCTGTCTGTCCTTTAACAACCGCGTCGGCCTCGACAATTGTCGCTTCGATCTGGTCGGGCAATGCAACCGACAATGCTTCGTCGTCATACATTTCCATGACAACGTCCATGCCGTCCTGAAGGAATGCCGCAGCATCACCCAACAAATCCGTTGGCAACGTTACCTGATCATAGGTTTCTTTGTCCATGAACACCAGATTGTCGCCTTCGGCATACAAAAACTGGAAGTCTTTTTGGTCAAGGCGGACCTTTTCGACGCTTTCGGCCGAACGGAAACGGATGTTGTTCTTACGACCATCGCGCAGGTTTTTAAGTTCAACCTGCATATAAGCGCCGCCCTTGCCCGGCTGGGTATGCGCGGTTTTCACCACGCGCCACAGACCGTTTTCATATTCCAGAATATTACCCGGCTTGATTTCAACCGCGTTGATTTTCATGAGAGCACTCGCTTAACAGATGGAAAGAGCAGGCACGCAAATACGTGCCGTTGGACGCGGCCTTTAACGACGACAGCGCAATTAGGCAAGCAGTGCGTTGAACGCCTTTACCGCTTCGGCAGCGCCTTGCGGGTGGTTCCACACTGCACCGCTGACAGCAAGGAAATCCGCGCCCGCATCAATCAACGGTTTCGCGTTGTCGGGCGTGATTCCGCCGATGGCTACGCAAGGGACCTCGGTGATAAACGTCCATTTTTGGACGGTGTCGAGTTCGGCGACATGATCGACCTTTTTGGTGGTCGTCGGGAAGAACGCGCCAAAGGCAACATAATCCGCGCCAGCCTCTGCCGCCTCCATCGCCAGATGCCGGCTATTGTGGCAGGTAACGCCAATCTGCGCATCAGGACCAAGCGTCTCGCGCGCTTCACGAACGTCGCCATCGCCCTGCCCCAGATGCACGCCATCGGCCTTCAACCGCTTGGCGAGCGCGACGCTGTCATTCACGATGAACGCCACATCATGCGCAGCGCATATGGCTTGCAATGGTTCGGCTAACGCAGCAGCTTCATGCTGGTCCACATCTTTGACGCGAAACTGGAACGCCGCGACGGGCCCGGCAGACAGCGCGGATTCAAGGATTTGCGGGAAGTCTCCGCCAACATTGGTCGGCGAGATAAGATATAATTGGCAGGGAAATTCTTTCATGCCGCGCTCTTAGCGGGGCTTAAGGCCGGCGGCAAACATCTTGCGCATTTGCCGCCGGCCCCTCTCCAAACTTATGTCGCCGACGCGGCGTGAATTTCGTCAATTGCACCACCAAGCGCGGCATCGAATTCTGCCGGTGTCATCTGGTGACGCAAATCTTCCAACAATGCCCGCGAGAAGCTGGCGATCATGCCCTTGTTCTTGGCAAGCTCTGCGCAAGCCTCAGGCCTTGCAAAGCCGCCGGACAAGGCAACGACACGCAGCACGCGCGGGTGGCTAACCAGCGCGTCAAATGTGCCCGCCTCCGCAGGAATCGACAGCTTCAACATCACCTTATTGTCGCCCGAAACGCTATCGAGCGCTTTCAGTATTTCGTCTCGCAGGATGACATCGCTTTGCGCACGGTCAGCGCTTTTGATGTTAATTTCAGGCTCAATGATCGGCATCAGGCCGTGGGCGAGGATTTGCTCCGCCACTTCAAATTGTTGCCGCACAATCGCGGCGATACCCGATGGCGACGCCTTGTTAATAACCGAACGTTTTTTCGTTCCAAAAACACCCTTTGCTTTGGCACGCGCGAGCAGCGCATCCAAATCTGGCATTGGCTTCATCATCTGAACGCCGTCTGCTTCGTCCTCAAGACCCTTATCAACCTTCAAAAAGGGCACGACGCCGCGATCGCGCAGTGCGTCTGGCACGGACTTGCCGTCCGCATGGCCGTCCATTGTGCGCTCAAACAAGATGGCACCGAGGACCTTATCGCCGGAAAAGCTTGGCGATGTGATGATGCGCGAACGCATGTCGTGGATTAGGCCGAACATTTCTTCTTCGGTCGAATATGCATCTTCTTCGATGCCATAACCACGAAGGGCCTTCGGCGTAGAGCCGCCACTTTGGTCAAGCGCCGCAATAAAGCCCGTTGCCGTTGCTACTTTTTCGAACATCTCTTGGTCGTTCATCCGCTCTTTCCTGTACCTTGATAGTGCATACGTATGCAGTACCATCCGAAAAAAACGGGGCAAGGCCCCGCATGTTTAAATTATATTCAAAGCATCCACGCCCGGAAGCGGTTTGCCTTCCATCCATTCCAAAAATGCACCGCCAGCGGTCGAAACAAAGGTAAAATCCTCCGTCACACCAGCATGGGCGAGCGCCGCCACCGTATCGCCACCACCCGCAACCGACACAAGCGAGCCTTCACGCGTCAGCGCAGCCGCTGTCCGGGCCAATGAGACCGTTGCCGCGTCAAATGGCTCCATCTCAAATGCGCCGAGCGGTCCGTTCCAGACCAAGGTCCGGCATGTTTTCAGGACATCAGCCAGCGCCTCAACCGCCGCAGGGCCGACATCAAGGATCATTTCATCCGCCGCCACTTCATGGACATTCACAGTGCGTACGGGCGGATTTGCGCGGAATTCAACTGACGTCACGACGTCATAGGGCAGATGCACGGTGCAGCCTGCAAGGTCCGCCGCATCCAATATGGCGTTGGCCGTGTCGGCAAGATCATGTTCACACAGCGACTTGCCAACATTGATACCGCGGGCAGCGAGAAAGGTGTTCGCCATGCCGCCGCCAATGATCAAATGATCGACCTGCTTCACCAGATTGTTCAGCACGTCGAGCTTGCTCGAAACCTTTGCGCCGCCCACAACGGCAGCGACCGGGTGCTCCGGTGAACCCAGCGCTGCTTCCAACGCCTTCAGTTCCGCTTCCATCGAACGACCGGCATAGGCTGGCAAGATATGCGCAAGACCTTCGGTAGACATATGCGCGCGATGTGCCGCAGAAAAGGCGTCATTCACGTAATAGTCGCCATTTGCAGCTACGGCGCGTGCAAGTTCAGGGTCGTTTTGTTCCTCACCTGGCCAGAACCGGGTGTTTTCAAGCAAGGCAATGTCGCCATCCGCCAATATGCCGATGGATTGCGCGACGATGTCACCCGCAATCTCGGGCACGAACATGACTTCGCGGCCAAGCACCTCTTGCAGCGCATCCAAAACCATAGAAACCGACATTTCGCTATGCTTCGCACCCTTGGGACGACCGAAATGGGCAAGCAATAGAACCTTGGCACCCTTGTCAGCGAGTTCGCTGACGGTGGGCAACAATGCCCGCAAACGCGTTTCATCGGTCACACGCCCGTCGGCCATCGGCACGTTCAAGTCCACGCGCACAAACACGCGCTTTCCTGTAATGTCACCAAGATCGTCGAGCGTGCGAAAAGCCATGGTTAAAGCAACTTTCCAATGACGCCGGCGGTATCCACCATCCGGTTGGAGAAGCCCCATTCATTGTCATACCAGCTAAGGACACGGACAAGCTTGCCATCGATGACGGCTGTTTCAAGGCTGTCGATGGTCGAGCTAGCTGGGCAGTGATTATAGTCGATCGATACCAATGGTTCGTCGGAATAAGCCAAAACGCCCTTCAAAGCGCCTTCAGATGCGGCCTTAAGCAGCGCATTGACCTCTTCCTTCGTGGTATCGCGCGCAGGTGTGAAGGTCAGATCGACGATGCTGACATTGGGTGTCGGCACGCGAATGGCCGATCCATCAAGCTTACCCTTTAGTTCCGGCATAACTTCGCCAACAGCCCGCGCAGCGCCCGTTGTTGTCGGAATCATCGACATCGCAGCAGCGCGTGCGCGGCGCATGTCATCATGGATTTGGTCGAGAATTTTCTGATCGTTGGTGTAGCTGTGGATCGTGGTCATCAAACCGCGTTCAATACCAATTGCGTCGTTCAGCACTTTCGCAAGTGGTGCCAAGCAGTTGGTCGTGCAGCTCGCGTTCGAAACGATGATATCGGCGGATGTCAAAACGTCGTGATTGACGCCAAACACCACGGTTTTGTCGACATTTTTACCAGGTGCCGAGATCAAAACACGCTTTGCGCCTGCGGCGAGATGCTTTTCTGCGCTCGCGCGGTCGGTGAAGAAGCCGGTGCACTCCAAAGCGATATCGACGCCATTTGCAGCATGCGGCAAATTGGCTGGATCGCGTTCGGCGGTGACGTGAATGCGCTTGCCATTGACGATGATGTCATTGCCATCGGCTTCTACTGTTCCGGGGAACGGGCCATGCACGCTGTCACGCTTGAACAATAATGCGTTCGCCTTGGCTGGCGCGAGATCATTGATCGCCACCAATTCTAAATCATGATCATCACGCTCCAAAATCGCGCGCGCGACCAAGCGACCGATGCGGCCAAATCCGTTAATAGCTACTTTAATAGTCATGCGTGCTCCAATCAGCCAAGTTTAGCGAGAATTTGCGCGGTAATCTTATCGGCGGTCAGGCCGAAATGTTCATAAAGTGCATCAATTGGGCCAGATGCACCGAAACTATCGATCCCGATCCGAAGACCGTCACCGACATAACGTTCCCAACCCATGGTCGTGCCCGCTTCCACAGATACGCGCAACGTATCCGACGGCAGAACGCCAGCCTTATAGGCAGGCGACTGTGCATCGAAGCGCTCCCAGCTGGGCATCGACACGACATCGGCGCCAATCCCCTTTTCCTCAAGCTGCTCTGCAACCGAAACGGCGATAGCAACTTCAGAACCGGTGCCGATTAGCACGACTTTGCGGTCAGCCTTTGCTGTACGCAGCCGGTAACCACCTTTGGCAGACATATTTTCGCTAATGTCCGTGCGCAATTGCGGCAAGTTTTGACGCGATAGCGCCAATACCGAAGGTGTATGCGCGCTTTCAATAGCGAGCGCCCAGCATTCCGCGGTTTCGATGGTATCGCATGGCCTATACACGTCGAGGTTGGGAATGAGCCGCATCGACATGATTTGTTCAATCGGCTGGTGGGTCGGACCATCTTCGCCAACGCCGATGGAATCATGCGTCATGACATAGACAACGCGGGTTTCCTGAAGCGCAGACAGACGAATGGCGGCGCGGCAGTAATCCGAGAAGATCAGGAACGTTCCGCCATACGGAATGATGCCGCCATGCAGCGCCATGCCGTTCATGGCCGCCGCCATACCGAATTCACGAATACCATAATTGACATAACGTCCAGAATAATCGTTTTTATCCAATGTATTGGTCGACACAGTTCGGGTAAAGTTTGAACCCGTCAGATCCGCCGACCCGCCGAGCAGGTCCGGCAATGCGGCCGTTGCCGCCGTCAGTGCAATTTCCGATGCTTTGCGCGTCGCGATGTTCTGCGGCGCGGCGATCAGGCTTTCCAGATGCGGCTGCAACCATGCGGAATCAACCGCACCCGACATGGTCTTTGTGAAGGTTTCCGCATGGGATGAAGCCGCAAGCCGCTTCGCCCAGCTGGCATGGGCCTCAGCCCCAGCATGACCGGTTGCGCGCCATGCATCCAAGATATCCGCAGGAACTTCAAACGCCGGATAGGGCCAGTTGATCGCAGCCCGCGTCGCGACGATTTCGTCTGCACCCAATGGGCTACCGTGCGGCGCTTTTGTACCTTCCTTATTTGGCGAACCTTTGCCAATAAGTGTCCGGCAAGCAATCAACGATGGACGGTTATCTGCAAGCGACGCTTTAATTGCCCGCTCTATGTCGTTGAAATCATGGCCATCACATGCCTCAACATGCCATCCGCTTGCACGATAGCGTGCGGCGATATCTTCACTCGTCGACAGGTCAGTCGCGCCATCAATCGTAATGCGGTTATCGTCCCAGAATACGATTAAACGGCCGAGACCCAAATGTCCGGCAAGCCCAATGGCTTCATGATTGATGCCTTCCATCAGGCAACCATCGCCCGCCACGACCCATGTCCGGTGGTCAACCAGGTCGTCGCCAAAGCGCGCATTCAGGTGCCGTTCTGCAACCGCCATGCCCACTGCCATGGCAAGCCCCTGCCCCAGCGGTCCTGTGGTGCATTCAACGCCATCGATCAAAAAATTCTCCGGATGGCCAGCACATGGGCTACCCAACTGGCGAAAGTTTTTGATGTCTTCGATGGTCGGGCTTGCATAGCCCGTGAGATACAAGGTCGCATAAGCGAACATTGACCCGTGGCCCGCAGACAGCACGAAACGGTCACGATCGGCCCAATGTGGGGCTTTCGGATCAAATTTCAGGAACTTCGAATAGAGTACCGTTGCGACATCGGCCATGCCCATCGGCATGCCGGGATGGCCACTATTTGCGGCCTGTACAGCATCCATGGCCAGCGCCCGGATTGCATTGGCCATTTGCTGTTCAGTAACGGTCATGTTCTATCCCCACAAAATACTCCTGATTGGGAGCGGGAGGCGGGCGCATACAACATATGCGATACCGCCGAGTCGTTTGGTGCCAACCCTTTGCGGACGCAAGCGCGCAGCGTCAAGGGACGGGCGCGCATTTCCTGCGGGGAATCTTATGCCCAATGTGTTTTGTTGCATTTGCATGAAATCTTTAGTCTGTTACACCGTCTCATCAAAAGGATGTAAGCCATGGCAGATGAACGATTAATTGTTGCGATTGGCCGCATAGAACGTGCGCTTTCGCGCGTCGAAAGACTGGCTACGGCGCCAGCGAACACACCTGACGCCGATCTGGCGGATCGCCATGAGCGTTTAAAGACAGAGACGTTGGAAGCCATTCGCGGAATCGACCAGATATTGTCAGGAGCAAACTGATGGCTGAGGTTAAACTGTCCATCGCTGGCCGCCAATATTCTGTGGCGTGCAATGACGGCGAAGAAACACGGTTGCTGGCCTTGGGAGCCATGGTTGATGAAAAGGCCCGCGAGGCTGGCGGCGGTTCGGCCGGGCTGAATGAAACGCGCAGCTTGTTGTTTTCCGCGTTGCTGCTGGCCGACCGGCTTCATGACGTGTCCAGTGGAGCGCCGGTTGTCGCGGATAGTGCCACGGCAGCCGAGAAATCGTCACAAGTCGCCGAAGCTTTAGAGGGCTTAGCCAGCAGACTCGAAAATCTGGCACTAAGGCTTGAGAATTAACGTAAGACGCCTATATTGAACATGGCGGAACTGCCCGGTACGAGCTGATGAGAACATCCCTGAGGCGATTATTTATCTAAGGGAGCTGTCCCTGCCTGGGCCATTTGGGCAACCTTAAGGTCCAGATCACACGGTGCCCACCTGACGTGCTGGCGTCAGAGGATATTCCGGAAAACGACCCATGGTGGTTCCGCCAACCGATTTCGGGAAATGCTGTGACTTCAGAATTAGACAAACCAACACAGCGCGCCGCATTTCGGCAAATTCGCGATTCGTACGTCAATGGTTTGACGGCGCAGGACCTATCGCTGGCATTTTCTAAAATCCCCAGCCCCTTAGCCAAATTTTTAGCGCCCGGTAAAATCGTGGCGGGCTATATCGCAAAAGGCTCGGAAGTCGATCCCGCGGCGATCCTCGCACAAGCCCATGCCATGGGCTGTGACCTTGCCCTGCCCCATGTAACCAGCAAAAGCGCACCCATGCGGTTTTTACGCTGGTCACCCGATGACGACCTTGTCCCGGGGGCATTTGGCCTTCTACAGCCTGCTGAGACGGCCCCAGAGTGTACACCCGATATAGTCCTTGTTCCCATGCTGGCCTATGACGACAGGCTCATCCGGCTTGGCCAAGGTGCGGGACATTATGACCGTGCACTGAGTGTGCTGGATCATTCCATCGCCATCGGCCTTGCCTGGTCGGTTCAATTCACCTCTGAGCTCGCATCGGACATCTGGGACGTCCCGCTCGATGCCGTGCTTACGGAAAAATCCTGGATAACATTATGAATGGACCACTGAAGCAACCGACATGGCGTAAGCCCGCGGGCATGCTGGCAATATTGCTGATTATTCTGGTTTGGTCGGTGCTGATCGTCAGCGCGTCTGAATATATCGGCCAACTGCATATATTGTTGCAGGGCGTCATTTATTTGACAGCTGGCGTGATCTGGATTGCCCCAATGCGGCCATTAATGATCTGGATGGAAACAGGTTCGTTCCGCGCACCACCTACAACCTGATTTTCAGGGAAGTGGCGCGAGTGACGGGGCTCGAACCCGCGACCTCCGGCGTGACAGGCCGGCGCTCTAACCAACTGAGCTACACCCGCTAACTTGCGGTGGGGGCGCACTATAAGCGGCGCAAGATTCTGTCAACGGCATTTGTCGTAAAAGGTCGTTTTCGGGCAAATGAGTTTGAAGCACCGCTTTTTCCCCACCAGCATCGCGGCTTCGAAATTTTAATCGGCAAATAGCAAAACGGGCGTTTCCAAAAGCTTTTTCAACGCCTGAACATAATTGGCCGCATCCCAACCGTCGACAACACGATGGTCGCAGCTGATCGACAGGTTCATCAATTTGCGCGCCTCAATTGTGTCGCCGACAAACATCGGGCGCTCGACAATCTTATTGGGTCCGATAATCGCCACCTCAGGTCGGTTGATGACAGGTGTGGTCACAATCCCGCCCAAGGGGCCAAGCGACGTCACTGTTAGCGTGGAACCCGACAGCTCTTCACTTTTCGCTGAGCCGCTCCGTGCAGCGTCGGCAAGGCGCGCAATTTCCGTTGCAAGCTGCCAAATATTTCTGTCCTGCGCATCGCGGATGACGGGGACCATCAATCCGGCATCGGTTTGGGTTGCCATACCGAGATGCACCGCGCCATGGCGCGTCACAACGCCATTTTCGTCGTCGTAACGCGCGTTGATCATCGGAAATTGCGGGATCGTCTTGCAGATCGCCACGATAAGCAATGGGAGCATTGTTAGCTTTGGCCTTGCGCCGCGGTTTGCGTTCAGGTCGGCGCGCATCGCTTCAATCGCGGTGACGTCAATTTCTTCGACATAGGTAAAATGCGGGATGTGGCGCTTTGACGCCGCCATGTTGTCCGCGATACGCCGGCGCATGCCGATGACTTTGACATTCTCGTCGTCACGGCGCGCGCTGATATGGGATGCGCGATAGCCCTGCCCGCTTCCATAGGCCAAAAACGCGTCGAGATCCGCGTGCCGGACATGCCCGCCTGCAGCCTTGACGTCAGTCAACTCAACGCCAAGATCCTTGGCACGCTGGCGTACTGCAGGCGACGCCGTAATCTTGTGATCAGCGCTTATGTTATGCAACGGGGCGGCTACAGCTGTAGGCCTCTCCTGCACGGCCGCTGGTTCCGCAGCGACGGGTTCAGGCGCATGTGGCAGTTCGTCCTCAACCGTCGCGACCGCCTCTACCTTTACCATGCTTTCCCCCTGACTGACGTCAGTCGCGGTTTCAATCTCCACCAGCATGGATCCGATGGCGATGACATCGCCTGCCTCGCCAGCCACCTTGGTCACGACCCCGGCCACCGGACTTTCCATTTCGACGGTCGCTTTGTCCGTCATCATGTCGGCCAGCGGTTGGTCTTCAGAAATTCTGTCGCCAACCTTTACATGCCATGCAACGATTTCTGCCTCGGCTATGCCTTCACCAATATCCGGTAAGTTGAATGTGAATATGGGCATAAAGTCAGTCCTTCATGATCTTGTCAAATGCGCGGGCCAGCCGCACGGGGCCTGGGAAATATGCCCATTCAAGGCTATGTGGATATGGCGTATCAAATCCTGTCACGCGCTCAATTGGTGCCTCGAGATGATAGAAGCACCGTTCCTGCACCTGCGCAGCCAATTCTGCGCCGAAGCCACTGGTTCGGGTCGCTTCATGCACAACCATACAGCGGCCCGTTTTCTTGACCGATGCCTCAATGGTTTCGATATCCAGTGGCAATAATGTCCGCAGGTCGATGATCTCGGCGTCAATGCCATGCTCGGCGACGACGGCTTTCACAACATGCACCATAGTGCCGTAGGTCAGGACCGTGACAGCCTGCCCCTCCCGCACGACCGCCGCCTTGCCTAAGTCTATGCGATAATAGCCTTCTGGAACGGCGCTGCCCTCATGTTTGGACCATGGTTCGACCGGACGGTCATAATAGCCGCTGAACGGGCCATTATAGATCCGCTTGGGTTCAAAAAACACGACTGGGTCATTGTCTTCGATCGCGGCAATCAACAGCCCCTTTGCATCATAAGGTGTCGCTGGAATAACTGTCTTGATACCGCAGACATGCGTGAACAGGCTTTCGGGGCTTTGGCTATGCGTTTGCCCGCCGAATATGCCGCCGCCAAAGGGCGAACGCACCGTCATGGGACAAATGAAGTCATTGGCGGAACGATAGCGCATGCGCGCAGCCTCACTGACCAACTGGTCAAGGCCGGGATAGATGTAATCGGCAAATTGAATTTCGGGCACGGGACGCAGGCCATAGGCCGCCATGCCAACACCAACGCCGATGATCCCGCACTCGCTGATGGGCGTATCAAAAACACGGGTTTTGCCATGCTTTTTCTGAAGCCCGGCAGTTGCCCGGAATACGCCGCCGAAATAGCCAACGTCTTCCCCCATGATGACAACTTCGGGGTCTTTCGCCAGCATCACGTCCAAGGCGCTATTGATCGCCTCAATCATGTTCATGGTTTTGGTCGCGGGCTCGGTCATCAGCGCGCCTCCCATTCGGGGCCGAATTTGTCGCGCTGTTCTTCCAACATCTGTTCGCATTGCTCTTTCAAATGCCACGGCATTTCTTCGAACACATCTTCGAACATGGTTTCCATTGGGTGATGCAGGCCGTGGCCTAAAATCCCATTCTGCTCCGCCTCTTTCTGGGACGCCTTTACGGCGTTTGACAGCTCCAGAATGAGCGCCTCATGCTGTTCGTCACTCCATGCGCCAATCGATATCAAATGATCCTTAAGGCGCGTCACAGGGTCGCCAAGCGGCCACAACGCATATTCCTCCGCCGCACGGTACGCGCCGGGGTCATCCGACGTCGAATGCCCTTCGCCGCGATAGGTGAAATATTCAATTAACGTTGGCCCGCCATTTGTGCGCGCGCGGTTGGCCGCCCATTGCATGGCAGCAAAAACGGCCAGCGCATCATTGCCGTCCACGCGCAGTCCAGCGATGCCATAACCAATGGCACGCGCGGCGAACGTCGTCCGCTCACTCCCTGCAAAACCGGAGAATGACGAAATCGCCCACTGGTTGTTCACCACCTGAAAGATAACCGGCGCATTATATACAGCGGCAAATGTCAGCGCGCTGTGGAAGTCACCTTCCGCCGTCGACCCGTCACCACACCACACCGCAGAGATACGGGTATCCGCACGTGACGCAGACGCCATCGCCCAACCAACTGCTTGGGGATATTGCGTTGTCAGATTGCCCGAAATACTAAAAAATCCGTAATCCTTGGCGGAATACATGATGGGCAGCTGGCGCCCCTTCAGCCGATCGCCACTGTTGGAATAAATCTGGTTCATCATGTCGACGAGCGGATAATCACGCGTAATCAGAATGCCTTGCTGGCGATAGCTTGGAAAACACATGTCATCCGAATGCAGCGCCATCGTGGTTGCAACCGACGTCGCTTCCTCGCCAAAGGACTTCATATAGAAACTGGTTTTGCCCTGACGCTGCGCACGGAACATGCGGTCATCAAAGGCACGCAATAACAGCATCTTGCGCAGCATGGCCCGCAGCGTGTCGGCATCAAGCCCGGGGTTCCAACTGCCAACCGCCTGATTATCATCGGCCAAAACGCGGACAAGGCCATAAGCGAGCGCATGTATATCCGCCGGGCTGGCGTGCTCATCGGGTCGCGAGATAGCGTCCACTTCGGGCACAATGATGTCGCTAAAATCGGCCTTATCGCCTGGGCGGAACTTGGGTTCCGGCACATGGAGATGAAGCGGCGCGAGATTGTCCTTGATACCGTGCACCATCACCATCTCCGCAGTTATGTACCCGAAACGACTCAGGTAGTTTATTATCCACGGTTGTTATAATATTTCAAACAGTCGCTTAGGTCAATATCCCTGTCCTAATGCGCAATTAGACGGCAACAGGCGCAGAAATGTGCGATTGCGGATGATAATCAGACACCTCAAAATCTTCGATGTAGAAGTCAAAAATGCTGTCGGGCGTGCGCAAAAGCTTGAGCTTGGGGTTGCCGGATGGCGTACGGCTCAACTGCTCCTCAACCAAAGGTGCATGGTTCAGATATAAATGCACGTCGCCACCCTGCCAGATGAGCTCGCCCGCCTTGTACCCACAGACCGCAGCGAGCATCCGCGTCAACAAAGCAGCAGAAAATGCATTGAACGCAAATCCAAGTCCAAGGTCGCAAGAACGCTGAAACAAGATGCAGCTCAATACATTGTCCGCAACATGGAACTGGTACGTCTTGTGGCAAGGCGGAAGCGCCATTTGGTCAAGCTCGGCAACGTTCCACCCTTCGATAATGTGGCGGCGCGACCCTGGGCTGTTCTTCAAACTTTCGACGAGCAGACTGACCTGATCGATGCCCTTCTCCGCGCGTCGGAATAGCCCGTTGTCGGTGGCCTCATAACGCGGCCAGTTGACCCACTGCGCGCCATAGACTGGCCCCAAATCGCCCCATTGCGCGGCAAAGGCATCATCTTCGACAATGCGCTGCTCAAATGCTTCCTGCGTGATGTCTTCGCCCGTTTCGCGCCGATATCGCGCCAGAGGCCAGTCGGTCCAGATTTTGACATTCTGTTGAAGCAAGGGCTGGATATTTGTGTCGCCGGTCAAAAACCAAAGCATCTCGCGCGCCGCAGTTTTCCAGTACACCCGCTTGGTGGTCAACAGCGGGATAGCATCGTCCGCCAGCGAAAAGCGCATGGTGGCGCCGAACAACGCTTTGGTGCCAACACCAGTCCGATCGCGCTGAACAGCGCCCTCGTTCCAAATGCGGCGCATCAACGATAGATATTGCTCTTCAAAATGTGGCGTGCTGTGCATGCCCCTCTGCTAAGGCCAGCGCATGTTTTTGGCAACTGTCGGATTGCGCGCATGTTCGGTTGAGCGCATGGTCAGCAACCGCAGCGGAAATGGGATGGACGGCACCCCGTCCCGCGCAAACGGGTCTGCGAGGAAACGCTCTCGCTAACCATATTCACATGAGGTAAAAAGCGCGGCCGGACGTGAACCTCGGCCAAATATTTCATCCAAATCGGACCGGACATACGAACCAGTTTTTAACCTTTCCTTGAGGTTCTGCCGATACCACTGCATCATGCATGCCCGTATTGTCATTGTAGACGACAGATCGACCAACTTGCGCGTTTATGCGCAATATGTCGCGATGATGGGTCCAGAGTTCTCCGCGAAGTGTTTTCACAGCGCGATTGAGGCTTTGCAATGGCTCGAGACCGAGACGGCCGACCTGCTTGTCGTCGACTACCGTATGCCCGAAATGAACGGTGCGGAATTCATCAGCAAAATCCGCTCGCGCACCGTTGGCGCGCATATTCCTGCGATCATCATTACGGCACGGCAAGACCGGGAATGCCGCATTACAGCGCTGGATGCCGGCGCGACCGACTTTTTGCAATCGCCTGTATCCCACATCGAATTTCGCGACCGCGCAGTATTGCTCTTGGGCCAGCACTATCGGCAGCAGGAGCTCAAGCAATCACTTGAGGCTAATCGGACAGGCGCAGATAGCAAGGAAGGCGATGATAAAAGCGGCAAGTCGATGTTGGAGCAAATCATCGACACGACCCCGATTTTAATCAACGCGACTGACCGAAACGGTAAATTCCTGTTTTTAAATTCCTATCAGGCAGCGCTGTTCGGTCGCGACCCCGACCAACTGGTGGGCCGTCCCATTTCGGACATCATGGAGCCCGACCTGGTTGAACGTGAAACAAGTAGGAACAACGCCATTCTCGAAACGGGGAACTCGATACCTAATTTTGAAGAAAAATTTGTAAGCGAAGGCATCGAGCTCATTTTTCAATGCAACAAGTCACCCCTACTCAACCAAGACAACCAGACCATAGGTATCCTGACGACCGGTCTTGATATCACGGCGCGCAAATTTGCCGAGGAACACCGAACGCATCTGGCGTTACATGATATGCTCACAGGCCTTCCCAACCGTACCTTACTTGCGCAATGGATGCGCACCGCAATTGATGAGAGCAACGCCAGCGGCAGAGCTGCGGCGCTGCTGCTGCTCGACCTCGACCGGTTTAAAGTCATCAACGACACCCGCGGACACCAAACTGGTGATGTTCTGCTGCGCCAAGTCGCCGAACGCCTGATCTCAGCGCTGGACGCCAATGGCTTTGCCGCGCGCATCGGCGGCGACGAATTTGCCATAGTTCTTCAGAATCTCGATGACTATGGCAACGCCGCAGCCGTGTGCACCGAGCTGCTCGCGAAAATTGGTGAGCCATACACGATTGGCGGTGTTGAGCAGACTATCGGCGCAAGCATCGGCATCGCGCGTATTCCCGACGATGGCACCTCACCCGAAGAACTGCTGCGCCTGGCTGACCTTGCCATGTATGAAGCCAAATCCGCAGGCCGAAATTGCTTCTGCTTCTTCTCGCCGCACATGAACCACATCGCACAAATGAATGCAGGAATCGAAAGCGACCTTCGCGACGCACTGAACAGCGATCAGCTGTTCCTGGAATATCAGCCAATAGTTGATACAGCCTCAGGCAATTATGTAGGTCTTGAGGCTTTGGTGCGTTGGAACCACCCTGTTAGGGGGCGTCTGTGCCCTTCCGACTTCATAAATGTGGCCAATGACTCCGGCTTAATTGGCCGTATCGGGACATGGGTCATCGAAGCCGCGTGCAAGCAGATTGCGTTGTTTGCCGAAGAAGGCATTGAGCTCCCACATATAGCCGTCAACGTGTCGCCCAAGCAGTTTCAATATTCCGCAATGTGCACCGAGATGCTCAATTTCGTCGCGAAATATGGGATTCCACGCGGCAAGCTGGCGATTGAAATCACCGAAGAACTGTTAATAGACAACAGCCAGAAGGTGCGCGAGCAACTGGCAAATTTGCGCGCGGGCGGCATCCAGATTTCTATCGATGATTTTGGCACGGGCTATTCGTCACTTCAATATTTGCGGGACTTGCCAGCGACCCGTTTGAAAATTGATCAAACCTTTATCTCGCGGATCGAGACATCTGCTGCCGACCGCGCAATCATAACCACTATCGCCCATTTGGCCCATGCACTGAATATGCGGGTCGTCGCAGAAGGCGTTGAGACAGAAGCCCAGTTTACGCTGCTTCGCACTTCAGGTTGCGATGAGGTCCAAGGGTATCTCTTGGGTCGCCCGCTGTCTGTCCATGACCTTTACAATCTGTTCAAGGACGGAGCAGAGCCGTTCAGGCTGGCGGCGCAATGACGTCCTTTTTGAAAAAGCTGCGCAGTGATTTAACACCTGAACAGGATATCCCTCACAATAGGCTAGTCATGGGCAGCATCTCAGGCCTCGGTTGTTACCTTTTTGCTTTTGACGCTCTCATCGACGAAAATTCCCGTGCAAAAGAGCTGGCCGAAAAAGCAAGAAAAGCAGAGAGTTCCCTCCTCTCCAGCATCAGCCATGAACAGCAGCCGTCGTCAAGCTACACGCCGAGGCGGATTTTGGTTGCCGATGACAACCGCACGAGCCGGAACGTTCTGTCTGCTATTCTACAGGCTGCGGGCCATATCGTTGTTATGGTCACGGACGGCGATGAAGCGTTTGAGGAGATGGAAAAAGGTGGCATAGATATCGTACTGCTCGATGTTAACATGCCGCGACTTAACGGCATCGACACCTGTTCTATGTGGCGTGCGCTTGAAGACGGACGAAACCACCTGCCGATTATCGGCGTAACAGCCGACGCGACTTCAGAAACGGAAACCAAGTGCCGAAACGCCGGAATGGATATGCGCATCACTAAGCCGGTAAATGCGCAAATACTTCTCAACGCCATCGAGAAATATTGCGGCGTCGAAACAAATGGGCCGTTAATTGAGCAGGCATTGCCAATCGATCCATTGCATACAGTCGCACCCCGCTTTGCAAATGTTCCATCCGCGGACGCGCCGATCGACAAAGATCAAATCCAGTATCTTCTGTCTATCGGAGATCAGGCATTCGTGGACACGATGATTGAAGGCTTTGTCGAAGATGTCGAACAAACGCTGGGCCCCTTGCGTAAAGCGGTTGCCGACGGCGATGTTTCCGAATTCCGCTTCTGCGCACATGCGTTCAAAAGCTCCGGCAACAATATGGGCGCCCGTTCACTATCGCGGTTATGTGGACGGCTTGAGAAAGTCAGTGAAGCCGACTTCTTGGAACATCGATTTGCCTATCTTCAGGAAATGGAACAGGAAGCCGCAACGGCGGTCGATGCCCTTAAGTCAGATGTGTATTTCACGCCAAATGGCTTCACTGCACAGGCGGGCTAACGCTCCGAAGGCCACGCTGCATCGGACAGCGACATCGCTATTTTAACCGAAGACGATCCACGGCGGGCCAATAAACGGCGCGCCTTCGCCGTCTTGCATAAAAATGTCCCAACCCTTCTCGGGTTGTCGCTTCTGGTCGGTCTCATCAATGCAATCGATTATTGTGACAAATCAATCTCGTTGGGCTTGGCGACGCATCGCCAGTAACTGCATCATATACCCATGGGGCGTCCTGGGTAAAACGGGAGAACATATTCATGAAAATACGCAACATCGCCCTCGTCGCGTTGCTTGCCGCCACATCACCAGTGGCCCTCGCATCTGCGGCACATGCCGAAACGGCTGAACCAAAAGCGGAATGGTGGCCAAAGAAGGTTGACTTGACTGCGCTGCGCCAAAATGAAGCGCGCGCAAACCCGTATGGCGACGACTTCAACTATGCCGCCGAATTTGCGACACTGGATCTTGATGCAGTCAAGGCAGACATCCGCAAGGTCCTAAAAACATCGCAGCCTTGGTGGCCATCTGACTATGGCCATTATGGTCCGTTCTTCATCCGCATGGCATGGCACAGCGCCGGCACCTATCGCACCGGCGACGGTCGTGGTGGATCTGACGGCGGCGAGATGCGCTTTGAACCGCTTAATTCTTGGCCCGATAACGTAAACCTCGACAAGGCACGCCGCTTGGTATGGCCAATCAAGCAGAAATATGGCCGGAAGCTCTCATGGGGCGACCTGATGGTTCTTTCCGGAAATGTTGCCATGGAAGATATGGGCTTCAAAACCCTTGGCTTTGCTGGTGGTCGCGTCGACACATGGCAGCCTGATCTCGTGTTCTGGGGGCCTGAAGCCAAATTGCTGACGGACCAACGCCGCGACGCAAAGGGCAATTTGAAGGGCCCATTGGCGGCAACGCAAATGGGTCTGATCTACGTCAATCCAGAGGGTCCAAACGGCGTTCCTGACCCTCTCGCCGCGGCAACCGACATCCGCCGTGCATTCGGTGCGATGGCAATGAACGATGCCGAAAGCGCTGCGCTGATCGCGGGTGGCCACACATTTGGAAAAGCACATGGTGCAAAGAAGCCAGAAGAGTGCGTTGCCGGTGACCCCGGCGTGGCGTCCATTGAACAGCAAGGCTTAGGCTGGACCAACAAATGCGGCAAAGGCCATTCGGAAGATACAATTTCCAGCGGACTTGAAGGTGCGTGGACATCCAACCCAATCGCGTTCACCACGCAGTATCTGGACAATCTTTACGGCTTTGAATGGGTAAAGACGAAAAGCCCTGCTGGCGCGGTACAGTGGATACCAACCGACCTATCGGCAGCGAACATGGTTCCAGACGCACATCGTCCTGACGTCCGTCATGCACCAATCATGTTCACCACCGACATTGCATTGCGTGAAGACCCCGGATTCCGGAAGATTACCAAGCGCTGGCAGAAAAACCCGCAAGAGTTCGCGGACGCGTTTGCACAGGCATGGTTCAAGCTCACCCACCGCGACATGGGTCCGCAAGCCCGTTATCTTGGTAAGGACGCGCCAAAAGTGACCTTGAAGTGGCAAGATCCGCTACCGAAGGCCAATTATGCGCCCATCGGCGCGGAGGATATCGTTCAGTTGAAGGCCAGCGTTCTCGCGTCAGGGCTAACGACCGCTGAGCTCGTGCGGACAGCATGGGCATCGGCATCGACCTTCCGCTCAACCGATATGCGTGGCGGAGCCAATGGTGGCCGTCTGCGCCTCGCGCCGCAGAAGGATTGGGCCGTCAATGACCCTGCCGAAGTCAGCAAGGTTATGGCTACGCTTGAAACCGTCCGCACCGCGTTCAACAAGAGCGCAAAGGACGGCCAGCAGGTTAGCATCGCCGACTTGATCGTGCTTGGCGGCAATGCGGCCATCGAACAAGCGGCAAAGGCTGCTGGGCAGGACGTCACTGTTCCGTTCAAGGCCGGACGGGTGGATGCTGGACAGGACCAAACCGATGTCGACTCCTTCAACCAGCTGCAACCAAAAGCCGACGGTTTCCGTAACTATTTTGCATCAGACGCCTATTTCGGACCGACGGAAGCACTGATCGATAAGGCGGACTTGCTTGGCCTAACCGTAGCCGAAACGACCGTATTGGTTGGCGGCATGCGCGTTCTGGGTGCAAATGCGGGCGGTTCGACTGCCGGTGTTTTCACAAGCAAGCCAGGCACGCTGACCAACGACTTCTTCACCAACCTGCTGTCCATGGACACAGTCTGGGCGAAGTACGCGACCAATGCCGGCCTATATGAAGGCAAGGACCGGGCAACCGGTGCAGCCAAGTGGACCGCAACACCGGTCGACCTCGTTTTCGGGTCGAATGCCGAGCTGCGCGCCGTCGCCGAAGTATATGCTTCGGACGATGCGAAAGAAAAGTTCGTGGCCGATTTCATCGCGGCATGGACCAAGGTCATGGACGCAGATCGCTTCCAATAACCCATATTGAAGGCGACGGCGGGTCATCCTGCCGTCGCCTTTTTTCTATCTATCAACTGTAACTGGTGAGGCTAAGCGTGCGCTATTTCCCGCTATCGGTGGCTCTTGCCGCATTTCCCATATTTTTGGCGGCAACCCCTTTATTTAGTCCGGCGACGGCGCAGCAAGCACGCCCACCTGCATTTGCGGTATGCGCTGGCTGTCATTCGACACAGGTTGGAAAGACAGCATTCGGCCCTAGCCTAGCCGGCGTCGGCGGCCGCCGCGCTGGCACGCTTGCAGGATATGCCTACAGCCCCGCACTCAAGGCGTCTGGACTGACGTGGAACGCCAAAACATTGGACCGGTGGCTAACTGACCCGAAGAAGACGGTGCCAGGCAGCAAAATGCCCTTTATCGGCATTCAAGACCGCAAAGCGCGCGAACAAGTCGTCGCCTATCTGCTGACTTTATGATGCTGTGACGGCGCAAAGATGACCGTACGAAGCAAACCGCCGTTCACTGCTTGCTATCGGAATAAACGGCACGGCTCGCGGCAGGTGCGTCCAGTAAAACCCACAATGAAACGGACGCTGCCCCCAGCAAGGTGACAAGGGCTATGGCCCGTGCCTTTCGAACCTCGATCCCGGGCCAAAGTGGTAGTGTCGATAAAACGGCCAATGCCAGTGGTAGCGCTGCGACGAACGGAAGCGTCGGCCCCACCCCTTGCATCAACTGGTGACCCAGCGCCAACATGTAGCCTCCGACCAGTGCCGCAATACCAATCCGCACGGCAGAATGCCGCACCCAAAGGGTAATGGTGACGAGCAGCATTGGTAGAACCAGCACATAAGCTGCCGTCGGCGCCAAGGCTTGCGCGGCAAGGCACATGATAAACAGTGGTAGCGCCGAACCTACGACACCGACGCGACTTGGTCGCCAGCTGGCAAAAGCCGTGAGAAACGCCGCCAGCGAACCCAACACCGCCATAACCTCTAGCCGAGGGATCGCGGCCAAGCGGTCATAATAATTGGCGGGCTCGAGCCCAAGGGATAAGCGGTTAAGCGCGAAGAGTATCGCTGCGCTTGCCACGATCAGCGCCAACATACGTCCAACACCCGCGGCTAAACCGGCTGTTCCGTCTTGCCGCAAGACCAGGCCCATTCCGCCCGCCGCGATGATTATCATTCCCCAACCAAGCCAAGCGGGATAGATCGCCGTGAACAACCCGAATACGTCAAAAAACACGGTATCAGGCGCCCTTTGGGGAAGCATGTCTGTTTTTAGGAGCGCCTGCGTTAGATCGAGAACCTGCCCACCCATGTCCTGTAATGCGCCTTGATCAAGGTTGTCTGGCGTCGCCATTGGTGAATGGTAGAGGCCGGATCGCCCGATAAAGGCAAAGTTATAGGCGGCGTAATCATGCTTGATGACAGGTGTCAGATCGGAATCATTGGGTAGGAGCGCGTAAATGAACGCGGCAAGTGAAGATGCACCGGGGCGACGGACCGCATCGGCATAAACCTGCATAGCTTCACCATTCTGGTGTGACGTCTGGAAAAGGGTGGTCCGTCCCCCGCCTCCGCGTGCTTCCATATTGATAACCGCGCCGGCGCTTTTGCGTAAAGGATGGTTCGCCCAGAATTGACGCGCGCCCTGTAGCCCAAGTTCTTCGCCATCGGTGACCAGCATGACCAGATCGCGTTCCTGCTGTCCGCGGGCGCGAATTGCGCGCACGACTTCCAAGCTTGCAGCGACACCCGATGCATCGTCTGCGGCGCCGGGCGAGCCCCAAACCGTATCATGGTGCGACATCAGGACGACTGACGGAGCGTTGCGATTTTTCCCGGGAAGAATGCCGATTAAATTGACCAAGGTGGCAGGTGGGTCATTGCGTCCGCTCCAATGATTGAGACGCTTCATCCCCTTGGCGTCGATGACTCCCGCGCTGGTCGAAACTTCCATGCCGAGAGCTTCCATGCGGCGTAGGATATGATCGCGCACGACTGCGTTCTCCGCCGAACCAGTAACGTGCGGATGTTTTGCCATTGTCCCCACATCCGCCATAGCCCGAGTGGCAGAGAAGCTTCGCAGCGGTGCATCACTGGGCGTTGCCTCTGGCGGGGTCGTCGCAAAAATCGCCAACAATGCCGCGGCAAGCAGCGCCATCAACATCGGACCAAACCTCTTCATGCGCACCCCTCCTAGTTAAAAAGCCAACGGCACGCCCCAACCTCCTTGGGTCGGACAGGCTTTATGACTTCGTGTAAGTGGTGAGACCAAATGCACGTTTTGTCAAAACATAAGGGCAGGCAAAAATGGCGGAGAGATAGGGATTCGAACCCTAGGTACCGTCACCGGCACGCCGCATTTCGAGTGCGGTGCTTTCGACCACTCAGCCATCTCTCCGCAAATCATTAGGACTGGTCATTGCCGGCAAACCGGCGTGTCCTGATGACAGAGCGGGGCCATTAACTGATGTTTTTCGCTTTGCCAAGACTGAAGGTTGATTTGCGCGGCATTAGGTATGATATTAGTCCTATGACGTCACAAATTCCCCTTCCTGAACAAGCTGAAGCCGCATTTTCCATCGGTGATGTAGTCCGCCACCGCATTTTTGACTTTCGCGGCGTCGTTTTCGACATCGATCCGGTGTTCGCCAACAGCGACGAGTGGTATGAATCGATACCCGAGCCCATTCGGCCAATCAAAAATCAGCCATTTTATCACCTGTTCGCGGAAAATGCCGAAAGCAGCTATATCGCTTATGTCAGCCAGCAGAATCTGCTGTCAGACCGCGAACAAGGCCCAGTCAGCCACCCCGGCATCGGCGCGGTGTTTGAAGGTTGGGATGGCAACCAATATCAGTTAAAGCGTCTGATGCGTCAGTGAGTATTTGACGGCATCGCGGCTATCCATTGCCGCAACAATTCCACGCCTTCATCATGCACCTTTGAACGACCAAGCTCGGGCATCGCGATGCCCGGATCGGTGCTTTCCATGCGCTTTATCAAAATGGACTGCTCGGGCTGACCGGGTGCGATGATGAAATCTAGATCCCCGCTTGCCCTGCCCGCCGCGACCGGCCTTTTGCCGATGCCGAGTGCCGCAGCGCCTTTCGCAGAACCATCCAGAAAAAGCCCGCTATTGCTTGCGGAGCCTTGGGGCGCATGACAATGGCCGCAATTCACCTTCAGATATTGCCGGGCCCTGTCGTCCAGTGATCCCGTACGGCTGTCATCCCATTTCGGATATGGCTGAAGCCGCGCAAGCGCCGGCGCTGCCTTTACGATAGCCCGTGCGTCCGCTGGCCGGGGAAACGCCATATTTTGCCATATAGGCCCTATCGGCATAATATTTCCTGCCGCCGAGTGGCATTGCTTGCACTGGTTCTTATTCGGCACGCTGTAATTTACCGACAGGTCATTGCCGCCATGGGCGAATGTGACGGGCACCCTGGTCCCGCCAACGCGTAAATCCGCATCTTTACCATCCGCGCGCCACACATAGGGCAAGGCAACCCAACCCTGCGCCTGATGCAATAAAACCCGGGTTTCAATGATATTCAGTCCACCCGACTTTGCCGGATAACCAAAGCTCTTGATAAGTGCGCTACCGACCGGGAAGATCAACTTACCATCTGCATCGGCACCAATATGGGCACCGTCGGGCACATAGATGAAGCGTTGTTTTGCCGCATAATCGCTGAACAACGGGGTACGCAGTTCATAAGGTATCAGGCGGGGCGATGGCCGTGCTGCGGCACCGTCGAAAAATCCGAAGGCAGATAAAGTCGCCGGACTTTGCGGGCGAGCGATGGCAAGCGCGGCCGGATCATCCGACGTAGCTGACGTTGCCACGGCCGCCGCAAAAGCCAGCACAAACGGCAATACAAAACGCATTAGCGGATGGCAGCTTCCATTGCTTCAGGTAGCACGATCGTTGGCAATCCGGCAGGCCGCGATGTTGCACGGGCCAATGGTGCCGGTTGCGCCATTGCGGTGTCTGCGGCCACGTCTTTCAGCCCAAGCGATAGCGCGGGGACGTCGTCCTGAATGACCGGCGTATATTCGGGGCCACCAGCGCCGTCCCAGAATATCGCTGGGAAGCTTCCGCCCATGGCGGCTGCAATTTCGGTGCCGCCGCGAAATTTGGGGTCCCACCCCGCCCGGCTATGTTGGTTGTCCCAGATGCTTACCTCACGCGGTAACGGGTCATATTTGGGATCTTGAAAGGGAAAGCGATAGCCAACGATCATGATATTGGTCGTGCCGTTTTCACCAATGACATTGTCAAAGATTTCGACCCTGCGGTTGGCCATAACCATGACGCCCGTTCCCGTCGGAACGTTGGCAACGATATTCCCCTTCGGCGCGAAATTCGGGGTCATGTTGTTGACGATGATATTGTCAAATATCCGGACATTATGTCCGCCCATTTGCGGCAAATTGGGTAGGTCGAACACCAAAACGCCGCCCGTATTGCGGGTCGCAATATTGTCATGAACATCTGCGTCAAAGCTGTTTTCAATTTCAATGCCTGCGACATTTTCAACCGCCGTTGAATGGCGCACAATGATATTGCGCGACTGCCCGACATAAATGCCCGCATCCGACGCACCGCGCACAAATACCGAGTCAATCAAGACATCTTTGCTTTCGACGGGATAGATCCCATATGCGCCATTGGTGGCCAATGGTCCGCCCGTCCATTCAACGCGCAATTTGTGATAGACGATGCGGTCCGCACCCTTTGACTTGATGCCATCGCCCTTGCTGTTCTCCACCGCAAAGTCTTTCAGCACTACGTCATCGGAAGTTACCAACAATCCCTCGCCAGCGCCCTGCTGACCGGAGAAATCAAGGATAGTTATTGAACCACCCTGCCCTTTTACCGTCACCTTGTTGACGTCAAGCGAGAGCCCGTCAGACAGCTTGAACCGCCCGGCGGCAAGCTCAACCACGTCCCCCGGCTCCGCAGCAATTAGCGCCTCTTGCAAACGCTCTTGCGCGCCTTCACCGGGCGAGACCGCAATAGTCTTTGCCGAAGCAGGTTGAACGAGCGCGCAAAATGCAGCGCCAACGAATAGCAGCTCTCTTATCCTCATCGGCGCAACATGCCTTAGAGAATGATAAATGCAAGCGAGATTAGGCGTGGCTGCCCAATTTCCGATCAACGCCAGTTTTACGCATATTCGTTGCCCCTGACGTGAAACGAAAACCGCCCCAAGATTGCTCAGGGCGGCCTTTGTTCATAGATAGCGTGAAGTGACCTAGTGCTGCAAAGCCTTGACGATGTCTTCGCACATCTTCTTGGCATCAGCGAGGAGCATCATCGTTTGGTCCATGTAGAACACGTCATTGTCGACGCCGGCATAGCCCACACCGCCCATTGAGCGCTTTACGAAGAACACGGTCTTAGCCTTGTCGACATCAAAAACCGGCATGCCGTAAATCGGCGATGTCTTGTCGGTTTTCGCCGCGGGGTTCACAACGTCATTCGCACCGATGATGAACGCAACATCGGTTTGCGCAAATTCGCTGTTGATGTCCTCAAGCTCAAAGACCTCATCGTAAGGCACCTGCGCTTCGGCCAGCAGTACGTTCATATGCCCGGGCATACGTCCGGCAACCGGGTGAATGGCGTATTTCACCGAAACACCCTGTTTCTTCAGCACATCGGCCATTTCGCGAAGGATATGCTGCGCCTGCGCAACCGCCATGCCGTAACCGGGTACAATGATAACGCTTTCCGCCTGCTGCATCATATAGGCAGCGTCTTCCGCCGAACCGCGCTTCCATGGGCGCTGTTCTTTGGCAGGGCCACCGGTCGCGGCTGCTTCCGCACCAAAGCCGCCAGCGATAACGCTGATGAAGCTGCGGTTCATGGCCTTGCACATGATGTACGACAGAATCGCGCCGGACGAGCCCACCAGCGCGCCGGTGATGATCATTGCTGTATTGTGCAGCGTGAAGCCCATGGCGGCTGCTGCCCAGCCAGAATAGCTGTTGAGCATTGATACCACGACGGGCATGTCCGCGCCGCCGATTGGAATGATGAGCAAGAAGCCAATCACGAATGCGAGCGCCGTAATCGTCCAGAATATCCACGGGCTTTGGTCAACCGTAAAATAGGCGATGAGACCCAAAATCGCGGCGAGCGTGCCCAGATTGATCACATGCCGCATAGGCATCATGATTGGCGCACCAGACATTTTGCCAGCAAGCTTAAGGAACGCGATTACCGATCCGGAGAATGTAATCGCACCAATAGCAATACCAAGGCCCATTTCAACGCGGCTAACAGGGTTAATCAAGCCA